>JAUHXL010000018.1 GCA_030426945.1 bacterium
CGGCGCGAGCCCCGCCGCCAGCACGCCGGCCGGCGCGCCCGGCCCCGCCGGCAGCCCCGCCCCGCCGCTGCGCGGGTGCGCCTCGCCGCCCGTCCGCACCGTCACGACGTCGCCGTCCACCGCCTCGACGATCCCCACGAAGGCCCCGCGGTGCTTGGGGAAGCGCCCGTCCACCAGCGTCTGGTGATCCGAGCCGCCCAGGAAGCCGTCGCCGAAGCCGCGGCTGTACGCCACCGACATCGCCGCGAGATCCTCGGACACGCGCGCCTCGTCGGCCGCGGTCGGCCCGGCCACGACCGCCTCGGCCCACCGCGCGTAGGCCTCGACCGCGGTGACCACGTAGGTCGGCCCCTTGTACCGCCCCTCGATCTTCAGCGACGCCACGCCCGCGTCCAGCAGCGCTGGCACCGCGCGGAAGCCGGCCAGATCACGCGGGCTGAGCAGGTAGCGCACCTCGCCCAGGTCGCGGGGCGCGTCGTCCACCAGCAGCGTGTAGGGCATGCGGCAGGACTGCGCGCACTGGCCGCGGTTGGCCGAGCGGCCGCCCCACGCTTCGCTGGTGAGGCACTGCCCGCTCCACGACATGCACAGGGCGCCGTGCACGAACACCTCGAGCTCGAGGTCGGTGTCGGCCGCGAAGCGGGCCACCTCGTCCACCGACAGCTCGCGCGGCACGACCACGCGCGTGATGCCCAGCTCGGCGGCGAACCGCGCGGCCTCGGGGCTCGAGACGGTCATCTGGGTGCTGGCGTGGATCTCGAGCGCCGGGCAGACGGCGCGGGCCACCAGCGCGACGGCGGGATCCTGGACGAGCGCCGCGTCGACGCCGGCCGCCGCCACGTCGCGCACGATGGCCTCGACCGTCTCGAGCTCGGACTCGAACACCAGCGTGTTGAGGGTGACGTAGGCGCGGGCGCCGGCGCGGTGGATGCGCGCGACGGTCGACGCCAGCGTGGCGCGCGAGAAGTTCGCCGCCTTCGCCCGCGCGTTGAAGCCGTCGTCGAGGCCGAAGTAGACGGCGTCGGCGCCGGCCGCAAGGGCCGCGTCGAGCGAGGCGAGGTCACCGGCGGGGGCGAGGATTTCGGGGCGGCGGCGGGGTCGGCTCATGGCCGCGCAGTCTGACGAGCGCGCCCCGACGGTGCAAGGCGCGGTGTGCGGATCGGGCGCCGACGCGGCGCGCTGGCTGCCACGGGGGTGGTGGGCGTCATCGGTGGTCCGATCGACCCTGCCGCCGCGGCGGGCGGCGATGCCCGGCAGGCGGATGACTGCAGCCACCGCTGGGCCAACAGGAGCCTGGATGGCACGACAGACAAAACCATCGGTGGTCAACTCATCGCGCATGGCAGGCCACGGGCGTCGTCGGCGGCGCGCGAGGGCTTCGCCGGGGTCGGGTCGGCGGGCCGGGCCGTGCAGCGCGACGCGGAGGATTTTGTGCGGAGGCTCGTAAACCGCTCCGCGCAGGCCGGGGTCTTAGCGGGCGTCACGACGCCACGGCGTCCACCACTCGGAGGTTCCCCATGAAGCGCGCCACCCTGAACGCCCCCCGCCTGCTCCGCTCCACCATCGGTCTGATCACCCTGCTCACCGGCGCCGCCCTGCTCGCGCCCGGCGTCGCCTCGGCCCGCGGCCGCGACGACGGCGCCGGCCGCCGCGAGCCGGCCCGCGCGGCGCCGGCCCGCCCGCCCGCGCGGCGGCGACCGGCGGCCACCCCGGCCCGCCCCGCCGCCCGCCCGGCCCCCGCCCACGTGCCGTCGCGCCGCCCCGTGGTGCACGTGCCGGCCCGCCGCCCCGTGGTGCACGTGCCGTCCCGCCGCCCCGTGGTCCACGTCCCGGTCCGACGGCCCTACGTCCGCCACCGCCCGGTGCACGTCCGCTACACGCCCGTCGTGATCAGCGGCCGCACCTGGTACTGCGACGGCGAGCGCTACTACGAGCGGCGCGGCGACGACTACCGCCCGGCCCGCCTGCCCATCGGCGCCAGCGTCGAGGTTCTGCCTCGCGGCTACCGCGTGGCGGTGCGCCACGGCGAGACCTACCGCGTGCACGACGGCGTGTGGTTCCAGTGGAGCAGCGGCCGGCGCGCCTGGGTGGTCGTCCACTACGGCTGACCGGCGAACGCCGGACATCCGGCGCTACAGGTTCTGGGCCTCGACCAGCAGGCTCAACGGGGTCTGCGCCAGGTCGATGGCGGGCCCCGACTCCATCGCCACGCGCGGCGGCTCGGCCCCCTCGACCAGCGGGGCCCCCAGCAGGGCCTGCACGCCGCGCCACTCCCGCCGGAAGTCGCTCGGCGGCCCGCCCTCGGCCTCGACGTAGTCTTCGAGGACCATGCGCACCCGATACAAGCGCTCGAGCAGCTCGCCGTCCGCCACCAGGCAGCGGCAGGAAGCCATCAACGCGCTCCAGAACTCCTGATACCTCATGGTGCCCTCGCCCAGCCGTGACGCGGCGCTCCTGCCCGACCGCGCGCCTTACGGATAGCAGTTTCGGTCAGTGAGCGCCATGGCTCGAACGAGGTGGGTCAGCGACCCCCGAAGGCGCTGTCACCGCCGCGCGTGGGAAGCGCGGCCCGGCCCGAGCGCAGGTGGGCGTCGATGGCCCGCGCCGCCTCGCGCCCCTCGCTGATGGCCCAGACGATGAGGGACGCGCCGCGCGCGGCGTCGCCCGCGGCGTAGAC
Organism: bacterium; assembly: GCA_030426945.1. Lineage (GTDB taxonomy): Bacteria > Myxococcota_A > Bradymonadia > UBA7976 > UBA1532 > JACKDN01. The sequence goes on from JAUHXL010000018.1 coordinate 2,678, forward strand.
GCCCGGCACGCTGGTCGCCAGGCTGCCGTCGACCTTCACGTTGCCCCGTTCGTCGAGCTCGACGCCGAGCTGCTCGGTCAGCGCGTCGGTCTCGGGCCCCACGAAGCCCATCGCCAGCAACAGCAGATCGCAGTCGTAGGCCACCTCGGGCGCCTCGAGCATGACCAGGCGGCCGTCGACGAGGTCCACCTGGCGAGCGCGCAGGCGCTGCACCCGCCCGTCGCCCTCGAGGGCCGTCGTCATCAGGGCGAACCCGCGCTCGCCGCCCTCCTGCTGCGACGACGACACGCGGAAGACGGTGGGCCACTGGGGCCAGGGGTTCCCTTCGCTGCGGCTCTCGGGCGGGCGCGGCAGCAGCTCGATCTGGCGGACGCTGCGGGCGCCCTGGCGCAGGGCCGTGCCCAGGCAGTCGCTGCCGGTGTCGCCGCCGCCGAGGATGATCACGTGCTTGCCCTCGGCGTGGATGCGGGCGGCCGGGTCGAGGGTGTCGCCAGCGACGACGCGGTTCTGCTGCTCGAGGTAGTCCATCGCCAGGTGCACGCCCTCGAGCACCCGCCCGGGCACCTCGAGGTCGCGCGGGCGGCGCGCGCCGATGGCCAGCAGCAGCGCGTCGTGCTCGGCGCGCAGGGCGTCCCAGCGGGGCGCGCGCCCGACGTCGGCGCCGGTGACGAACTGCACGCCCTCGGCCTCGAGCTGGCGCAGGCGCCGGTCGATGACGTGCTTCTCCATCTTGAAGTCGGGGATGCCGTAGCGCAGCAGGCCGCCGAGGCGGTCGTCTCGCTCGTACACGGTGACCGCGTGGCCGGCGCGCGCCAGCTGCTGCGCCGCCGCGAGGCCGGCGGGGCCGCTGCCCACCACCGCCACGCTGTGGCCGCTGCGCGCGCGCGGCGCCCTCGGGGTCACCCAGCCCTCGGCGAAGGCGCGCTCGGCGATCTCGAGCTCGATCTGCTCGATGGTGACCGGGTCGTCGTTGATGTTCAGCACGCACGCCGCCTCGCAGGGCGCGGGGCACAGCCGCCCGGTGAACTCCGGGAAGTTGTTGGTGCCGTCCAGCGCCAGGAAGGCCTCGTGCCAGCGGTCGCGGTAGACCAGGTCGTCGAAGTCGGGGATCGGGTTGCCCAGCGGGCAGCCCTGGTGACAGAAGGGCACGCCGCAGTCCATGCAGCGGCCGCCCTGCGCCTGGATGACCGGCAGCGAGCGCGGCAGGGTGAACTCGCGGAAGTCGCCCACGCGCTCCGAGACGGGCCGCTTGGGCGCGCCCTCGCGCCGGTGTTCCTTGAAGCCGGTGTCCTTGCCCATCGAATGCTCCTCAGCTGGCCGCGCTCAGCGAGGCAGGGCGGCGGGCCGCCCGGCGTCGCTGGAGCACGCGCTTGTACTCGGTGGGCATCACCTTCACGAAGCGCGGCAGCATCATCTCCCAGTTGTCCAGCAGGCGGCGGCCCAGGGTGCTGTCGGTGTGGCGCACGTGATCCTCGATCATCGTGGCCAACAGCCAGATGTCGCTCTCGTCGACCACCGACTCGAGCTCGACCATCCCCGGGTTGCAGCGCGCGCGGAAGTCGCCGTCGCGGTCGAAGACGTAAGCGACGCCGCCGCTCATGCCCGCGGCGAAGTTGCGGCCGGTGGGGCCGAGCACGACGACGACCCCGCCGGTCATGTACTCGCAGCCGTGATCGCCGGTGCCCTCGACCACCGCGCGGGCGCCGCTGTTGCGGACGCCGAAGCGCTCGCCGGCGAGGCCGCTGACGAACACCTCGCCGCCGGTGGCGCCGTACAGCGCGGTGTTGCCGATGATCACGTTCTCGTGGGCGGCGAAGCGGGCGCCCTCGGGCGGGCGGACGACGATGCGGCCGCCGCTGAGCCCCTTGCCGAAGTAGTCGTTCGCGTCGCCGAACAGCGCGAAGGTGACGCCGGGCGCGAGGAAGGCGCCGAAGCTCTGGCCGGCGCTGCCGTCGAGGCGCACGTTCAGCGTGCCGTCGGGCAGGCCGCCGGCGCCGTTGCGGCGGGCGATGGCGCCGCTGAGCATGGCGCCCACCGAGCGGTGCGTGTTGCGCACCTCGAGGTGCAGCGCCGTGCGCTTGCCGCGCTCGATGGCCGGCGCGGCGTCGCGCAGCAGCAGGTGGTCGAGGTGGTCGAACAGCACGTCGGGCTGGCCGCCCTCGTGGCGCCGGGCGACGGTGCGCTCGACGGCGGGCTCGGCCAGCAGCGGCGCCAGATCCAGGCGCTCGGCCTTCCAGTGCGGCACGCCCTCGCGCCGCAGCAGATCGACGCGGCCGACCAGGTCGTCCAGGCGGCGCACGCCCAGCTCGGCCATGCGCGCGCGCACCGCCTCGGCCAGCAGCAGGAAGAAGTGCACCACGTGGTCGGGGTGGCCGGCGAAGCGCTTGCGCAGCTCGGGATCCTGCGTCGCCACGCCCACCGAGCAGGTGTTCTTGTGGCACTTCCGCAGCATGATGCAGCCCTCGACGATGAGGGCCGAGGTGGCGAAGCCGAACTCCTCGGCGCCCAGCATCGCCGCGACGATGACGTCGCGCGAGGTGCGGAAGCCCCCGTCCACCTGCAGGCGCACGCGGCCGCGCAGGTCGTTGTGCACCAGCACCTGCTGGGCCTCGGCGAGGCCCATCTCCCAGGGCACGCCGGCGTGCTTCAGCGAGGACAGGGGCGAGGCGCCCGTGCCGCCGCTCCAGCCGGCGATGACCACCGCGTCCGCGCCCGCCTTGGTGACGCCCGCGGCCACCGTGCCCACGCCGACCTGGGCGACCAGCTTGACGCTGACGCGGGCCTTCGGGTTGACCGCCTTCAGGTCGTAGATCAGCTGCTTGAGGTCTTCGATGCTGTAGATGTCGTGGTGCGGCGGCGGTGAGATGAGCGTCACGCCGGGCGTCGAGCAGCGCACCTTGGCGATGCGGTCGTCGACCTTGTGGCCGGGCAGCTGACCACCCTCGCCGGGCTTCGCGCCCTGGGCGATCTTGATCTGCAGGTCGTCCGCGTTGACCAGGTACTCGACGGTGACGCCGAAGCGCCCGCTGGCCACCTGCTTGATGGCGCTGCGGCGCAGATCGCCGTTGGCGTCGGGGGTGAACCGGTGGGGCTCCTCGCCGCCCTCGCCGCTGTTGCTGCGCCCGCCGATGCGGTTCATGGCGATGGCCAGCGTCTCGTGGGCCTCGGCGCTGATGCTGCCGAAGGACATGGCGCCGGTGACGAAGCGCTTGGCGATCTCGGCGGCCGGCTCCACCTCGTCGAGGGGCACGGGATCGCCAGCGGGCGTCGGGGTCAGCAGCGCGCGCAGGGTGGGCACGGCGCCGTCGACGACGTCCACGGCCTGCTCGTAGGCGCGGTAGACGGCGGCGTCGTCCCGGCGGGCGGCGTCCTGCAGCAGGGCGATGGTGCGCGGGTTCCACTGGTGGTGCTCGCCGCGGCGGCGCCACTGATACTGGCCGCCCACCGGCAGCAGCTGCAGGTCGTGCATCGCCGCGGGCCCGTAGGCGCGGGCGTGGCGCTCGAGGGCCTCGCGCTGCAGGGCGCCGAAGCCGACGCCGGCGAGGCGCGCGGGCGTGCCGGTGAAGTGACGCGCGATGAGGGCGGGATCGACGCCGACGGCCTCGAAGATCTGGGCGCCGCGATAGGACTGCAGCGTCGAGATGCCCATCTTCGACATCACCTTCAGCAGCCCCTTGTCCACCGCCTTCACGTAGCGCTTGGCCGCCTTGTCGTAGGGCAGCGGCACGTCGCCCGCCTCACAGGCCGCGCGCAGGGCGTCGAAGGCCAGGTAGGGGTTGACCGCGGCGGCGCCGAAGCCGAGCAGGGCCGCGAAGTGATGCACCTCGCGGGCCTCACCCGTCTCGACGAGCAGGCCCGTCTGCATGCGGGTGCCCTCGCGCACCAGGTGCTGGTGCACAGCGCTCAGGGCCAGCAGCGCCGGGATGGGGGCGCGGCGCGCGTCCACGCCGCGATCGCTCAGGATCAGGATGCTGAAGCCGTCGTCGACGGCGGCCTCGGCCTGCTGGCAGAGCGACTCGAGGGCGTGCTCGAGCGCGTCCGGTCCGTCGTCGGGGCAGAACAGCGTCGACAGGGTCGTCGGCTCGAAGACGCCCACCTCGACGCCGCGCACGCGCGCGAGCTGGGCGTTGGTCAGCACCGGGCCGGCGATGTTCAGCCGATGGCACTGCTCGGGCGTCTCCTCGAAGGTGTTGCCGCTCTGGCCGATGGCCGTCTCGAGCGACATGACCAGGCGCTCGCGGATGGGATCGATGGCCGGGTTGGTCACCTGGGCGAACAGCTGGTGGAAGTAATCGTACAGCAGGGGCGCGCGGTCGCTGAGGGCGGCGATGGGCGTGTCGTTGCCCATCGAGCCCACCGGCTCCGCGGCGTCCGTCGCCATGGGCGCCATCAAGATGCGCAGGCACTCGTCGGTGTAGCCGAAGGCGCGCAGCGCCAGGCGCAGGTCGTCGCCGCTCAGCACCGGCTGCTCGAGCAGGTCGTCGTCCGCCACGATCTCGTCGATCTGGAAGACGTTGCGCGTCAGCCAGCGGCGGTAGGGCCAGCGCTGGACGATCTCGCCCTTCGCCTCGTCGTCGTCGATGAAGCGCCCCTCGACCGTGTCGACCAGCAGCATCTTGCCCGGGCGCAGCCGGCCCTTGTGCTTGATGCGCTCGGGCGGGACGTCGATGACGCCGGTCTCCGAGGCCAGCACGACGAGGTCGTCGCGCGTCACCAGATAGCGGCAGGGGCGCAGGCCGTTGCGGTCGAGGGTGGCGCCGATGAGGTGGCCGTCGGTGAAGGCGATGGCGGCGGGGCCATCCCAGGGCTCCATCAGCGCGGCGGTGTACTCGTAGAAGGCGCGTCGGGTGGGATCCATCTCGTCGTGCCCCTCCCACGCCTCGGGGATCATCATCATCATCGCGTGGGGCAGGGGCCGGCCGCCGAGCACCAGCAGCTCGAGCATGTTGTCGAACTGCGACGAGTCGCTCTTGTCGGGCACGACGATGGGGAAGAGCCGGTCGACGCCGCCATCGAACTTGGCCGACTGAAGCTGGCTGCGGCGGGCGTTCATCCAGTTGCGGTTGCCGCGCACGGTGTTGATCTCACCGTTGTGGGCGACGTAGCGCAGGGGCTGGGCCAGGTCCCAGGTGGGGAAGGTGTTGGTCGAGAAGCGGCTGTGCACCAGGGCGATGGCGCTGACCAGCGAGGGATCGCGCAGATCGTCGTAGAAGGCCGGCAGCTGCCGGGGCAGCAGCAGCCCCTTGTAGACGATGGTCTCGCTGGAGAGGCTGGCGATGTGGAAGCGCCCGTCCGGATCGAGGGCCTCGTCGCGGATGCGGTTCTCGGCCAGCTTGCGGATGACGAACAGCTTGCGCTCGAAGGCGCTGGGCACGAGACGCCGCCGGCCCACGAAGACCTGGCGGATGACCGGGCGCATGCTGAAGGCGACGCGGCCGAGGACGGTGTCGTCCACCGGCACGTCACGCCAGCCGATAAGGCGCTGCCCCTCGGCCTCGATGGCCTGCTCGATGACGCGCTCGCAGGCCGCGCGGGCCTCGGGATCCGGAGGCAGGAACACCATGCCCACGGCGTAGCGCCGGCGGCGCGGCATGTCCCAGCCCAGCTCGAGGCCGCGCGCCTTGAAGAAGCGGTGGGACAGCTGCAGCAGGATGCCGGCGCCGTCGCCCGTCTCGGGATCACAGCCCGTCGCCGCCCGGTGAGCCAGGCGCCGCAGCAGCTCGAGCCCCTGCTCGACGATGGCGTGCGACTTCTCGCCCTTGATGTGGGCGACGAAGCCGACGCCGCAGGCGTCGTGCTCGGTCTGCGGATCGTAGAGGCCGTAGGATCCCGGGTTCGGACGCATCGGTGCTCCGGCGTGACGAGGTCGAGGCGCGGCAGTATAACGCGCCGCGTCATGATCCGACAACGCGGCCCCCGGCCGGCGCGCCCCAAAAGTGGGCCAAGCGCCGAGTAAGTTCGTTTGTTGGGTCCGACCCCGGGCGCTCAGCGCCGGAGGCCCCGCGGGGTCGTGCCACACAAACGGACGAACCTGCTCAGTTTTCCACTTTTTGGGCGGCGGGCGGGATCAGTCGTGATCCTCGTCGGGGTCGACGAGCAGGCCGAGCAGGTCGCTGGTGGTGATGATGCCGACCACCTTGCCCTCGCGGGTGACGAGGACGCGGTGCAGGTGGTTGTGCAGCATGACCGAGGCGACCTCGCTGACCGTGGCGTCGTCGCTGACGACGAAGACGTCGGGGTTCATGATGTCGCGCACCCGCACCTGGGCGTCTTCGAGAGGTGGGGGCGTGCGCACCTCCTCCACGGCGCGGCGGAGGAAGCCGGGGCGATCATCGCCGTCGCCCCGATCCGAGGCCACCACCGACACGTCGGTGAGCGACACCACCCCGACCAGCTTGCCGCGTCCGTCGACCACCGGGGCGCCGCTGATCGCGTTGTCGACCAGGAAGCGCGCCAAGGCCTCGACGCTGGCCTCGGGGCGCACGGAGAGGACCTCGGGGTTCATCAGATCGCTGGCGACGATGGGGCGCACGCTGCCTCCTCGGCTGGGGAAGGTGCACAGCATGGCCCGGCCGACGCCCGCTTGCCAAGGACACCGCTCGCCCGGCCCGCCGAAGCTGGATTGCGCGGGTGGCCCGCGCCGGCCATCATGCGCCCATGTCGAGGTCCCTCCGCCGCCTCGCGGCCCGCGCGCTCCACGCCGTGGACCGCGGACTGGCCCAGGCCACCCTGGGCGACCGCTTCGAGGGCGGGCTGATCACCTTCCTCTTCCATGGCGTCTTCCTGCCCGGCGAGCGCATCGATCCGGCCCTCATCGATCCCTACCAGCGCACCACGACCACCGATCTCGAGGTGCTGATCGAGCACCTGCTCGGCGCCGGCTATCGCTTCGTCACGCCGGACGAGGTGGCGACGCCCGGCCTGTTGTCGGCCGCCGACCGCTGCGCGATGCTCACCTTCGACGACGGCTACGCGAACAACCTGCGCCTGCTGCCCCTGCTGTCGCGCTACCGCGTGCCGGCCACCGTCTTCGTGGCCAGCGGCTACGTCGAGCGCGGCGAGGCGTATTGGTGGGACGTCGTGCACCGCGAGGGCGTCGCGCGCGGGCTGGGCGCCGACCGCATCGAGGCCGAGAAGCGCCGCCTCAAGGGGCTGCCGGTGCCGGCTCAGCGGCGCGCCCTGATCGACGCCTACGGCCGCGACGCCCTGAAGGCGCGGCACGACCTCGATCGCCCCCTCACCGTGCCCGAGCTGCGCGAGCTGGCGGCCAGCCCGTGGATCACGATCGGCAACCACACGGTCGACCACGCCATCCTGACCTCGCAGCCGCCCGACGAGCAGCGCCGCCAGATCGCGGGCTGCCAGGCGTGGCTGACCGAGGCGCTGGGTGAGGCCCCGATGATCGTCAGCTATCCCAACGGCAACTACGACGACGCCGTGCTGCGGACCGCCCGCGCCGTGGGCCTGACGCTGGGCATCACGACCGTCCCGCGCCGCACCGCCCTGCCCCTGCGGCCCGCGGACACCCTGACCCTGGGCCGCTTCGTCATCGACGACCACCAGGACGTCGTCGAGCGCGCCCGCGCCTGCCGCGCCGGCGTGAACCTGCGCCACGCCGCCCTGCGCCGCCGCCGCCCCGGCTACTGAGGAGGGGTGCACATCCCACTTGCTCATCGTGGTCGTGGTCGTGGTCGTGGTCGTCGTCGATCGGTCGGGCGACGTGCCGTCGGAATTCGCTCGGCCCCGACCCGCGGCACGACCGTCTGTGCTGGGCAACCGCACGCGGGGCGGCGCGACCGCGAGTCGTCCTCTCGTGCGCCGCGGGCGGCAGACGCTGGCGTCGTGCCCGTCTTCGACCACGACCACGACCACGACCACGACGCCCGCAGAGGCGGGATTACACCCTACCGAGGAGGCCCCGTGCGCGCCCCCGCCCTCATCGTCGCGCTCGCCGCCTCGCTGCTGGCCTGCGGCGGCGCCCGCTACGAGCGCCCCGAGTGCCAGAAGGCCTACGACGACTGCCTCGACGCCTGCGAGACCCAGTGTCAGCCGGTGGGCCTGGCCCACAGCCCCGTGGACGACCACACGGGCCCCGCCGCCGCGCCGGACGACCGCGTCATCGGCGTGGACGCCCGCTGCGGTGATTGCGTGGCGGGCTGCCGCCGCCGCGCCGAGGCCTGCGACCGCCGACTGCCCGCAGATCCGACGGATCCCACGCCCGCGCTGAAGCCGGATCCCGCGCCCGGCCTGCCCTGATCCGGCCTCACCCCGGCCACACCGGCCGCAGCGGGCCCGCGTAGCGCACGACCGGCACCGCCTCGCCCCCCGCGAAGCGATCCTCCCAGCGCCCCCCGTCGGGCTGCAGCCCCCGCGCCGCGTAGAAGCCGCGCGCCCGCACGTTGGCCTCGAGCACGCCCACCACCAGCCAGCGGAAGCCCAGCTCGGCCAGCGCCTCCCCGGCGTGCTCGAACAGGTCGCCGCCCACCCCCTGCCCCTGCGCCGCCGGATCGACGTACAGCATGAACAGCTCGCCCGCGAAGTCGCGCAGGTGCCGCGCGCGGCAGGGCCCGGTGGTGGCGAACCCGACCACGCGGCCGCCCCGCTCGGCGAGCCAGTTGCCCTCGAGCGGGCCCTGCGGGCTGCGCCGCGCGCGCAGGATCTGGCGCCGCCAGTTCACCGCCAGCCGCCGGGGGCTCAGGTCGTCGAGGTAGGCGTCGGGCAGCAGGCCCCGATAGGCCGCCCGCCAGCTCGCCGCGTGGACGCGGGCCAGCGCCGGGGCGTCGTCCAGGCGGGCGCGGCGGATGGTCATGGGACGAACCGTACCCGGTCGGGCTATCCTCGCGCGATGGAGCCCGACGACCGCTGGATCTGGACCGACCTCGCCCTGGCCGTCAGCGTCACGGTGCTGGTCCTGGCGCTCGGGGCGTTCGCCGTGGGCGCCCTGCTCGCCGGCGGCTCGCCGCTGACCCTCACGCTGGGGCTGGCCGCCGTCGAGGCCGTGGCCATCGTCCTCGGCGTCGGCGTCGCCTGGCTGCGCCGCGCGCCCGCGCCCCCCGCGTTGGGCCTGCGCGGGGTGTCGGCGAAGACGATCGCCCGCGCGGTCGGCGTCGGCGTCGCCTGCATGCCCCTCGTCGGCTTCGTCGCCCTCGGCGTCCGCGTCCTGCTCGGCGGACCCGTCGACAACCCGCAGCTCGAGGCCTTCCAAGACGCCGAGATGAGCGCGGCCACCCTGGCGCTGATGGTGCTGCTGGTGGGCCTGATCGTGCCCGTCGCCGAGGAGCTGCTGTTCCGCGGCTTGCTGCTCGACTTCCTGCGCCAGCGCTACGGCGCGGGCCCCGCCATCCTGGGCAGCTCCGTGGCCTTCGGCATGGTGCACTTCGAGCCCTCGATCGCCGTGGGCACCGGCGTGCTGGGCGTCGTGATGGGCGTCGCGCGCCTGAAGACCGGCAGCCTGTGGCCCGCGGTCGCGATTCACGCCACCAACAACACGCTGTCCGCCGTGGCGATGTACCTCACGCTGTGAGCGTGGGCAGCGCGTCCGCGTCCTCGGCGTCGACCACGCGCCGGGCGATGGCGTAGCCGAAGCCCGCGCGGCCCAGCGCGGCCAGATCCTTCTCCCGGCGCTCGGCCCGGGCGTCGGCCGGGCGGAACGGGCCCAGCCGGCGGCGCCGCGCGTACCGCGCCGCGGCGACCAGATCGGGATCCTCGACGTCCGCGTCCGCGGCCTCGAGCGCGGCGTCGATCAGCGCCGCGGGCAGGCCGCGCTGGCGCATCTTCCGGCGCACGGTGGGCGTCGCGTCGCCGCGGCGGCGCAGGCTGGCCGCCAGCAGCCGGGCGAAGGCGCGGTCGTCCAGCAGCCCGACCTCGATCAGCCGGGCGATCACCTGCTCGAGCTCGGCGTGCAGCGGCGCCGGATCGTCCCCGTGGTGGGCGCAGGCGCGGTCGATGCGGCGGCGCAGCACCTGCCGCAGCCGCGCGCTCGAGGCCACGAAGCGCTCGAGGTACCGGCGCGCGGCGGCGTCCAGATCGCCGGGCTTCAGCCGCCGCGGCGCGCGCTCGCGCGGCCCGCTCATCCGCGCGTCTGCCGGATCAGCGCGTCGAGGGCGTCGACCTCGTCGGTCCGCCCCAGGCTGCGCCACTGGGTCAGCGCGACGATGAACGCGCCGCGCGCCGCGATGGGCTCACCCGCGTCGAGGGCCGTCTGCCCCGCCTGCCGCGCCACCGTCGCCAGATCGCGATCGACGAAGCCGGTGTCGTCCAGTACGCGCGTCGCCGCCGTCAGGTGCTCCCGCCAGGACGCCCAGTCGGCGTCCACCGCGTCGCACACCAGCAGAGCGACGTAGCACAGCGCCTCGAGCGGCCGCACGCCGCGCCCGCCGGCCTCGGCGCAGGCCGCCGCCAGCATCGGCCGCGCCCGGCCGGCGTCGCCCCGGGCGACGTGCAGCATGCCCAGCCGCACCCGCGGCTCCAGCCCCTCGACGGCGCCGACCTGGTCGTAGTGGTCCAGCGCCTCGCGGTAGAACACCTCGGCCCGCATCAGATCGCCCTCGAGCCCCGCCACCGCCCCCAGCGCCGTGCTGCACTCGGCCACCCGCAGCCGCGCGCCGCCCTCGACGAAGCAGTCCCGCGCCTTGGCCAGCCGCCGCCGCGCCTCGTCGGGCTGCCCTGCCGCCAGCGCCACCAGGCCGCGCCCCTCCTCGCACCAGGCCACCCGATCCGGATCGCCCAGCGCCTCGAACCCCGCCTGCGCCTCGCGATAGCACCGATCCGCCGACTCGAGCGCCCCCCGCGCCTGCATCACCCGCCCGCGCAGGTAGCGCGCCTCGGCCAGCAGCCGCGCCTCGCCCTTCGCCCCGGCCCACTGCTCGGCGTCCTCGGCGTGGCGCCACGCCGCCGCCAGCCGCCCGGTGCTGAAGGCCACCCGCGCCACGGCCAGCGCGCCGCGGATGCCGGCGTCGGGCCAGCGATGGGCCTCGGCCACCTCCCCCACGCGCTCGGCCAGCCGCCGCGCGTCGGCCCACCGCCCGCTCAGCAGCGCCAGCTCGCTGCGCAGCAGCCACCCGTCGATGCGCGCCCGGTGCTCGAAGGGGTAGTCGCCCTCGTCGAGCAGACGGTCCCGGCGGTCCAGCAGCGCCTCGGCCCGGTTCAGCTCGCCCCCGCTCAGCGCCACCTCGGCGGCCCACAGCGCCGGCCCCAGCGCGCCCTCGACGTCCCCCGCGTCGGCCAGGTGCCGCGCCAGCCGCGCCGGATCCACGCCCCCGCGCCGCTGCAACATGCGCACGATGGCCCGGTGCGCGTCGGCCTTGCGCCCGGCCTCGTCGGCCCGCCGCTCGACGCTCTCCTGCAGCGTCGCGTGGACGAACGACCACCCCACCAGCGGCCCCTCGTCGCCCCCGCGCCCCAGCGCGAGGCGCTCGTTGAGCATCTGCTCCAGCAGCTCCAGGCAGGGCGACGCGCCCGCCTGGCGGCAGGCCTCGCTCCACTCGGCCATGTCCACGCCCCGCCCGAGGCACGCGGCGATCTCGAGCGCGAAGCCCTCGGACGGATCCCGATCCGCCAGCAGCCGCGCGACGCGCCGCATCCACAGCTCGTGCAGGCCATCGGGCAGGGGCGCGCGGGCCCGCGAGCGCAGGCGCAGCCCGTCCACCCCGCCCTCGATGAGCCCCCGCTGGATCCAGTCCGCCACCAGCTGCGCGGCGAACATCGGGTTGCCCTCGGTGCGGCTCTGCAGGCGCTCGGCCAGCGAGGGGGCCAGCCCCATGGCGTCGCGCAGCACCTGCACCCGCTCCTCGCCGATCAGCGGCTCGACGATGATCCGCTCCGCCTCGTCCCGCTCCAGCAGCCGCCCCAGCCGCACCGTCTCGCTGCGCCGCTCGACCACCGCCTCGTCGGCCGCGGTCACCAGCACCAGGATCGCCGCCGGATCGTGCCGCTGCGCGTTGAGCAGCGCGTCCACGAAGCGCAGGCTGTCGTCCCCGAACACGGCGTCGTCCAGCACCAGCACCACCGGCCGCCGCTCGGCCAGCCGGCCCAGCACGCGCCGGATGGCCACGTACCGCTCGGCGGCGCTGGCGAAGCGCACCACGCGCGCCCGCTCGCCGCCGCCGCCGCCACGGGACTGCTCCGCGCTCTGTGAGGCCGGCTCGTGCGCGTCCCCCGCCAGCAGCGCCTGCAGCGCGTGGCGCTCCTGATCCGTCGCCCCCGGCAGGTGCGCCTCGACCCGCGCCTCGATCGACTCGGGACCCAGCCCCTCGCACGCGAAGTAGCGCACCAGCATCGGGCCCAGGCCATCCTGGGGCGAGCCGCCGGCCTCGTGGGTGGCGGTCAGCGTGGTCGCCACGCCCAGCTCGTGGGCGCGCTCGGCCAGCCACTGCGTCAGTCGCGACTTGCCGCAGCCCGAAGGCCCGGTCAGGGCCACCAGCCGGGCGCGGCGCCCGTCGTGCACCGCCCGCAGCGACGCCCACAGCGCGTCGCGCGCGGCCTCGCGCCCGATCAGGGGGAAGGGCCGCAGGCCGAACAGGTGGCGGCCGCCGTGCAGGGGCGGCACCGTGGGCGCCGGGGGATCGCGCCGCCAGTCGTCGGACATGGGCGGCCCGACGAAGCGCGGGGTCGCGTCCACCTGGCGCATGTCCTCGGTGGTCGAGTGCGGGCGCAGGGCCGAGAACTGCTCGAAGGTGCTCGCGAAGCCCAGGGTCACGGCGCCCGGGGTCGGCGCGGCGTCCCCGTCGGGCAGGCCGAGGGCCAGCAGCTCCCAGGCGGCGTCGGCCGCGCGCTGGAAGCGTTCGGCCGGCCGCTTGGCCAGCAGGCGCTGCACCCAGGCCTGGAAGTGGGCCGGCAGGGCCATCACCGGCTCGAGGGCCGGGACCGGCGCGCTCATGTGCGCCAGCAGGGTGCCCATCACCGACTCGGCGTCGAAGGGCGGCCGGGCGCAGACCATCTCGTAGACCATGCAGCCGAACGAGTAGAGATCGGTCCAGGGGCCCTGATCACGCCACCGACCCTCGATCTGTTCGGGCGCCATGAAGTGGGGCGTGCCCAGCATGGTGGGATCGGTGCGGCGCGTGACGCGGAAGCGGCCGCTGGTGTTGGCGGTGCTGGGGCGGGCGATGCCGAAGTCGGTGAGGCGGCAGCGATCGCCGTCGACCAGCACGTTGTCCGGCTTCAGATCCCGGTGGATGACGCCGCGGGCGTGGGCGTGGGCCATGGCGTCGAGCAGCTCGAGCAGCAGGTGGCGCAGGCGCCCATAAGGCAGCGGACCGGGCACCTCGTAGAGGGGACAGCCGGGCGCGAAGTCGAGCACGAGGTAGGGCTGCCCGGCCAGCAGCAGGCCGTCGGACGCCTCGGCCGCCTCGGCCGTCAGCTCGCCGAAGTCGTGCAGCCGCACGATGACCGGGTGATCCAGCGCGGCGACGGCGCGCACCTCGGCCGAGAAGTTCGCGCCCAGCAGGGGGTCGTCGAGGCTGCGGGCGGTGAGCACCTTCACCGCCAGCGGGCGCTCGGTGAGGGTGTCGGTGGCGCGCCAGACCTGCGACCACGCGCCCTCGCCGATGGGCGCCTCGAGGCGCAGGGTCTGAAGCGGGATGCCGGCCATGGCAGCGATCTACGCACAGACGGCGGCGGGAATCCACCGAGGCGCGGCCCGGCGGCGCGGGGTCGCGCCCGATCACCGGTCGGCCCGCCCGCGACCAGCCCGCCTCCAAACATCCGCTGTGGCTGTAGGCACCCCACCCCTGGGGGGATTCATCGGACAGCCGCCGCCGGTGTTGCACGAAAACGTACGCCGCCGCCCCGCGACCTACCCTTTCGTCCACGATTGCGCGAAGCTACGCCGTCCACTCGCCCCCCCGAGGAGAGCCTTGAGCCCGACCCGCCTGTCGCTCCCACTCGCGCTGCTGCTCGCGGCCCCCGCCGCCCAGGCCCAGCTCGGCGGCGATCCGCTGCTGCCCGATCCCGCGCGCCTCAACCTGCCCCTCGGGCGCAACGGCACCCTCGAGCTGCCCGGCGATCTGCGTCTGGTCGGCGCCTCGGTCGACGGCGTCGAGGTGCGCGCCGAGGACGCCACCGTCGAGTCGCGCACCCCCACCGACACCCTGCTCGCGGTCCGCCTGCGCGTCCGCCCCCAGTACAGCTGGATCGGCGCCGGGCCCATCTACGGCGTCGAGGTGCTGGCCGACGGCGAGCTGACCGCCTACCCGGTGGGCGACGACGCCCCCGACGGCCTCGACTACGATCCCGTCTGGCGCTTCCGCTCGGACACCCCGCTCGTCCGCCTCAACCAGGCCTACGCCCGCATCCTCACCCGCTACGGCGCCGCCCAGGTGGGCCTCACCCGCTCGGACTTCGGCCTGGGCACCCTGGCCGGCGGCGGCGAAGACCCCGATCCCTTTCAGGTGCGCCAGTCGCCCTTCGGCTACGCCACGTCCTTCGACCGCGTCGCCCGCGCCATGGTGGTCGGCTTCCCCTTCGCCCCGCGAACGCCCCCCGGCGGCGGCCCCGCGGCCCCGCCCCTGGCCATCGCCGTCGCGGCCGACGCGGTCGTCGAGGACGACACCGCCACCTGGGCCGACGGCGACCGCGCCTACCAGCTGATCGCCGGCGTCTTCGGCGGCGTCGCGGGCTTCACCGGCGGCGTCGGCGGCATCCTGCGCCAGCAGTCCTACGAAGAGGGCGGCGAGACCGAGGTCGCCATCGGCCTCGTCACCGGGCGCTACGACCTGCTGCGCGGCGACAGCCGCCTCTTCGTCGAGGCGGAGCTGACGGGCTACACGGGCCAGACCGACTTCGTGCGCTCGGCCCTGCGCCCGGGCGACTTCGACATCGTGGCGGTCGGCGGCCTCGCCCGCGTCGGTGGCGGCCACGGCCCCTTCGACGCCGTGCTCGAGGCGGGCCTCGCCAGCGGCGACGACAACCCGGTCGACGACGAGGTGCGCACCTTCACCTTCGACCGCAACCACCGCGTGGGCCTGCTGATGTTCGGCGAGTACGGCCGGCTGACCAGCGCCGTGGCGTCGTACAACCTGGCCGACGAGAGCTTCCGCGAGTTCCCCAGCCGCGGCTTCGACCAGATCGCCAACGGCGGCTCGGTGCAGAACGCGCTGTACCTCAACCCGCGCGTCGTCGCGCGCATCGAGCCCTCGTTCGCGCTCACCCTCGGCTATCTGTACGCTCGCTCCGAGGAGCGCTTCGTCGATCCCTACCGCACGGCCCTGGCCGGCGGCGTGCCCACCGGCCACCGCGGCGCCTCCGAGGCGCGCGACCTGGGGCACGAGGTCGACCTGGGCCTCGCCTGGCGCGCCCGCCTGCCCGGCGTGCAGCTCACGCTGCGCGGGCAGGGCGCGGTGTTCGTGCCCGGCGCGGTGTTCGACACGGCCGACGGCGACGAGGCGCCCACGGTCATGGGCTACTGGCTGCACGCGGAGGTTCAATGGTGACGCGACGCACTCTGGGGTTGGCCCTGGCCCTCGCGGCCGCCGGCTGCGTCGAGGGCGGCGAGGACGCCGCCTCGGGCGGCATGCGCGTCGAGCGCCAGGCGGTGTGGGGCCCCCGCATCGTCTTCAACCCGCTCGAGATCCCGGTCCCCGACATCCCCTTCCCCAACGATCTCAGCCTGCGCAACGCCGACGACACCGCCACCGGGCGGGCCTGGAACGTCTCGCTCGAGCAGCCCTCGGCGCACCGCAGCCGCATCCGGCGCAAGCTCAACACGCTCGACGGCTTCGGCCCCTACGCGCCCATCTTCGTCTCCTTCGACGGCCCCCTCGACCTCGCCACCGTCACCGAGCGGTCGGTCGTCGTCGTGAACATCGAGCCCGGCCACCCGCGCTACGGCGAGCGCGCGCCCCTCGACCTGGGGAAGGGCTACTTCCCCCTCGTCGCGCGCCCGGGCGGCTTCTTCGGGCAGGATCCCGACGACGATCTCGACCAGCTCATGCTGCCTCGCGACAACCTGCTGCCCATGCCCGGCGGCAAGGACGCCTTCCCCGACTGGTACGAGGTCGAGTCGCACACCCTCATCGTGCGCCCCATCGTGCCCCTGGCCTCGGGCGCGCGGCACGCGGTGCTCATCACCAAGGACGTCATGGGCCTGCGCCGCGAGAAGGGCGAGGCCGTCGTCGCGCCGGTGCGCTCGCCCTTCGAGTACAAGGCCCACGCCGCCCAGTCGCGCTTCGTGCGCGAGGGCCTGAAGGCCGCCGGCCTCGACGCGCACGAGCTGGCCTTCGGCTGGACCTACACCACCGCCGACGTGGCCGCGCCGCTGCTCGCCATCCGCGACGGCATCTACGGCGAGGGCACGCTGGCCCGCATCGACGATCAGGCTCGGGACACGCTGCTCGAGGTGCGCGACACCGGCATCCTGCACGACGCCGATGGCGACGAGTTCCCCGCCGACGCCCGCGATCACCGCTTCATCCTGCAGGGCGAGTTCCTCGGCAACCTGCTGAAGCTCATCGCGCAGGTGCAGAGCGACTCGAACTACGCGCTCGAGTTCCCCCACGTGGACTACTTCGTCTTCGGCAGCGTCGAGACGCCCGATCTGCGCATGGGCGACCGCCGCGACTTCGATCTCAACCACCACACCGGCGCCGGCCCGATGGCCAGCCAGGTCGTCCCCTTCGTCGTCTCGGTGCCCAAGACCACCGAGAAGTACCAGCCGCCCTTCCCGGTCATGTTCTACTTCCACGGCACCGGGACCAGCCGCATGGAGTCGGTGGCCATCGCCGACGCCATGGCGCGGCAGGGCATCGCGGTCATGGCCTTCGACGAGGTGGGCCACGGCCCGCTCATCCCGGACCTGCCCACCCTGCTCGAGCAGAACCCCGAGTTCGTCCCGCTCATCCCGGTGATCAAGAGCTTCCTCGGCCGCCTGCTCTTGCCCGACCGCGCCGCCGAGATCCTCGCGATGGAGTGGGAGGACGCCCTCGAGGTGTTCTACGGCGTCGGCCTGTTCGCCGAGCTGGCCGTCTACGGCCGCAACACCGACGAGGACGGCGACGGCTTCGAGGATGTCGCCGAGGGCTTCTTCTTCGCCGACCCCTTCCGCCAGTGCTCGTCTCTGTGGCAGGACACCGTCGACCTCATGCAGCTCGTCCGCGTCATCCGTGGCCTGCGGCAGGAGAACGTGCCGCCCGCCATCGACGATCCCGCGAAGGCCGACGACGCCCGGCTCATGCAGAACCTGCTGGCCGGCGACTTCAACGCCGACGGCGTGCTCGACATCGGCGGCCCGGACGTGCAGTTCTCCGCCGCCGGCACCTCGCTCGGCGGCTTCCACGCGGTGCTCGCGGCGGCCCTCGAGCCCGAGATCACCGTCGTCACCCCCATCGTCGCCGGCGGCGGCTTCGTCGACATCATGCTGCGGTCCAGCCTGCGCACCATCACGCGGCGGCTGTTCCTCGACGTCTTCGGCACCGTGGTCGTCGGCTGCCCCACCGAGGACGGCAAGCTGCACCTCAGCCAGGGCGACGACGCCGATCGGTGCCGCAAGCTGAGCGAGGAGGACGCCACGCACTTCGCCTTCGGGCCCCTCGGCGCGGCGGGCGGCACGGTCACCCTGTCGAACCTCGACAACGGCGAGGTGACCGCCACCACCGTCAACGCCGCGGGCGGCTTCAGCCTGGCCGTCGAGACCGACAAGGGCGACCGCATCCAGCTGACCTACACCGCCGCCGACGGCGAGACCGCGACCTACGAGGTCGTCTCGCGCTTCGACGGCGCCGGCTACCAGCGCAACACCTCGGACTTCCGCCGCACCCTGGCGGTGCAGCAGCACGTCTTCGATCGCTGCGATCCGGTCAACTTCGCCCGCAACCTGTTCATCGAGCCCCTCCCGGGCCACCCACCGACCAACGTGATGCTGCTGCAGGCCATCGGCGACGACACCGTGCCCGTCTCGACCGGCGTGAACCTGGCCATCGCCGCGGGCGCGATGGGGCTCGACCGGTCCGAGTGGCAGCCGCGCGCCGAGGCCCTCATCGAGGCGGGCGTGCTGCTCAATGGGCACGTGGACGTCGACGACGTGCTCGGCGACGACGCCGATCCGATCGGCCCCTTCCCCGCGGTGAAGACGCCCGCCGGCGTGGCCGCCGTGCGCTTCGCCGACGTCAACGGCAAGCACGAGTACATCGCCGGCTACGAGCGCGACGGCTTCCAGTACGGCGCGCTGCACCAGCACATGATCGCCATCTTCCACCGGTGCGGGGGCCGCGTGGTGCACGACGCCGATCCGGTCTGCCTGCAGTCGACCGACTGCGCGATCCTCGACGACGTCGAGTCGCTGCCCGGCTGCGCCCCCTGACCGGAATCGGACCGCCGTGCCGACCCAGCCCCCATGTTGACCCAGCGCCTCCGCGTCGCGCGCGTGTTCGCCGCCGCGCTCGGCGAGCGTCAGCCGATCAGCCGCCTCGCGCGCCGCGTCGCGGTGGTCGACTGCGACCTCAACCGCCACATGACCAACAGCCGGTATCCCGACTACCTCGATCTGGGGCGCTGGGATCTGATGCTGCGCTCCGGCGCCGGCGGCGCCCTCCTGCGCGCCCGCCAGAAGCCGGTGGTGGTCGAGCTGAACCTGCGCTTCCGGCGGGAGCTGCCCTACGGCGCCCGCTTCGTCCTCGACAGCCGGCTGGTGGCCATCGAGGGCAAGGCCGTCCGCTTCGCGCAGACCTTCCTGGTCGGCGACCGGATCCACGCCGAGGCCACCGTCACCTCGCTGGTGCTGGCGGGGGGCCGCGTCGTCGCGCCCGATGTCCTGTCCCCCTTCGTCGCGGCGCCGCGGGAAGCCGGTCCCGCCTAGGAGCCCGGGCGGGGCGCGTGGCGGGTACGTCACCGAAAGCGAACATTCGTACCTCCCCCTCAAGTGACTCGATCGAACCACCGATACACGAGCGGTGCGGCGGCGACGGCGCACGACCGTGGGGACCAGAGGACGTGGACAGCATGATCGGAGCGGACGCACCGCAGCCCGACGCTCAGGCGCGAGACGAGGGCACGCCGACCGTCGGCCCCGTGCATGATCTGCTCGACGCCGTCGCGGCGCCGCTGGTGCTGGTCGACGGGCAGGGTCGGCTGGTGCGGGCCAACCGGGCCTTCCACCGCGCCCTGGGCGGCGAGGCGGTCAGCGTCGGGGCCACCCTGACCGACCTGCTCGGCCCCCTCGTCGGCGCCGACGAGCGGCGCCTCGAGCGCGACCAGCACCCCCTGCACGTCGCCCTGCGCACCCGCACCCGGCAGGGCCCCGTACGCGTCGGCTTCCACGGCCCCGAGGGCGCCCGGCGCTGGGCCGACCTCTCCGTCGAGCCCCGCCCCGCCGACCAGCTGCTGCTGACGCTGATCGACCGCACCGCGGAGCGGGCGCTCGAGGTCGAGGGCAAGGTGCTGCAGGCCCGCCTCGATCGCGCCGACCGCCGCGCGACGGCCGGCACCCTGGCCGGCGCCGTCGCCCACGAGATCAAGAACCACCTGGTGCCGGCGCTGTACGCGCTCGACGAGCTGGCCGAGGCGATCCACCGCCCGTGGACCGAGACGCACGCCACCGAGGAGCGGCTGGACGAAGCGCAGACCGCCGTGCGGATGGCCGCCGAGATCGCCCGCGACCTCCTCGACTTCTGCCGCGACGACGAGCGCCCCGCCTTGCCGGTCAGCGTCAACGCGGCGGTCGAGAGCGCCCTCCGGATGGCGCGCGCCGAGCTGCGCCAGCACGCGCACCTGACCGTGGAGCTCGGCGATCTGCCCCTCGTCGAGGCGCACCCGGGCCGCCTGGTGCAGGTGGTGCTCAACCTGGTGCTCAACGCCGTGCGCGCCATCCAGGAGCTCGACCAGGGCCGGCGCGCCCTCACCGTGCGCACCCAACACCACGGCGACCAGATCGCCATTCGCGTCACCGACGCCGGTTGCGGGATCCAGGCCGCCGATCTGTCGCGACTGTTCGAGCCCCACTTCACCCGGCGGCACGGGGGCGCGGGCGGTGGCCTGGGGCTGACGGTCTGCGAGCGCATCGTCACCGCCCACGGGGGCCGCATCGAGGTCGAGAGCGTGCCGGACCAGGGCGCCACCTTCACCGTGCTGCTGCCCGTCTCGCGCGGCGAGCCGATGCACGCGATGCCCTCGCCCCTGCCGGGCACGGTCGCGCCCCTCGGGCGACCCCGCGTGCTGCTCGTCGAAGACCAGCTGACGGTGCGCCGGGCCTTGATCCGCATGCTCGGGCGCGCGTTCGACGTCGTGCCCGCCGGCGGGGTGACCGAGGCCCTCGAGCTGCTGCAGCGCTCGGACGACTTCGGGCTGGTGCTGAGCGACCTGACCCTGCTCGACGGCACCGCCATCGACCTGCACGCCTGGTTGACCGCCCACCGCCCCGACCTTCTCGGCCGCCTCGCGTTCATGACCGGGGGTGTCTTCGCGCCGACGGTGCGCGACTTCCTCGCCGATCACGACTTCCCGTGGCTCGAGAAACCCTTCCGCGTGCAGCAGGTGCTCGATCTGTACGGCGACCTCACCGGGGCCGACCCCCGCGCGCCGTGAGGACGTCGGGCGCTCACCGCCGCCACGGCGCCCAGCGTGCCCCGCTGGTCGGGGCGCGCGGCCCCGCGGCGTCAGCCGCCCCGGGGGACCGCGTCGCGGTAGATCCACTGCCCCCCGCGCCGCGCGAAGCGCGAGGTCTCGTGCAGCACCTGCCGCTTGCGCCCGGCGAGGAAGAAGGCGCGGAACTCGACGCAGCCCGTCACGTCGTCGGATCCGCCCCCCTCGACCCGCTCGATCTTCAGCTTCGTCCAGCGCACCGCCGGCAGCGGACCGGACAGGGGCGCCGCCTGCGTCGCGGCCACGAAGGCCGCGTCGCCGAGGGCGAACGCGCTGAAGCGAGCCCGCATCAGATCCTCCGCGGTCCGCGCGGGCGCCCCGCCCAGGGTCGGGCCGCAGCAGCGCCCGAAGTCCGCGCGGCCGCAGGGGCAGGGGGCGTCTTCGGCCGGGCGCGCCGCGGGCCGGTCCATGTCGATCTCCAGAGGCTCGCCGGGCCGACGAGCATCGCGCCCCGTGGCCCGCGCATCAAGGATCACGAGGCCGCGCGCGTCGGTCGGCGCCCGAGCGCCCACGGGGACCGCACGGAAGGGCTCGACGCAGCCGGCCGGAATCGGCAGGCTGCGCGCGGGGCGCCCTGGAGCCCGCCAGCGAGAGAGGCCGCTTGAGTCGAGACGAACGCACGCAGCAGCAACGCGACCGGGTGCTCCGCGCCGCGGCCCGGCTGTTCGCCCAGCAGGGCTACTCCGGCACCGGCATGCGCCAGATGGCGGCCGAGGCGGGCGTGTCGCTGTCGATGATCAACTACTACTTTGGCAGCAAGAGCGCGGTGCTCGAGCAGCTGATCACCGGCCTGCACCAGGTCTACTACGAGACGCTGCGATCGGCCTTCGAGAGCGCCGACACCGTCGAGGAGAAGATCCGCGCCTATGTGCGGGCCGCCGTCGAGGTCGCGCGCGCCCGGCCGCACGAGCTGCGGTGCGCGTTCACCGAGCTGCCCGACGAGGTGCCCGAGATCGCCGCGATGAAGATGGAGCGGCTGCGCGAGCTGACCGTCCTGTGGCAGACCCACATCCTGGCGCACCGCCCGCACCTCGCCGACCTGCCGGTGCCGGTGCTCGGGCCCGCCGTCGGCCAGATGATCGCGTCGCACTTCATGGTGCGCCCGATGCTGCAGAAGGTGCTCGGCGACCAGCTGGTGTTCGACGACGCCTTCTACGCCCGCTACGCCGAGCAGATCGCCGATCTGCTGCTGTACGGGCTGCTGGGCCCCCGCCCCGCGTCGACCCCCCTCGACTGACCCCGCGATCTCACCGGATCAGCGCGACTCGACCTCGAGGCTCACCGGCGGCGCCGGCGGCGCGTCCAGCCAGGCGCGGGCGTCCGCGTCGTCGAGCAAGGCCCCCCGCAGCATGGCCACGGTGATCCCGGCGGTCGCGCGGCGCATCGGCTCGCGGTTGGGGGCGCCGGGGCAGAAGGCGCAGGTCAGCCCGCAGGCGGCCAGATCGTCCTGCAGCATGTCCATGTGCCCGTTCTCCGGCGTCACGACGTGCCACACCGCGGCCTGCGTCGCCTCCCAGAACTGCACGTGGTTGCAGCCGGCCGGCGCGCACGCGCCCCCGCGGCCCGTGCCCAGCACCAGCGCCGGCATCGCCAGGTTCAGGGGCATCCCGGTGAGGCCGGCGCCCGGCGCGCAGACGGGCCCCGACTGATCCACCGGATCGAGCGCCACCACCGCGCCGGCCTCGTCGCCGAGATCCAGCGCCATGCGATAGGCCACCTGGCCGCCGCGCGAGTGGCCCGCCAGCGCGAAGTGGTCGAAGGCGACCTCGACCCCGGCGCGCGCGGCCAGGCTCGGGCGCAGCCAGCGGGCCACGGTCAGGGCCGCCGCCGTCTCCTCCTCGATCGTGGGCTTGCCGAGCGGGATGCCGTCGGCCGGGTACATCTGGGGCGCCACGACGACGAAGCCGTGGCCGGCGATGCGGTCGAGCAGCGGGTCGTACAGCCCGTGGGGCACGAGGAAGCCGTGCTGGAACTGCACGACTGGGTAGCGGCCGGGCACCGTGGGCGTCCAGATGCGCAGGGCCACGGGCGCGCCGTCCTGCCCCGCCGCGACGGTCACAAGGCGCGTGGCCAGCGAGCCCAGCTCGAAGGGCGGCGCCACGCCGCGGTACAGCGGCGCGGGCTCCCCGGCGTCCGGGGCGGGGGGCGCGGCGTCGGCGCGCGGCGCCGCGGCGTCCGGCCCCGCGGCGCCGTCGATCTGCGCGGCCGCGTCCACCACGGGCGCGGCGTCGGCCGGCGGCGCCGCGGCGTCGGCCACCGGGGCGGCGTCCGCCGCGGCGTCGAGGGCGGCGTCGGCGGGCGGCGCGCCCCGATCGGTCCGCGGCGCCGCGTCGAACGCGGCGTCGACGCGGCGCCGCTGAGCGTCCGCCTCCGATCCCGCGCCCCCACCGTCGCCGTCATCCTCGGAGCAGCCCAGCCCCGCCACCAACACCCACCCCGCCCACCAAACGATTTGACCCAGCCGCACGCCTGCCCCCTTTGATTCGACCGCCGAGTAGATTGGCGCGGCGCGGCGCCCAGCGCAACCGTCAGCCCACGACGTCCGCGGCGATCACGCCCAGCGCCTCGAGCACCAGGGGGTGCTCGCCCAGCGCGGGCAGCACCTCGATCCGTAGACCGGGGCAGGCCGCGCGCGCCGCCTCGACCAGCGGCGGCAGATCCCGCGCCACGTGCCCGCCGCCGGACATGAACAGGGGCAGCACACGCAGGCGCTCGACCCCCTCGGCCTGCGCCGCCGCCGCCGCCTCGACCAGGCTGGGCGGGCAGAGCTCGAGGTAGGCCAGGCCGATCGCCTCCGGGCGGCCGAGTCGCTCGCCCAGCCGCGCGGCCAGCGCCTCGAGCGGCGCGCGCCACGCCGCGCGGCGGCTGCCGTGGGCGAAGAGGATCAGTCGATCACGCATGGCGGACAGGATGCGCGGCGTCGCCCACCCGATGCCAGAAACCGAGGGCGGTGGGCGATCAGCGGATCAGGGCCTCGGCCACCGCTGGGTTGATGATGCCGGCCAGCACCAAGGCCACGACGAAGCCGATGGTGACGTACAGCAGATCCTTGCCGATCAGCCGCGCCGCGTGCTTGAAGCTGCGCTCCTCCTTGCCGGAGTTGCGCACCGCCATCGCCAGCTCGCGCCCGGCGAGCAGGCCGACGAACACCCAGGTGGTGCTCATGGGCATCTTGCTGACGAACTTGAAGATGTAGAGGATGACCGCATAGATGAAGTCGATGACCGTCGCGGCGCGCACGTCGGTCACGTCGTTCTTCTCGTCGACCACCTGCTGCACACGCTCGCCGCCCATGCGGAAGAGCAGCCCCAGGCCGACGAAGATGGTGCCGCTGAACGCCACGAACTCCCAGACCGACAGCTGCCGCGGCAGATAGACCGCCACGTTGGCGGCGTCCTGCATCAGCCAGACCGACCACAACAGCGCCGTCGTGATCCACTGGCCGGCGCGCCAGGCCGGGTGCGCCGCCCCACGGAAGGTGCGCTTCATCCAGTCGCCCAGCACGAACCACACGACCACCGCGCAGACGAAGGCGATGCCGTAGCCGCTGATCGACTTCAGCGTCACCTTCCAGATGCTGCTGCCGGTCGTCGCGAAGGCGCTCAGCAACAGGAAGGTGGTCGACACCGGCATGCGCAGCCGGGTGAGGATGAGCAGGAAGATCGGCGCGGCGATGTGCAGGAAGTGGAACTGGGTGGGCGCCGTCGCGAAGCCCTTGGCCGAGAGGCGCTGATAGGACACGTCGCCGTCGTAGGTGATCCAGCTGTAGGTCATGGTGGCGAGGAAGACCCCGCCGATCCACAGCCACAGGTGCCACCAGGGGCGCCCCTGGTTGGACGCGATGAAGGTGCCCAGCGTCTGGACGCTGTCGTTGGCCACCGCCGAGTAGGCCGCGATGGCGAAGCCCACCCACATCGCCACCTTCGGGATGTCGTAGGTGGCGCCCGCCACGAAGAACATCAGTCCGAGCAGGACGAGGAACCTGCGCTCGCGCATCGCGGCGTCGATGAAGCCGCTGCGGAGCCCCTTGCTCGAGGCTCCGAGGTCGTCGACCGTGACCGTGTTTTCGACGCTCATTTCGGTTTCCCGTATGTGGGGCAGGAGCCCCCGCTGTCGTCGGGCGAAGAGGTACGCCGACGCGGCCTCGGACCGGCGTCGGGAATTCAACAGTTGTGTGACATCGTCCGAGAGGGCCGCGCCGCGCGGGTCGGCCCCGCGCGGCGCGCGCGCGCGGATCGGGGGCCCCGCCGCGCGGCGCATGGCGCGGACAAAGATCTGAATTCAAAGGCGATTTGCTGGACGCCGCGTCAGCGACAGAGCTGATCGTCCGGCGTCGCTCGGGGGAAGGTGCCGGCCTGCATCAGCAGCTGCTCGGCGTCACGCACCTCGGCACAGTCGAGGGTGCCCGACCCGTCAAAGTCCAGGTTCAGCCCGCCCGCCGCGCCGGCGGCGCGCCGCAGCACGAAGCGGCTCTCGCCGGCGCTCGGCGGCAGGTCGTTGTCGACGCTGCACAGGCCGCTGCTGGCCGCGAGCACCACCTTGTCGACGGCGGACTCCACCTCCCCCTCGATGCGGTCGGGCCCGAGGACCGTGCCGCGGAAGCGCAGGCGCGTGCGCTGCACCACCTGCACGTCGCAGGCGGGCTCGCCGTTGCGGTTGACCACGACGAAGGTGACGCCGGGCGCGTCGTCGCCCTCGGTGTCCCGCACCCGCGGATCGTCCACGCTCGTGGGCAGCGCCTCGACGGGCGCGATGTCGGTCGCGCCCCACAGATCGACCAGCTCGGCGGTGAAGTAGGCGTCGCCCGGATCCCGCCCCAAGAGGAAGCCGCTGAGGTAGTGGGGCTCGAGGCTCTCGGGGATGGCGGCCGGCACCACCGTGCGCAGGCCCGCCACCAGCGGGCTCAGCTCCTGCCCGCACAGGCGCACGTGCTGCCGCAGCACCACCTGCAGGTCGTCCTCGGACACCTCGGCGACGTCGACCAGGTAGGTGCTCCAGATGATGTTCTCGACCGACGTGCCCAGCGCCTCGAGGCACTTGCGGTCCTCGACCCACAGCAGCCACTGCCCGGCGGCGTCCTCGAGGGGGCCAGTCGCGCCCATGTCGACGCGCAGCCCGCCGTCGGTCAGCGGCGGCGCGGCGTCGGCGGGCGCGGCGTCCAGATCCGGGAACAGCCCGTCCCCGCGCTCGACGCTGCTGCAGCCCCAAAGCGCCACGGCCAGAGCAAGGAGGCGCCGCATCAGAACCTCCACTTCACGTCGATCGAGGCCGCCATGATGTAGCCGCCGTGGGTGTAGCCGGGGAAGCCCGGGTTGCCCGTCTGCAGCCCCTTCGTATCGGCCGCGCGCTGCAGCGGCGTGTCCTGCGCGAGGTCGGGCACCTCGTCACACAGCCCGGTGACGCCCTCGCCGCAGGGGGGGTAGGCGCCGTCCGGGCGCACGGTCTTGCGCGTCTCCTCGACCAGCAGCGCGTGCAGCTGGATGGCCAGATCGACCGTCAGCTGCTCGCCCCAGACCTCGAAGTCCCGCCCCGCGCCCAGCCCCAGCACCACGCGGTCGTTGTCGACGTAGTTCGTGCGGCCGGTCTGCGGCGGCACCGGCGAGGGGCTCCACCCGAGGCCGCCGCGGAAGAAGGTCCGCGGGTTGACCGGGTACTCGACCCCCAGCTTCCAGTCGAAGGTGTCGTCGAAGCCGGCCAGCTCGGCGCGCGCGTTGAGGTAGTTCGACCAGCCCAGCCAGGTCCCCTCGACGGTGCCGGTGAGGCCGCTCGGCGCCACCAGCGCCACCGAGCCGCTCAGCCGCGGCGGCGAGTACTGCCGCACCACGTCGAGGGGCTGCAGGATCGGCTCGGCGTCCTCGTCGCCGCGCAGCTGCACCTGGTTGTACCCCTCGAGGCCGACGAACAGCTCGTCCTGGAAGGCGGCGCCGATGCGCAGCCAGTCGTAGGGATCGACGCGCAGCCCGGCCGTGAGCGCGGCCCGCGCGCTCTGCTCGATGTCGACGTTGATCAGCGAGCTCGAGGGATCGGTCGAGTTGGGCGTGTACACGTTGTTGATGGTGCGCGCGGCGGGCACGACCATCAGGCCCATCCCCATCGAGAACCAGGGCAGCAGGCGATAGCCGAGGCCGAGCGCGATGACCTCGCCGCCGGCGCGGTCACCGACCAGCTCGAAGCGCAGCCGGTTGGTGAAGTACTGCTCCTGCTCGTCGGGGAACGACGTGCGCATGCGCGCGAAGCCGTCGAAGGGCACGAAGAAGGCCGCGCCGATGGCGACGTCCTCGTCGAACAGCTTGAGGGTCAGGCCGACCGTGGCGCCCAGGACCCCGTCGGGATCTTCGGTGTCGGCGCGCGCGTTCAGCCGCTGCCCGTAGGCCGGCGGATCGTAGCCGGATGGCCGCGGCGACAGCAGGATCGACGTGCGGTTGAAGCTGCCGACGATGCCGAGGCCGATCTCGTTGCGGCCGTAGGGCAGGCCCGCCGGGTTGTGGAAGGTGGCCATGTAGTCCGAGGACAGCGCGGCGACCGCGCCCCCCATCGCCTGGGCGCGGGCGCCGGCGCCGAAGAGGTCGAAGGGGTTGGCCCACGCGCTGGCGGGCAGGCTGACGCCGAGGGCGGCGGCGAAGAGGATTGATCGCATGAGGCGCGCTTTAGCACACCGGGCGGGGTTGTGCGAAGCGCGCGCGACGACGGTTGCCAAACCCCCGCGGCCCGCTCAGAATCCCCGCCCCGCGCACTCTCGGGAGGACCCATGGACGAGCTCCTGTCGAAGGATCTGTTCGCCGGCAACACCGTCGCCGACGCCGCGCAGTTCGTCGGCTACCTGTTCCTGACGTTTCTGGCCGCCAAGCTGCTGCAGGCCGTCTTCAAGGGCGTCCTGTCCAAGTGGGCGGCGCGGTCGAAGAACAAGTTCGACGACATCCTGCTCGCCGCGTTCCGCCAGCCCATCTACTGGATCGCGCTGGTCACCGGCCTCGACGCCTCGCTGAACTCGCTGCACCTGCCCGCGGGGCTCAACGACGTCGTGGGCAACGTCACCACGGTGCTGGTGATGATGTTCGTGGCGTGGAGCATCTCGAACCTGATCACCGGGCTGCGCACGGTCTACATCGACCCGCTGGTCGAGTCGACCGAGAGCCGGCTGGACGATCAGATCATCCCGATCGTCGAGAAGACGCTGAAGGTGGCGACGTGGTCGTTCGCGCTGCTGATCGCCTTCGACAACATCGGCTTCGACATCGTCTCGCTGCTGACCGGCCTGGGCATCGGCGGCCTGGCGCTCGCCATGGCGGCCAAGGACACGCTGGCCAACGTCTTCGGCTCGGTCACCATCTTCGCCGACCAGCCCTTTCAGGTGGACGACGTCATCACCATCAAGGGCCACACCGGCACGGTCGTCGACCTGGGCCTGCGCACCTGCCGTCTGCGCACCTTCGAGGGCACGCTGGTCACCATCCCCAACTCGCTGATGGTGGGCGACTGCATCGAGAACCTGTCGGCCCGCGCGGCCCGCAAGTTCAACGGCACCATCGGGCTGGTGTACTCGACGACGAGCGACCAGCTGACCGCCGCCATGCAGGCCCTGCGCGACATCCTCGCCGCCCACCCCAAGGTGCGCGAGGACTTCGCGGTGCGCTTCGCCAACTTCGGCGACTCGGCGCTGCAGCTGACCGTGCTGTACTGGGTGGTCCCGCCCGGCGAGTACTTCGACGTCGTCAGCGAGATCAACGTGACCATCAAGCAGCGCTTCGACGCCGAGGGCTGGGAGATGGCCTTCCCCAGCATGACGCTCTACAAGGGCGACTGAGCGCGGGGACGCCCGAAGCGCCGCCGCCTCACTCCCCGCGGCGGTACAGCGTCACCTGCCAGGGCTTCGGCTGCATGGCGACCGCCAGCGTCTTGCCGTCGGGTGAGAAGCGCGCGGTGGGCGTGGCGCTCATCGTGCGCGGCACCACGCCCAGGGGCTGCCGACCGCCGCCCGGCACGTCCACCACCTGCAGGTCGAGGCCGTCGCGCCCCCACACCAGCCAGCGGCCGTCCGGCGACAGATCGATCATCGAGGGCACGCTGGCCGACCACACGCCGCCGGTGGTGTCGAAGGTGATCCGCCGCTCGCCCACCACGACGGTGCACGCCGCCGTGCCACAGTACTCCAGCAGCATGCCCTCACCCGCCGGCCAGGCCTGCACCAGCGCGCCGCCCTCGGCCTCGAGCGGCACGCCCTTGGTCTCGAGCGCGGGCGAACCTTCGCGCGTCTCGCCCACGTCGTGCAGCGCCAGCGCCGCCCCCTGCTGCACAAGCAGCCTGCCGCCCCGCGCCCGCAGCCCGCGGCGGTCCATCCGGCCCTGGCTGGCGAAGGTCAGCAGCGACCGCCCGCTCTTCGCGTCGTAGTAGTGGAACGTGCCGCCGAAGTCGTCCGCGACGACGACGCCGCAGTCGCCCGACAGGCCGAACATCCAGCCCCCGTCGTGCTTCAGCTTGGCGCCGGGCATCCACGTCGCGCCCTTCGGCCGGAACACCTGCACCGCGCCGCCGTAGATGCGCGCGGCGAAGGTGCCGTCGGCGCAGCCCTGGAGGTCGTCGACGTCCTTGCCCAGCCCCTTCGACGCGTACAGCCGCTCCCCGTCGGCCACCGAGAACACGCGCACGCGATCGTCGTTGCCGCCGGCGACCAGGCGCTCGGCGCCCAGGAAGGCCAGCCCCGCGACGGTGCCGGGCGCCTTCTGCCCCGAGGTGCGCCCGACCTCGGGGTGGGCGTCGATCACCCGCGCCACCGCCCAGCCCAGCCCCGGCGCCGCCACGGCCGTCACCTGCGCCGACGGCGCCACCGCCACCTTCGCCCGCGGGCTCACCTCGCGCCCGGGCGCCACCAGCTTCACCGCGGTCACCGCGCCGTCGTAGCTGCCCACGTAGGCCCGCTCGGCGTCCGCGGCCAGCACGCGCGGCGCCTTCTTCAGCGCCACCTTCGCTTTGACCTCCAGCGAGTACTCGTCGAGCAGCGACAGCGTGTCGTCGGCGCCCGTCGTGCCGAACGCCGCCACCCACTGCTGCCCCGCGTCCACGACGCCCATCGACGCCGTCATCGGCGGGCTCAGCGCCCGCGGCTTCTCGGCGCCCAGGTCGTACAGCAGCACGGCGCTGTCCGGCGTGTCGTTCAGGTTGTAGGCCTCGATGTGCCCGGTGCTGACCAGCAGCAGCGGCCCGCGCTTGGTCGCCCCCTGAATCACCCAGCCGGGCCGCGCGCCCAGCTCGGCCGCGTCCATGCAGCTCTGCACGCCCTTCTCGATCACCGTGATGCACAGCGGCCCGCTGCCGCCGCCGCGGTCGAAGTGCGCCGTGACCGCCTTCCCGTCCTCGGCGTCGAGGAAGTCGACGTGCCGCTTCGGCCCCTCGGGCAGCGCGAAGCCGGCCCCGTCGCTGCACCGCACCGCCACCAGGCTGGACTTCAGCCGCCCGACGCCCGACCGCCTCTCGGCGAAGACGAAGCCCCCGCCCGCGCCCACCAGATCGCCGGGCACCGGCGTGCGCCACCGCGGCTCGCCGTCGGGGCCCAGCCCGATCGCCATCAACGTCTTCTGCCCGTCGGGCCCCGTGCCGCGCGCCGTGGCCACCATCAGCGCGTAGCCGGGGCACTCGGCCAGGCTGGTGCCCGGCGCCTCGAGCGGCGCGGTCCAGCGCACCGCGCCCGAGGTCGCGTCGCGCCCCTCGACCTCGGCCTTGCCGGTCCACAGCACCCCGACGGTGTCCTCGACCACCGCCAGGCCGGTGGCCTCGACGGCGTCGGGCGCCGGCGAGGCGGCCCGCCAGCGCTGCGCGCCCTTGGCCGCGTCGAGCGCCACCACCGCGTTGTCCCAGGTGACGACGACGACGCTGCCGCCGCCCACGCCCATCGCCTTGGGCCCGGCCTCCGGGCTGACCGTCCGCGTCCACAGCGGCTCGGCCGCCCCCGCCACCCCGGCGCTCACCAGCAACGCCACCACCCAGCATCCCGCGCGCATCGTGCCTCCCTTTCTCGGGTCGCGAGCATCGCCGACGCCGACCGCCGCGGCAACCGGGCGTCGGCCCGGCGTTTGGAGTATTCTGGCCGCCATGAAGCTCGCCGACCGCCTGCCGACGGCCGCCCTCTGCCTGCTGTTCAGCGGCTGCCTGACCGAGTTTCCGAGCGCCGCCCCCGAGCTGGGCGCCGCCCTCGACGCGCTCGTCGCCTTCGGCGACCAGGGCGCGCGACCGCCGGACACCGCCCCGCCCCAGGCCGACACGGGCGCGCCCCGCGACGCGGCCCCGCGCGGCGACGTCGCGCCCCCCGTGGACCCCGCCCTCGACGCCGCCCTGCCCGCCGACGCCGCACCGGGCGCAGACACCGCGCCCCCCTCCGACGCGGCCTCCGACGCCGCCCCTGACGGCCCGCCGCCGGGGGACGCCGGCTGCGCGCCCGAAGCCTGCAACGGCCGCGACGACGACTGTGACGGCGCGATCGACGAGGAGCCGGGCCTGTGCGGTGCGTACATCGAGACGCACTGTGAGGTGTGGCTGGCCTTCGCGGGCAGCGACCAGGCCGCGGGCGTCTTCGCCACCTGGGGCGACTGCCCCGAGTCGGCGCGCGACAACAGCGGCACGCACCGGTGCGTCGGCACCCGGCGCGACGGCCGCTTCCGCTCGATCCGTCTGCAGGGCGCCGGCCTCTTCGGCGACGTCAACGGCGAGGCCGCGCTCGGCATCCGCTTCGTCTGCAGCGACGCGTCCGCGCCCGCGCTCGCCGCCTGGGTGCAGACGCAGTGCAGCGTGTTCCTCGGCTGGACCGATCTGGACCTGGGCCCCGACGACAGCGAAGCCTGGGGCCCGTGCCCGGGCGTGCCGGCGTCCTACGGGCTGCCCTTGCCCTGCGTGTCGACGCCCTCGACCGGCGCCTTCCACGCCCTGCGCTTCAGCGGCGACGTGGACTTCAACGACGACCTCGGCGTCGCCTTCCGTTGCGTGGACGACGCGCAGCCGGCGCGCGCCGCCGCCGTCGCCGCGTCGGCCGAGGTCTTCCTCGCCCAGCTCCGAACCCCGACGCTCTTCGACGACGAGAAGAACGGCGACGCCGAGTGGGGCGAGTGCCCCGGCCAGAGCCGCGACAACGACGGCGACGAGCGCTGCGTCGGCACCGCCGGCGACCAGCGCTTCCACCGGCTGGACCTCGCCGGTGACGTCGACAACCTGGATGTGCTGGGGGTCAGCCTCCGCGCGCGGAGTGTGCCTTGAGGATCGCGTGGTGGGTGCTGCTGGGCCTGGCGCTCGGCTGCGAGAAGGACGACTTCGAGAACCAGCAGTTCACCTGCCAGTCGGTGGCCGACTGCCCGCCGCGCTTCGTCGCCTGCGTCGACGACCGCTGCCGGCTGCCCACCGAGCTGGACCAAGACGCCTTCGTCGCGCCACGCGCCGACGCGCGGCCCGACGCCGCGCCGGCCGACGCCGCCCCCGTGCCCGACGCCGCGCCGGGCATCTGCGCGACCTGCGAGGCCAACGGCGCGGTGTGCGTCAGCTACCCCGACGAGACGCCCGGCTGCTGCCCGGCCGACCAGACCCGGCCGGTGGTCCACACCGACGGCACGCAGGCGTGCTGCAGCGAGGCCGAGCCGGTGCCGCTGACCTGGCCCGACGCGACGCAGGGCTGCTGCCCCTTCGAGAAGCAGACGGCCGTGCAGGTCGACGACGACCGCCTGTGCTGCGGCGCGGACGAGGCGATCGGCGTGCGCCTGCCCGACGGCTCGCCCGCCTGCTGCGCGCCCGGCGCCAGCACGCCCGTCACCTGGCCCGACGGCGCGGTGGGCTGCTGCGACGACGACAAGCCGCAGCCCGTGGTGCACAGCGACGGCGTCAACGCCTGCTGCCCGCCCGAGCGCCCGCTGCCCGTACTGCACGACGACGGCCTGCGCACCTGCTGCCCGGATGGCCTGAGCGTGCCCGTCACCTACGACGACGGCCTGCGCGGCTGCTGCCCGCCCGCCCGCCCCGCGCCCGTGCGCCACGACGACGGCAGCTACGACTGCTGCCCCGCCGATCAGACCGCGAGCTGCGACGGCGCCTGCTGCGCGCCCTGACCCGGACGGCAGGGGTGTGATTCGAACCCGTTGGTCCACCGGACGCCCCGCCAGGACGGCCGGGCTTTCAGCTCTCAGCTTTCAGCTCCGTCGCGGCGATTGTACCTTTTGCCCGGTAACCCGGCCCCCCCAAGCCTGCCGAGCGGTTCCGCACTCGGCACGGCGTACGGAGCCCGGCTGACAGCTGACCGCTGATAGCTGACAGCCCGTTGGAGCGACCACCAACGGCTCGTGAGCAGACTCGGCCAGCGGGCTCGCCTCGCGCCCGACATTGATCTAGGCTGCGGCGCGAGGTCCCGTGCGATTGAGCGACACCATCACCGAGACGGCCGAGGTCGAGCCCGAGGCGCCGCGCCGCCGCCGGCCGTGGGGTCTGCTGTTCTTCCTGCTGGCCTGCGTGGCGCTGCTCGCGCTGGCGCTGCGCCACGGCGCGGGGGTCGCGCTGCTCGATCCCGGTGACGCCGTCGTGGTGGAGGACGTGATCGAGGGCCTGCCGGGCGAGCCGCGCCGGGTGATCACCGACGACGGCTTCGCGCTGTACGTGCCGGTGCTGCAGACCGCGCGCGTGCTGCGGCTGAGCGACCGCGCGCTCAGCGTGGACGCCACCGCGCGCACGGCCGAGGGGGTGGCGCTGAGCCTACGCCGCGCCCGCGCGCGCTACCGGGTGCGGCCGGTCGACCTGCAACGGGCGGTGGGCGCGCTGGGCGCCGATCCGACCGGCTGGGACGCCGCCGTCAC
>JAUHXL010000418.1 GCA_030426945.1 bacterium
GCCGCGTGGCGATCGCCGGCGAGCAGCGCGCGCAGCGCCGCGTGGTGCTCGGGGTGGGCCAGCGCGTGCCGCAGGGGCAGCGTCGGCTTGCCGGCCAGCCAGTCGTCGCTCTCCGGCTGCAGGAACTGATCGAAGTAGTCGGTCAGCGTCTGCAGCAGGGCGCCGAGCGCCTGCCCGAAGTCCGCCCAGGGCGCCGGATCCAGGCCCGCCAGCAGGGCCGGCCCGGCGAAGAAGACCGCGTACTCGGCCCCGGTCTTGCCCAGCGAGATGGCCAGCGGATCGGCGGCCTCGAGCGCGTCGGTGCCCTCGAGATCGTC
Source organism: bacterium (assembly GCA_030426945.1). Lineage (GTDB taxonomy): Bacteria > Myxococcota_A > Bradymonadia > UBA7976 > UBA1532 > JACKDN01. The sequence continues at coordinate 318 of JAUHXL010000418.1, forward strand.
CTCCTGCCCGTCGGCCATCTGCAGGCCCCGCGCGGCGAACAGGCGCACCAGCGCGAGGCGCCCCTCGGCGTCGACGGTGGGCAGATCGGCCAGCGCCGCGTCGACGAGGAAGAGCAACCGGCAGGCGTCGTTGAGGTCGAGGCCGGCGGTGCGGCGCAGGTCGCCGTCGGCGACGTCGTCGGCCACGTCGGCGGCCGAGAAGTAGCAGGCGCCGGCGATCGCGAAGGCCAGCGCGCCCTCGGCCGGCAGGTCGAGCGCGCTCGCCAGCCGCAGGGCGTACATGGGCGGGCACCAGGTGCTGCCGGCCTCGGCGCCCTCGATCGGCAGGTGGCGCGTGACGATCGGGTACAGACGGGCGGCGGTCTCGGGGCGGTCGAGTCGGGCCTCGAGGTGCCCGCGCAGCGCCGCGGCCAGCGCGGACGCCGTCACCGCGCCGCGTCCGCTCGCTGCAGGGTCAACCGGAAGGTCGAGCCGTTGCCGGGGGTCGACTCGACGGCGACCGCGCCGCCGTGCAGCTCGACGATGCGGCGGACGATCGCCAGCCCGGCCCCGGTGCCGGGATACTCGGTGCGCGAGTGCAGGCGCTCGAAGATCTCGAAGATCTGCTGCTGATAGTCGTGATGGATGCCGATGCCGTTGTCCCGCACGAAGACCTCGACGGTGTCGCCCTCACTGGGCAGGGCGCCCACCTCGATGATCGGCGGCGAGCTCTGGTTGAACTTGAGCCCGTTCGAGATCAGGTTCTGGAACAGCAGCACCAGCCGCCCCGCGTCGCCCTGCACCCGGGGCAGCGCGTCGGCCACGCGCACCGTCGCCCCGGTGTCGCGCACCGCGCCCTCGAGCATCTCGAGCGCCTTGGCGACCACGTAGCGCAGATCGGTCGGCTCGAGCGCGCGCTCGATGTGATCGATCTCGGTGAAGCGCATCAGATCGTCGATGAGGCGGAAGAGATGCTCGGCGCAGCGCTGGATGCCGTCGAGGTAGTGCAGCCCCTCGGGCTGCAGCGGGGGCTCGAGATCGCCCCGCATGAACTGCGTGTACGCCGCGATCGTGCGCAGGGGCTCCTTGAGATCGTGCGCGACCACGTGGGTGAAGGCCTTGAGCTCGTCGTTGGCCTTCTGCAGCAGCTGGTTGGCGTCGGCGAGCTCCCGCGTCATGCGGCGGTTGAGCTCGCTGACGTCCCAGTGCTCGATGGCGCGCGCGACCATGTGCTCGAGCTCTTCGGGGCTCCAGGGCTTGGCCACGTAGCCGAAGATGTGGCCGTTGTTGATCGACCGCACCAACGCCTGGATGTCGGCGTAGGCGGTGATGAGGATGCGGATGGTGTTCGGGTGCCGGCGCCGCGCCTCGGCGAAGAAGGCGTCGCCGGTCATCTCGGGCATGCGCTGATCGCACAGCACCACCGAGATGGGCTCCTCGTCGAGCAGCTCGAGGGCCTCCTGGGCCCGCGTGGCGCCCCGCACGATGTACTTGCGCCGCAGCAGATGCTTGACCGCGCTGACCGTCTGCCGCTCGTCGTCGACCACCAGGATGCGGTGACGCGCCGGGGCCGCTCGCGGTGCCTCCTCGCTCATGGCTCGCCTCGATGGTGCACGGACGTTCGCCACGTTAAGGGACGAAAGGTCACAGCCCAAGTACTTTGACGCGACGCGCCGCCCGAGCGCGGCCCTGGCCCTTTCGCCGCGCCGCGCGAGAGTCCATCATCGGCCCGTGACCTGGGCGCTCGACCTCGGAACGACGAACACCGGCGTGGCCCGCTGGGACCCGGACGCGGACCGCGCGCGCATGGTGGAGCTGCCGGCCATCTGCCGTCGCCCCGGGCGGGTCGAGCCCCTCGAGGCGCCGCGCCTGGTGCCCTCGGCCACGCAGATGCGCGCCCCGGAGGGCTTCTTCGACCGCCTCGGCCGCTCGCCCTTCTTCCTCAAGCGCGTCTTCTGGGGCCGCCACGCCGACATCGGGCGGGCCGCCCTCGAGCAGAACCAGGGGTGGCGGCACCCCGCCTTCGCCCCCAGCTTCAAGCAGGCCCTCGGCCACGCGCCCCAACGCACCCTGTGCCGCCTCGAAGGGCAGCCGGTGAGCGCCCGCGAGGTGGCGCGCGCCTTCCTGCGCGAGCTGCTGCGCAACGTCGACGCGGTGACCGCGACGCGCGTGCGCGATCTGGTGGTCACCGTGCCGGTGGAGTCGTACGACGCCTACCGCGCCGAGGTCGCCGGCCTGCTGAAGGGTCTCGGCGTCGAGCGCGTGCGCTTCCTCGACGAGCCGGTGGCGGCCGCCCTGGGCTACGGCGTGGGGCTCGACCGCCCGCGGCGCGTGCTGGTGGTCGACTTCGGCGGCGGCACGCTGGATCTGGCCGTCGTGGCGCTCGATCCGCGCGGCGCCGGCGGCGGGCACTGCGAGGTGCTGGCCAAGGAGGGCCGGCCGGTGGGCGGCAACGTGGTCGACCGCTGGCTGCTCGAGGCCTTCGCCGCCCGCATGGATCTTCGCCTCGACCCGAAGGCGACCGACGGCGACGAGGCCCTGTGGTACCGCCTGCTGCTGGACGAGACGCGGCGGGTGAAGGAGGCCGTGTACTTCGAGGCGCAGACGGACTTCGGCCTCGCCCCGCCCAGCGATCTGCGCGGGGTGGCCGCCCGGCTGGACGGGGGGCGCTGCGATCTGACCGTGGCGCGCGCGGACATCGTGACCGCGCTCGAGGCGCGCGGCCTCTACGCGGTGCTCGACGACTGCGCGGACGGCATCGCCCGGCAGCTTCGGGCGCTGGGGTTGGACGAGGACGCCCTCGACGAGGTGCTGATGGTCGGCGGCTCGACGCTGCTGCCCGAGGTCTACCCCCGCTTCGAGGCCCGCTACGGGCGCGGCCGGGTGCGCGCCTGGCAGCCCTTCGAGGCCGTCGCCTACGGCGCCTGCGCCTTCGCCGCGGACCGCATCGCGCAGTCCGACTTCCTGGTCCACGACTACGCGATCGTCACCTACCACCCAGAGACCCACGAGAAGCAGTACACGACCATCGTGCCGCGCGGGACGCGCTTCCCGATCGACGACGTGTGGAAGCGGCAGCTGGTGCCCACCTGCGCGCTCGGCGAGCCGGAGCGCGTGTTCAAGCTGGTGGTCTGCGAGGTGGCCGGCGGCGGCGAGCGGCGCTTCGCCTGGGACGCCGAGGGCAACCTGCACCGCGTGGGCGACGGGGGGCGGGCCGAGGCGGTGGTCGTGGCGCTCAACGAGCAGAACCCGACCCTGGGGCACCTGGATCCGCCCCACCCGCCGGGGGAGACCGCGCCGCGCCTCGAGATCGGCTTCGGGGTCGACGCGAGCCGCTGGCTCATCGCGACCGTCTTCGATCTGCAGACGCGCAAGATGCTGCTCGAGAGGGCGCCGGTGGTGCAGGTGCTGTGACCACGCGCGGGGCGCCGGCTCAGGCGCCGCCGCCGAGCTCCTTCAGCTCCTCGAAGCCGGGCAGGGTCGACAGATCCGGCACCACGACGATCTCGATGCGGCGGTTGGCGGCGCGCCCCTCGTCGGTCTCGTTGGTGGCGGCCGGCTTGAACTCGGCGAAGCTCGCGCCGCTGACGCGCTCGGGCGCGAGGCCCGCCTCGACCATCGTCTGCACCACCGTCAGCGCGCGGGCGGCCGCGAGCTCCCAGTTCGAGCGGAAGCGGCTGTTGCGGATGGGCACGTTGTCGGTGTGGCCCTCGACCTGGAAGCGGCGTTCGGGGATGCCGGCCAGCAGCTTGGCCACCTCGATGATCGCCTCCTTGCCCTCCTTGCTCAGGCGCGCCTTGCCCGAGGCGAACAGCACGTCGGTCGCCAGCTCGACCACCATGCGCCCGTCGACGATCTTCACCCGCAGGCGGCCGGCGTCCATCAGCGGCTTGAAGCGGTCGAGCAGCGCCCGGAACTCGTTGACCCGCGCCTCGGCCTCCTTCTTGCGCCGCTCGAGCTCGGTCAGGGCGAGCTGTAGATCGACCATCGAGGCCTCGAGCTCGGACTGATCCTTCAGCAGGTGCGTGCGGGTCTGCTCCAGCTCGGCCACGCGCTGCGCGAGCTGGTCGCGCTCCACCTGCAGGGCGTCGAGCGCCGCCTTCTCCCGAGCGAGCGCCGCCTCGAGCTCGGTGATGCGCGCGGCCTGGGTCTCAGAGGTGCTCTTCAGCGCGTCGTAGGTGCTCTGGCGCACGCAGCCGCCGGCGGCCAGCGCGATGAGCAGGGCCAGGGGCAGGCTTCGTCGATGCATGGGATCCTCCGCGGTCGACCGGCCGCGCCCTCCTCGGGCGCCCGGATCGCCCTCAATGCTGCGGCGTGCAGGTGTAGCCGCCGTTCGGTCTCTTCTCGCAGATGCCGACCGTGCCGTCACTCAGACGACACCGCTGGGCCGGGCGCTGGCAGGCGGCGGCCGAGGGGGCGATCTCGGCGGCGGGATCGGGGGGCGGCGAGCAGCCGGTCACCGACGCGAGGCAGAGCCACGCGCCGAGGGCGCCGAGCAGGGCGAGCGGGTACTTCATGCGGTCCAAGATGCGCCGGCGCCCCCCGGCGTCGCGCCCACCGGCCGGTGCCCGCGCGGGCCCGGCCATGCTACGGTGCGGTGACGGTGGCGTCCGCGGGGCACCGGGGGCCGCGCCGGCGCGGCCACGCCCCGCTGGCACCTCCCTTGCTCGATCACCCACCCGGGCGCCCGGCGCCGGCCATCGCCGGCCGGCCCCATCGGAAGGAGGCGACATGACCTGGCGAGATCCCCGCAGCGTGCTGGTGCCCGTGGACTTCTCGAAGGCCGCGTTCCACGCCGTCGAGGAGGCCATCGCCTTCGTCGACACCCCGTCCAAGGTGCACGTCGTGCACGTCCTGCAGCCCCTGCCGGTCACCACCCCCGGCGTCGTCTGGGGCGAGGTGGACGAGGCCTCGCGCCGCGCCCACGTGCTCGACGCCCTCGGCAAGGAGCTCGGCGAGCAGGGCGCCACCCTGCACGTGCAGTTCGGCGATCCCGGGCGCAGCATCGCCACCCTGGCCGACGAGCTCGACGTCGACCTGATCATCCTGCCCTCGCACGGCCGCTCGGGCCTGCCCCGCCTGCTGCTGGGCTCGGTGGCCGAGCGCGTGCTGCGCCTGGCGCACAAGCCGGTGCTGGTGCTGCGGCACAAGGATCTGAACGCGTGACGCGGTGAGGCGCCGCGCGGCCCGACGGATCGTCCTCACCGGCGGACCGGGCGGCGGCAAGACCACCGCCGCCGATCTGTTCCGGCGCGAGCTGCAGGAGGCCGTGCGCCTGGTGCCCGAGGCGGCCACCATCCTCTTCGGCGGCGGCTTCCCGCGCGGCGGGCCGCCCGACGCGCAGCGCGCCGCGCAGCGCGCCATCTACAGCGTGCAGCGCAACCTCGAGGACGTGGTCTCGGCCCTCGACGGTGACCGCCTGCTGCTCTGCGACCGCGGCACGCCGGACGGCGCGGCCTACTGGCCCGACGGCCCCGAGGCGTTCTTCGCCGACCTGAACACCTCGCTCGACGCCGAGCTGGGGCGTTACGACGCGGTGATCTTCTTCGAGAGCGCCGCGGTCGGCGGCCTGTCGGTGGCCAGCGGCAACCCGGTGCGCAACGAGTCGACCGCGCAGGCCGCCACGCTCGACGCTGCCCTGCGCGAGCTGTACGGCCACCACCCGCGGCTGACCTTCGTGCGGCACGATCCCAGCTTCTTCCGGAAGATCACCATGGGGCTCGCCGCCCTCGAGCAGGCGGTGACGGCCCTGGGGCGCGATCCCCGCTGATCCGCGCGCCCGGCGCGGCTCACTCGGCGGGCAGCGGCTTCGCCCCGTCCCACCCGCTCGGCTCGCCCGCGTGCACCTCGAAGCGGCACGCGTCGGGCCCCGCGGCGGCGCCGCAGGCCTCGGCCGCGCGGGCGGCGCAGGTGGCCTCGACCCCCTCGTCGGGCACCGCGGCCTCGACCGGCGCCGTGTTCATCTGGATGGCCACCGCGCCCTCGACCGGCGCCGCGCCGTCGTCGCTGCCCTCGGCGGGTCCGGCCCGATAGACGGTGCAGCGGCGCGGCGTGGCGCTGGGCTGCGCCGCGGCCGGCGCGGCCTCGCCCCCGCTGGCCGGCGCCCGCATGGCGCCCATCTGCTCGAGCTGCGCGCGGAACTTCTCGCACGGATCGACGTCCTCGAGGCGGGGCGTGAAATAGACGTAGTCGAAGCGCTCCACCGCGTAATCGCTCGGCCTCTCGGCGCCCGCGCGCACCTCGACGAAGCCCACGCTGATCACCTTCCGGGCGCCCTGCCGCCGCAGGTACAGCGGGACGCCGACGTCGCGCCG
>JAUHXL010000419.1 GCA_030426945.1 bacterium
TCGACCAGACGCAGCCCGAGGCGGTGCGCTCGGCCGGCATCTACCGCGTGGACGGCGACGTGCTGACGTACGAGGTCGCCCAGACCGACCCGCCCATCGCCGGCGTCACCCCGCCCGCGTCGGCCGACGGCTTCGGCAGCACCAACAACGGCGCGCTGGGAGACGCCAACGTGCAGACCTATCGGCGGCAGCCGTGACCGGCGCGCTGCTGCTGGTGGCGGGCCTGCTGGCGCCCGACGCGACGGTGCCCCTGCCGCCGGTGCCCCACGCGCCGGCCACCTGGGATCTGCCGACCAGCAAGGATCCGCTGCGCTACGTCGGCGTGTTCTTCGCGCGCGGTACGGTGACCGACCTGAAGCCGACGTCGGCGCTGCTCGACGGGCAGGTGACCGGCCGACTGTTCGGCCCCAACGGCGTCACCACCGACGACGACGCCCACACCCATCTCGAGCAGCGCTACCTGGGCTTCTTCGACTACTCACCGCCGCTGCTCGACGGCCGCGCCACCCTGCGCGGCGCCTTCGAGATCGACTTCACTTACGGCGATCTGTCCAACAGCACCCGGCCCAACGCGGGCGGCGCCCTCAACGGCGACGTGGTGAACCTGCAGACCAAGCGCCTGGCCGCCGACGTCGCGCTGACCGACGAGCTTCGCCTGGTGGTGGGCCTTCAGCCGCTGACCGACAACGCCCGCGACCCGGCGCGCAGCGCGCCCGACGATCTGCTGCACGCCGGCGGCCACCTGATGTTCTGGGGCACCGACGCCGCCGGGATCAGCCTGTTCGGCGACTGGCAGCGCCGCGCCTTCGCGCGCTTCAGCTACTTCGACCTGTACCTGAACCAGAGCGATCGCGACGACGACGTCGAGCTGCTGATGCTCGACGGGGCCCTCATCGTGGCGCCGGCCACCGAGGTCGGGCTGCACGCCTGGTACCTGCGCGACCGCAGCCGCGGCCTGGGCAGCCCGCTGGGCGCGGGGCCGGCGAGCAAGCTGGCGGCTTACAACGGCACGACGCCGCTGAGCCTGGGACCGGATCGCGCCGACGCCGACCTCTACTGGCTCGGGGTCGACGCCAGCCACAACCGCTGGCTGGCCGGCGGCCCCCTGTCGTTCAGCGGCCTGCTGATGCTCAACCTCGGCACCTTCGACGTGGTCGAGGGCAGCAACCGCAGCGCCGACGCGCCGCCCTTCGATGACACCGACGCGGATCTGTTCGCCTTCCTGATCGACCTCGAGGCGGCCTGGCGCTGGGGGCGCGCCTCGGGTGACGTGCTCAGCCTCGAGCTGCTGTACGCCAGCGGCGACGACACGCCGGATGATCGCACGGTGTCCTCGGTGGTGACCGGCAACGCCTACGGGGTGCCCGGCGCGCTGCACGCCACCCATCGCTCGCTGCTGCTGTTCCCCGACAGCCGCGTGGTGAACCGCCAGGTGGCCGTCGTCTACGATCCGGGCAACCTGGGCTACGGCGTCACGGCGGCCTTCCTCAACGGCTCGGTGGACGTGATCGACGAGACGCTCACGCTGAAGCTGGGCTACGCGCTGGCCGCCGCCGCCGCGCAGCCCGCGGACGGTGATCGCTTCATCGGCCAGGAGCTCAACGGCGAGGTGCTGTACCGCCCGATGCCCTTCCTGTGGTTCGGCGCGCACGCCGCCATCGTGCGCCTGGGCACCTTCCTCGAGGGCCGCGTCAACGACGATCCGCTGCCCGACGGTCGGCCCTGGGTGGGGTACCTGACGATGACCTGGGTGCACTTCTGATGGGCGCCGCGCGCCGAACGCTCGGGTTGCTGGCCTTCGCGCTGGCCGTCACCGGCTGCCACCGGGGGGCCTACGAACGCATGGAGACGCTCCGCTTCGATCAGCTGACCACGCCCGGCACCATGCGCACCGCGCGCGTGGGCGACGTCGACGTCCGCTACTTCGAGGCCGGCGTCGGCCCGGTGGTGCTGCTGGTGCACGGCCTGGGCGAGCACGCGGGCTACTGGAACGAGAACGTGCCCGGCCTGCTCGAGAAGGACGTGCGCGTCGTCGCGGTGGACCTGCCCGGCCACGGTGCCTCGGACAAGCCGCACGACGCCCCCTACTCGATGGGCTGGCACGCGGCGGTGCTGCGCGGGCTGCTCGACGTCGTCGCGCCGGACGAGAAGGTCACCGTCGTCGGGCACTCGATGGGGGGTCAGATCGCGCTCCGCCTCGCGCTGACCTGGCCCGACCGCGTGAGGCACCTGGTGTTGCTGGCGCCGGCGGGCATCGAGCGCTTCACGCCGGGCGAGGGCGCCTGGCTGAAGCAGGTGAGCACCACCGCCACCTTCCTCGCGCGCAGCGAGGACGAGCTGCGCGCGCACTACCGCAAGAACGTCTTCGGCGCCTGGAGCCCGGCCGCCGAGCACCACCTCGAGGAGCGCGTGCGCCTGCGCCGCGCCCCCGACTTCCGGCAGTACATCTACGCCGTCGTGCGCTGCATCCACGGCATGATCGACGGCCCCGTGGCCGACGAGCTGCCCAGCCTCGCGGTGCCGGCGACGGTGCTCTTCGGCGCCGACGACGGCCTGATCCCGAACCCCGTGCTGCACGGCGGCTCGGCGGCCGACGTGGCGGCCGAGGCGCGCCGTCTGCTACCCAGAGCCCGCGTGGACGTGCTGCCCGGCCTGGGCCACATGCTGCAGATCGAGGCGCCCGCCCGCGTGAACGCCGCCATCCTGGAGGCCGCCCGATGACCTCGCTGCTCGCCCTCGCCGTCGCGCTCGGCTCACCCGCCTTCGGCCACGTCCGCGACTGCGACGGGCTGCCGCCGCTGTTCTGGGAGAACGCGCTCTTCCGCGACCCCGGCGAGGGTCTGTTCGTGCAGGAGCGCTTCGAGCCGCAGACCGAGTGGACCGCGGGCGAGGGCGACGTCACCGGCGCGCAGGTCGTGCTCGACTGCTTCGGCGACTCGGCGCCCCACAGCCGCGACGTCGTCGTCCACTACTACCGGCCCGCCGCGCTGGCGCCGCGCTGGACGCGCCCGGTGCTGCTCGTGACCGGCGCCGGCGACAACGCCCTGCGCTCGATGAGCTTCCTGGCCGTCTCGCTCTCGCGCGCGGGCTTCCACAGCTACGCCCTCACCTTCGCCCACCGCCACGGCGACAACTTCCTGCAGGCCGAGCAGGTGGCCAACGCCCTGCAGCACATCGCCACGCGCCACCCGGGCGTGAAGATCGACGTCGTCGCGTACTCGAAGGGCGGCGTCTCGGCGCGCATCTACGTCAGCAACACCGCCGACGCGGACTGGTCGGGCACCCACGACGCCTACGAGGCCCACGGCACGCGCTATCGCGGCGACGTGGGGCGCATGATCTTCCTCGGCGCCCCCCACGGCGGCCTCGACACCCCCTTCCGCTGGCCGGGCAGCAACCTGTTCTCGGTGGGTGAGGATCCCCTCGACAGCCCCACCTCGTGGAACGCCTGGTACGCCGCCGGCACCGTCAACCTGCTCAGCCGCGTGGATCTGGCCGCGCGCAGCATCTACGCCGAGGACGGCGGGGGCTTCGTCGGGCAGGCGCAGATGCTGGCGGATCTGCGCGACCTGCACGCCATCCCCGGCGGCAACCCGCTGCTGGGCGCCTACGCGGCGCAGCCCGACTACCTGACCACCTACACCGGCGGCCTCGGCTTCCAGAGCGAGTCGCGCGGCATCGCCCAGGCCATCGCCGACGGCGGCGACACCATCGCGCGCCTGCAGGCCACCGGCGTCGCGCCGGACGTGAAGCTGTACCTCGCGGCCGGCGGCAACCCGATCATGAGCGTCGGCGGCCTGAACGAAGAGCTGCTGCAGAGCTGGTGGGGCGACGAGGACGCCGCCTCGCGCCGGGCCACCTGGGAGGGCCTGGTCGACGACTGGCTGGACGAGATCGCGCCCTGGTGGGGCGAGGCCTTCGCCGACGATCTGCCGCGCCTGTTCGCCGGCACCGCCTTCCTCGGTGAGATCAGCGGACCCAGCGACGGGCTGCTGTTCGTCGAGAGCGCCTTCGACGACACCGGGCTGACGTTGGCCGGCGCCGAGGTGGTCGAGGCGCGCTTCTTCGCCGGCCTGAACCACGCCGAGCTGGTGGCCGCGGGCCAGCTCGCGGCCGACTTCTACGGCGATCCCGAGCTGGCTGGCGGGCTGTACGACGAGCGGCTGGCCGCGAAGTACGGCCGCGCCGACAACCAGAGCGTCGAGTGGGTGCTCGACGTGCTGCGGCAGCCCGTGCCGGAGCAGCCGCCCGCGCCGCCCGTGCCCGACGGCGGCGTGCCCGCCGACGACGCGGGGGTGGGGGACGCCGGCCTGGCCGACGCCGCGCCGCCCGGCGACGACGGCGGCGCATCCGACGAAGACGGCGGGCTGCCGGGCCCTGACGCCGACGTGTCCGCCGACGCCGGGCCGGCCACCGACGCCGAGACGGCGCCGCCGCGCAGCGACGCTTCGGGCGGCGGCGGTGGCACTCCGCCGGACGCCTTCGTCGACGCCTCCCCCGAGGACACCAAGGGCGAGCGCTTCGGCGGCACCTGCGCCGCGGCGCCGGGCGCGCCCGCGGGCGGCGGAGCGTTCTGGATGCTGCTGGTGCTGGGGGCGGTGGGCCTGCGACGCCGCGGCTAGAAGATCGCGGCGATCACCAGGAACAGGCCGAAGCCGGGCGCCAGCCGCCCGAGCAGGGCGCGGCGGCGGATGACCGGCGCGAGGGCCGTGCGCGCCTTCGCTTCGTGCCGCCGGTCGGGCAGCATCGCGGGCAGGTGATCACCGCACAGCGCGAGGCCGGTGAGGATCATCGTGGTCCACGCCGCCAGGGCGACGAGCGCGGCGAGGAACGCGCCGCCGGTGGTGACGACGCCCAGCATCCCGAGGAAGCGGATCACGCCCCACAGCAGGCCGACCACCCCCCAGGCCGCGGTGCCCATCCCGACCTGGACGATGTGCGGCCGCAGGCGGGCCAGCAGCCCGTCGATCTGCGGCACCCGGCGGGCCAGGTCCGGCGCCGCCAACAACCCCACCACCACCAACCACAACCCGGCGAGCAATCCCATGCGCGCCATGGTGGACGCGTCGCGCGCGCCGCGCAATGGGCTGAGCGGCGTCGGGGCGCAACGCCCCGCCAGCCACGGTGCGCGGGGCCACCCGCCCGTCGCCGCGCGGCTCTGCGGCCGATCCGCTGCTGGCACGGGCGTTGCGATGCCCTGGGAGCGACCGACGTGGGGGCGGTGGACGCGCCCGGAAAGGACCTCTCAGATGCCAACCTGGGCCGTGATCGCGCTGGTGCTCTTCGCCCTGGCGCTGGGCGCCGCCTTGCCCGCGATGGTGCAGGCGTGGCGCACGCTGCGCACGATCGACCAGAAGGTGAGCGACCTGGCCCCCGAGGTGACCGCGCTCGCCCGCGAGCTGCGGGCGACCGTCGCCCGGTTGGACGCCGCGGCGCAGGATCTCACCGCGGGGCCCACCCGCCCGTCCGATGTCCTGCGCTCGGTGGACGAAGCCGTGCGCGCCGTCACGCGCATCGAAGAGCGCGTCGCCGGCCTCACGGGCCTGCAGGCCCTGGTGCCGGCGGCCACCGCGGCCTTCGCTGCCTTTCGCGCCTGGCGCAGCGATCAGGAGGAGGCCCCCGACGACCAAGAACAGCCCGCCCCGCAGGCGCCGGCCCCGCCGGCACACGCCCAGCACCACCGGCACGCGGCGACCGGCTGACGTGCCCTCGATCACCCCAAGCCGAGCTTCTCGAAAGGAGCCGACCATGAGCAACCAAGCCACGAACTACACCCCGCTGTGGGCCTTCCTCGGAGGCGCCGCCATCGGCGCCGGCGCCGCGATGCTGCTGGCGCCGCGCAGCGGTCGCGAGACGCGGCAGATGATCCGCGACGGCGCGAACGACGCCTACGCCAAGTCGCGCGAGTCGCTGCAGAGCGGCTATCGCAAGGCGGCGGCGTTGCCGGCCGCGGTCAGCGAGGCCGCCAAGGGCGGCGCCGAGGTGGCGCGCGAGCGCTTCACCGAGACCATGTCGCACGTCGGCGACGCGCACTGATCGGCAGCCCCCGGGCGCGCGGCGCCGCGGGGGCAGGTCGGACGAACACGCGCCCGCGCGGTGTGTGACAGCGTCCAGGCAGCCACCGCGGCGCCGATCAACGCGCCTGTGGCGTGCGCCGGCCACGCGACGAGCACGCTCGGCGTGCCCAGGACGTGGCCGGTGTGTGCCTCCCAGACCAGCTTGGCCAGCAGGGCGGTCCCGCCGACCCAGCGCGCCGCGCCGCGCGAGCGCATCAGCGCGACCGCCAAGACGGCGTGCGCGGCCCCCGACGATCCCAACACCCACATCAGCGACGGCTGAAGCGCCAGGGTCGCCGCGTTGCCCGCGGCGGCCGCCAGCGCCAGCGTCGGCCAGAGCGCCCGCCCGAGCGTCGGCGCCGCGACGACGCTCAACGGCACGAGGGCCAGCAGATCCCGCACCAGGTGGCCGAGGTCGCGGTGCACCAGCGCGCCGGTCAGCAGGCGCCAAGGCTGCGTGGCCACGAGCGCGCGGCCGCAGACCAGCGGCTCGGCCAGCCAGGGCAGCGTCGTGGCCGCCGCCGCCGCCGCGACCAGCGCGGCCGACGCGG
>JAUHXL010000420.1 GCA_030426945.1 bacterium
CCGCTCTCGATGCAGCGCACCACGTCGGCGTAGTGGTGGTGATCGTGGTGTGCGTGGTCTTCGGGGTGATCGTGGTGGTGATGCGCCGCGTGCTCGACGGCCGGGACGGCCGGGCCCTCGACGCGCCCGCCGACGACCACGTGGACGTTCACGCCGCGCAGCCCCATCTTCGTCGCCACGCCCACCTCGAGGCGCCAGTCGGGCAGGTCGAGCGTGCCGAGCGCCGCGCGCAGGCGGTCGGCGTCGAGGCCGAGGTCGAGCAGCGCGCCCAGCGTCATGTCGCCGGCGAGGCCGCTGAAACAGTCGAAATAGAGGATGCGCACGCCACCGCCTGTTGCCGACGGCGCGGGCGTGGCCGCGCTGACGGCCCCTCAGCGTGGGGGGCGGTTCATCAACGAAGCGGCGACGCCGGCGCCGAAGCCGTTGTCAATGTTCACCACCGTGACCCCGGACGCGCAAGCGTTGAGCATGCCGAGCAGCGCGGCGAGGCCTCCGAACGAGGCCCCGTAGCCCACCGAGGTGGGCACCGCGACGACCGGGCGATCGATCAGGCCGGCCACGACGCTGGGCAGGGCGCCCTCGAAGCCGGCCACCACGATCACCACCTGCGAGGCGCGCAGGCGGTCGACGTGGGCGAGCAGCCGGTGCAAGCCGGCGACGCCGATGTCGTGGATCACGTCCACCCGGTTGCCGCACAGCCGGGCGGTGAGGGCGGCCTCCGCGGCGACCGGCAGATCGCTGGTGCCCGCCGAGACGACCGTGATGGTGCCCAGCCCGGTGTCCGGCGCGGCGGTGTCCTCGATGAGCAGGCAGCGGGCGTCGGCGTCGTAGACCGCCGGCAGATCGGTGAGATCGGCCAGCGCCGAGGCGGCGACGTCGGGCAGCACGCGCGTCGCCAGGGCGCGCTGCCCACGGGCGTAGAGGGTGCGGAGGATGGCGGCGATCTGCGGGGCCGTCTTGCCCGCGCCGTAGACCACCTCGGGCATCCCGCGGCGGCGGACGCGATCCGTGTCGACGGTGGCGAAGCCCAGCTGCACGAAGCCGGCGCGCTCGAGGTCGTCGGCGGCCTGCTCGGGGGCGCGGGCGCCGTCCGCCACGGCGCGCAGCGCGGCGATCAGATCGTCTCGGGTCATGGGGGCCCTTTCGGGGTCGGGGCGTCAGCGCGAGGCGATGGACGCCGGGGCGGCGGTCGGGGTCGCGCGTGGCTCAGCCGACGGCGATGAAACGGTTCACGTCGACGACGAAGACCGGCTCGCCGACCGAGTCGATGGTGACGCCGAGCAGGCCGTCGATGCGCTCGAGCAGCGGGCCGAGGGGCTTGATGACCGCGTCCTGCTGGCCCACCACCCGATCGACCCCCAGCACGAAGGGGCCGGTGGGGTGGGCGAAGACGACGCCGGGGAAGGCGCCCTCGAGGGGGCGGCGGGCGAAGCCGAGCAGGTGCCGCAGGGCGTGCAGGCGGAGGCGCTCGTCCCCGTGGTCCACGTACAGCGCGCCGCGCTCGCGCTCGGCGGCGTCGGCGTCGAACTGGTCGGTCTTCACGATGCGGCCGAGGGGCAGGCCGAAGACCTGCCCGTCCGCCTCGACGAGCAGCAGCTTGCTGATGCCGGGGGTGCGAGGCAGGCGCAGGCGCACCGTGGTGCCGACGCCGGGCTCCGTCGTCACCTCGACCCGCCCGCCGAGCCCGGTGATGGCGTCCTGCACCGCGTCCATCCCGACGCCGCGACCCGCCAGGGCGCCGGCGCGGTCGTGCGCGCTCAGGCCGGGCAAGCACACCAGGCGGGTGAGATCGCGCTCGGCCATCGCCGCGGCGCGCGCGCGGTCGAGCAGCCCCAGGGCGGCCGCGCGCTCGACCAGCCGCTCGCGGTCGATGCCCCCGCCGTCGTCCTGGAGCTCGACGACGATCTCGTCCCGCACGCGCCGGCACTCCAAGGTCAGCAGCCCCACCGGGCGCTTGCCGGCGGCGGCGCGCGCCGCGGGCGCCTCGATGCCGTGCTCCACCGCGTTGCGCAGCAGGTGCGTCAGCGGCGCGTCGAGGCCCTCGATGATCGCCCGGTCGAGCTGCTGATCGTCGCCGTGCACGACCAGCGACGCCTTCTTGTCGACCTGTCGCCCCAGATCCCGCACGACGCGGGGCAGGCGGCTGGTGAGCACCGACATGGGCGTCATGCGCACGGACAGGGCGTCACCGTGGAGCGCGGTGAGGGTGCGCGAGAGCTGGCCGAGGGTCTGGGTCATCGCCGGGCTGGGGCGCTCCTGGTTCAGGTTCCACAGCCGCTGGTTGACGATGAGCAGATCGCCGACCCGATCGAGCAGCGTGTCCAGCCAGTCGGTGCGCACGCGGATGGTGCGGGACGCGCGCGGGGCGCGCACGATCGCCGCGGCTTCGGCGCGGCGGCGCTCGACGCTCGAGCCGGGATCACCCTCGATCGAGTCGGCGGCGGGTGGCGCGGCCGACGCGCTCGAGGGCGGATCCTCCGCCTCCTCGGGCGGCTCGGTGGCGACGTCGTCGAAGAGCGCGAGGTCGCCCGTGAAGAGCAGGTCGTCGGCCTCGACCGTGGCGGCGGGGGCCTCGGGCGGCGGCGGCGCGTACGCGCGGACGTCGACCCGCACCCAGTCGGGCACGAGGCGCACGAACTGCTCGATGCGCGCGCGGGTGTGCGGCGTGCGCAGCACCAGCCGGAGGGGCCCCTCGAGCTGGCCCGCCTGCAGCGTCTCGACGGACGGGTGGGCCGACACCACCTCGCCCAATCGCTTCAGCTTGCGATAGAGCAGGAAGCCGCGCACCCCGGCGTCGGGGCTGCCCGGCGCCGACTCGACGTCCACGACGAGATCACCGGGCGCGCCCACCGGCGCGGGCAGCGCCGTGGTGACGCGCGGCATGGGCATCGTGGGCTTGGGGCGGCCCAGCAGATCGGCCACCCGACCGGTCAGCGCCCGGGCGGCGGCGTCCAGCGTCAAGGGCAGCCGCTCGGCGTCCACGTCGCCGACCCACTGCGTCATCCGATCGACGCCGCCGAGCAGCAGATCGACGATCTCGGCGTCCACCTGGCGGCGCCCCTCCCGCACCTGCTCCATCAGATCCTCGAGGGCGTGGGCCAGCTCGAACATGGGCTGATAGCCCATGGTGCCGCTCATGCCCTTGATGCTGTGGAACAGGCGGAAGACGGTGTCGATGTGGTCGCGGTGGGCGGGGTCGGCCTCGAGCTCCACCAGCCGTCGCGCGAGGGTCTCGAGGTTCTCCTGGGTCTCGCTGACGTACAGCGCGCGGTACTTGGACAGGTCCATCCGGCGCTCAGAAGGCTTCGACGATGCCGCGCACGACGCGGTCGACGTCCAGGTGGTGGAAGTTCAGGTCCGGCGTGCTGAGGGCCTCGACCACCCAGTCGGACTGGGGCAGGTAGTACTTCAGCTCGGTCACGCGGACGGCGTGGCGGGCCTCGACGATCGCGACCGTGCCGACGGCCAGGGCGAGGCTCAGGCTGGGCTGGTCGACGACGGCCGCGACGCGGGCGGGGCGCGGATCCCCCACCTCGAGGAAGCGGGCGAGGTCGACCACCGTCAACAGCCGCCCCTGGTGGTTGAGCACGCCGTGGACCCACGCGGGCGCCCAGGGCACGCGGGCGGTGCGGGTCAGGGGCAGCACCTCGGTGATGCGGGCCAGATCGAAGCCCAGCCGGGCGACGCCGAGGTCGGCGACCAGGAAGCGGCGGCCGTCGTCGGGCGAGGCGTCCACGCTCAGAGTCGGAACCCGCCCGCGACCGAGTCCAGCTCGGCGGCCAGGTCGGACAGGGTGCGGGCGGAGTCCTCGAGGGTGACGCTGCGGCGGCGCTGCTCCGAGGACGCCGCCTCGACGGTGCGGGTGGCCTCGGCGATGCGCTCCGCGCCGCGCCGCACGTCGTCGGCGACCGCGACGACCTCGACGGCCAGCTCGAGCTGGGTGCGCGTCAGCTCCGACAGCGACGAGACCTTCTCCGCCTCGCGGTGGGTGGCGTCGACGATGCTGTCGAGGGTGCGCGAGATGTCGTCGATGTGCTTGCGGCCCTCGCCCAGCTCGCGGGTGGACTCGCGCATCGTGTTCACGACCGAGCGCGTGTGATCGTCGATGCCGGTGACGATGACGTTGATCTGCTCGGCGCTGCGGGCCGACGAGTCGGCCAGGCGGCGGATCTCCTCGGCCACGACCGCGAAGCCGCGGCCCGCGTCGCCCGCGCGCGCGGCCTCGATCGAGGCGTTGATGCTCAGCAGGTGCGTCTGCTCGGCGATCTGGGTGATGGCCTGCACGATGGCGTGGATCTCGGCGGTGCGCTCGCTGAGGCGGTAGACGGCGTCGCCGGCGTCGTCGACCCGCTCGAAGACGTTGCGCATGCGGCCGAGGGCCTGGCGCGAGGTCTCGGTGCCGCGGGTGGCGGCGGCGCTGGTCTCGTGGGTCGAGCGCGCGGCCTCGTCGGCGATGTCGGCCGAGCGGCGCAGATCCGTGGCCATCTGATCGAGGATCGTGCCCTGCTGCTCGGCGCGCTCGGCCTGGCCCTCGCTGCGCTGGGCGATCGAGGCCACCTGCTCGAGCACGCCCGAGGCCTGCTGACCGACGGCGTCGGTGGCCTCGACCAGCGCGCTCGACGAGGCCTTCACGCGGGCCGCGGTGCGCTGCAGGTGGGCGACCAGATCGCGCAGGTTGCCCAGCATGGTGGCGGTGGTGCCGGCCAGCACGTCGATCTCGTCGGCCCACTGTGGATCGTCGTTCACCGCGACGGCCTCGCTGAGATCACCGGTGCTGATCGCGCGCGCCGCGCGCATGAGGGTCTCGAGGTTGCGGGTCAGGCGGCGCGAGATCAGCCAGGCCACCGCCGAGGCGGGGACCAGGATGGCGACCACGAGGACCCACTGGTTCTCGGGTTCGGCGAACCAGCCGCGCTGGCCCAGCCCGAAGAGCAGGGCGAGGGCGGCGCCGACGGTGACCAGGTTGCCGATGAAGATCTTGGCCGAGAGGGAGAGCCGCACGTCGGTCAGACGGCGCAGCGTGCCGCGCCCGCCCGCCATGGAATCCAGGGAGGTGGCCATGGGTCGCGATTCTACGCGGGCCCCGGTGAACGGGCAAAGATCGAAGCACTTGACAAACGCGTCGCGACCCGGCTAGCGTGCGCGCGCTCCACCTGCAGTCCATTGCGGTGCGGGCGCTTCCACTCTCGCGAAGGACCAGCCTGCCGTTCGGCGCCAGACCTTGGCTGCAACTCCACAGGAAGTCAGCCGAGGAGCCCACCGGGGGCACTCCCGTGCTCGGGGTCGGACGGACGAAGGAAGACGATGAACCTCAAAGAACTCAAGCAGCTGAAGATCGGTGAGCTCGCGGCCATGGCCCGCGACATGGGGATCGAGAACTCCTCGGGCCTGCGCAAGCAGGAGCTCATCTTCGCCCTGCTCAACGAGCAGACCAAGAAGAACGAACCCATCTTCGGTGAAGGCGTCCTGGAGATCCTGCCGGACGGCTTCGGCTTCCTTCGTGCGCCCGACTACAACTACCTGCCGGGGCCGGACGACATCTACGTGTCGCCCAGCCAGATCCGGCGCTTCGGGCTGCGCACCGGTGACACCATCGCCGGGCAGATTCGTCCGCCGAAGGACAACGAGCGGTACTTCGCGCTGCTCAAGGTCGAGACGATCAACTTCGAGGAGCCCGAGGCGGCGAAGCGGAAGATCCTCTTCGACAACCTCACCCCGCTCTACCCCGACGAGCGCCTCAAGCTCGAGTACCACGCCAAGAACTTCAGCACGCGCATCGTCGACCTGCTGTGCCCGGTGGGCAAGGGCCAGCGCGCCCTGATCGTCTCGCCGCCGCGCGCCGGCAAGACCGTGCTGATGCAGAACATCGCCAACGCGATCGTGCACAACCACCCGGACGTCTACCTGATCGTGCTGCTCATCGACGAGCGGCCCGAGGAGGTGACGGACATGGAGCGCTCGGTCGAGGGCGAGGTGGTCAGCTCGACCTTCGACGAGCCCGCCCAGCGCCACGTGCAGGTGGCCGAGATGGTCATCGAGAAGGCCAAGCGCCTCGTCGAGCACAAGAAGGACGTGGTCATCCTGCTCGACTCGATCACCCGCCTCGCGCGCGCCTACAACACGGTGGTGCCGCCCTCGGGCAAGATCCTCTCGGGTGGTGTCGACTCGAACGCGCTGCACAAGCCGAAGCGCTTCTTCGGGGCGGCGCGCAACATCGAGGAGGGGGGCAGCCTGACGATCATCGCGACCGCGCTGATCGACACGGGCAGCCGCATGGACGAGGTCATCTTCGAGGAGTTCAAGGGCACCGGCAACTCGGAGCTCCACCTTGATCGCAAGCTGATGGAGAAGCGCATCTTCCCCTGCCTCGACATCAACAAGTCGGGCACGCGGAAGGAGGAGCTGCTGATGGACGCCCTGACGCTGAACCGCGTCTGGATCCTGCGTCAGCTGCTGCACCCGCTCAACGTCGTGGACTCGATGGAGTTCATGCTCGACAAGATCAGCCGCACCGAGCACAACGGGGAATTCCTCGAGTCGATGTCGGGTTGAGTTGCATCCCGGGCGGCGCATCTCTACAATCCGCCGCCCGTTC
>JAUHXL010000019.1 GCA_030426945.1 bacterium
ACCAGAACGACCACGAAGGCGCCCGCGCCGCCCTCACCGCCGCCTTGGAGCGGCTGGAGGCGATGGACAGCCCCTTCACCGAACAGGCGCTGGCCCTGGCCGCGACGCTGCCACCGGTGGGGTGAGGGGGAAGAGCGGTGAGGTGGTGACGTCGATCGCCGGCTGTGGCACCCTGCGCTCATGCTGCTCTGCCCTGCCTGCTACAAGCCTAGCCGTCAGTCTGATCGCTGCAGTTGGTCCGGCTGCCGTGGCCGGCCGCGGCGCGTCGAGGCGCTGAGCGGCCTGGTCTTCGACGAGGCGCTCGGCCGAGGCAGTTTCGGCGATGTCTACGGTTTCCGCGCACCCGACGGTCGTGAGCGGGCGGTCAAGATCGTCGATCTCCGCGCCTTGGCGGCTGATGCAGCCAAGCGGTCCGAAGTCCAGGGCACCTTCTCCAAGGAGCGCCAAGCCTATGAGCGCATGAACGGGCACCCCAACATCGTCGGGTTCCACGGCGCCTTCGAGGTGGGCGACGCCCGCCTGCTGGTGCTGGACCGGGTGCCCGTCACGCTGCGACACGTCGTAGGGCAGGGCGCCCGCATGGGGCTGGCCCGCGCGACCCAGATCGCCAGCGACCTCGCGGACGCGCTGGCCTACGCGCACGCCAAGGGCATCGTCCACCGTGACGTCAAACCCGACAACGTCGGCCTCGACGCCCTCGACCGCGCGGTGCTGTTCGACTTCGGAATCGCCCGCCTGCACGACGGCGCCGGCAGCTTCACCGCGCGGGGCATGGGCAGCCTGCTCTTCGCAGCCCCCGAGCAGCTCCTCGACGAGGCCGTCGGGGCCGCGGCCGACGTCTACGGCTGGGCCGCGGTGGTCTTCCGGCTCGTCACCGGACTCGACCACCGCCGCATGACCCTCCGCCAGGGTTACACCCGCGACGAGCTGGTCGCCTTCCTCGACCAGCCCCACGTTCCCCTGCCCGCCGACGAGTCTCGGCCGGCTGCGTTGGACACCTTGCTGGTGCGCTGCCTCGCACGCCGACCCGACGACCGGGCGCCCGACATGGCCAAGGTGCAGGCGCAGATGGAGGCCATCGCTTGGATGGTGCAGACCGGCCTGCCCGATCTGCGCGCTGAGGTGGCGCGCGCGCAGGACGAGCTGCAGGCCGCGCGGCGGGCGGTCGACGACCTGCGTGCGGAGTCGGCGACCCTGGCGGCGGGGCTGGAGACGCTGCGCCGCGAGCATCGACGCGAGGCCAAGGCGCTGCGCGCCGCGCGCGCCGAGCTCGCGGCGGCGCGTGACGGGGCGCGCCTGGACCGGCTGCCGACGCAGGCCGAGGGGCCGTCGCCGTCGGCTCGGTCCTCCGCGGAGGATTCAGCGCTGCGTTCGCCGAGCCGACGCGCGCCAGCCGTCCTCAGCTCGAGCCGACTGGCCACGCCTCCACCGGGCGCCGAGGTGTACCCCGCGACGGCGCACCGCTCGGCGCTCGTTTACATCCCGGGCACGGGCCCCGAGGGCTACCTGATGGGGAGCCCGAAGGACGAGGACGGCCGCGGCGGCGACGAGACGCAGCACCGGGTGGTGCTGAGCCCCTTCCTGCTGACGGTGACGCCCATCACGCAGGGCGAGTTCGCCGCGTTGACCGGCGAGCGCCCGTCGTACTTCGACGGCGCCGACGCGCTGCCGGTGGAGCGGGTGAGCTGGTACGACGCGGTGGCGTACGCGAACGCGCTGTCGGCGAAGGAGGGGCTCGACCCCTGCTACGACCTGAAGAACCCGAAGGGTACGCCCTTCGCCGGCCTGGAGGAGGGTGACCCCGTCGGCCCCGGCGACTACCAAGCCGAGGTGACCCCCATCCTGGACCGCGCCGGCCGTTGGCGCTGCACGGGCTATCGGCTGCCGACGGAGTCGGAGTGGGAGTGGGCGGCCCGAGGCGGGACGACCACCCGCTACTGGAAGGGCGACGCCGAGTCCGACCTGGCGACGGTGGGCTGGTACGACGGCAACAGCGGCCGCAAGACGCACCCGGTGGCCGCCAAGGGCGCGGACGCCCGCAACCCCTTCGGCCTGTACGACGTGCACGGCAACGTCTGGGAGTGGTGCCACGACCGGTACGACAGCACCTACCCCACCGCCAAGCAGACCGACCCCCTGGTCCCCGACCGCGAGGGCGCGGGCCGCGTGCTGCGCGGTGGCTCGTGGTTCGTCACCGCGTCGTGGGCGCGGTCCGCGTACCGGAGCAGGAGGCACCCGGCGTTCCGGAGCAGGTACACCGGGTTCCGCCTCGCTCGCCCCGTCCCCCCGAGCTCGGTCCTCGTCCATTGATCATTGTGATACACCCCACCTCCGGCCACGTGTCCGCCTACGCGGACAGATTGGCCGCCTTCCGGCCACGTTTGGCCACTCTGGTGTCCGATCTGGCCGCCTACGCGGACATGAAGTGTCCAACTTCCGGCCAAGCTCGCGAAGCGCTCCGCATCCTCCGCGGCCTGATGCTGCTGAGGCCTGGACGCGGGCCTCGGTACGGCCTGGTCAGCCAGCTATCGGCCAGTGCTGGCCAGTCTGGCCGGACGGTTGTCCGAACTGTCCATCCCAGCGGTCGCGGCCAGTCGTACGCCAGCCGCGACCGCTGGGGTCGACAGCCCCGATGGGGACCAGCGCGGGGACCGCAAAGCCGACCCGTAGCCAACGTCCCCGTTGGACTTCATCCCGAAAGGCCCAGAGCCCGAGCACACGCATGGAGCTCACCATCCCCGAGGTGGCGAGCGCCCTCGGATGGTGAAGCCGGGCGTTCTTCGGAGCTGCCCGCCTTCGAGCTCGGCGGTCGATGCGTGGTCGCCGGCCGCACCCCCTGCCGCTGACCGCAGCGGGGCGCTGCGCGCTCGAGAGCAAGGCCGACGCCGTCGAGTCGGCGCTGCGCTGGGCCGTGCGCCCCGGCACCGTGTGCGTGCTGGACTTCTTGGCGTAGGCAGCGCGCCTCCTGGAGACGCTCCATGGCTGGCGCGCCATTGCGGCGGCTCTCAGCGGGGGCCGTCGCCGGTTGCCAACCCGAACGACGCGCGCGTGACCCCCACCTCACCCTGTGGCACCCTGCCGCCATGCGCATCTGCGGGCATTGCCGAAACCCCACCGACGATGTCGAGCGGTGCCCGCGGCACGGGTGTCGGGGGCGCACGTTCGAGGTGGCGGCGCTCGCCGGCCTGCGGGTGGATCACCCGGTGGGCAACGGCAGCTTCGGCTCGGTGTTCGCGTGCACGGCGGCCGACGGGGCTGGGCGCGCGGTCAAGCTGATCGACCTCCGCACCGCGCAGAAGCGCGGCGTGGCGGTCGAGGATCTGCGCGAGGGGTTCACGCGCGAGTGGCGCACGCTGGAGCGACTGGACCACCCGCACATCATCCGGTGCCACGGGTGGGGCGAGGCGGACGACCTGCTGTTCCTGATCCTGGACTTCCTGCCGACGACGCTGGACAAGCTGCGGTCGCGGTCGCAGGCGGTGGGGTTGGCGCGGGCGACGCAACTCGGGGCCGATCTGGCGGATGCGCTGGCGTACTGCCACGCCAAGGACGTCGTGCATCGGGACGTGAAGCCGGGCAACGTCGGGCTGGACTCGATGGACCGGGCGGTGCTGTTCGACTTCGGCATCGCGCGCGCCGTGCAGGATCCGCGAACGCGCACGTTCGTGGGGCCGGGCAGCCTGCTGTACGCGGCGCCGGAGCAGGTGCGGGACGACCAGGCGGGGCCGACAGCCGACGTGTACGCCTGGGGCGCGGTGATGTTCGAGCTGCTGGCCGGGCGCACGCACCGGCTGTTGACGCTGCGCCAGGGGCACAGCGCCGCGGAGCTGGACGCGTTCCTGCGGCAGGACGTCCCGCCGTTGAAGCCCGATCCCGCGCGTCCTGCCGCGCTCGACGCGCTGATCGCGCGGTGCCTGCAGCACGATCCCGAGCAGCGGCCGCAGGGGATGCATCTGGTTCAGCAGCAGATGGAGGGCGTCGTCCGCTGGGTGCAGACCGGCTGGGGCGACGTCGGGCGCGTGGTCGAGGAGGCGACGCGGCAGATCGCGGCTCAGCAGCGCGAGGTCGAGGCCCTCGAGGCGCGGCGGCAGGCCGCCGAGGGGGGCATCGCGGACCTCGAGGGGCGCGTCGAGGCGCTGCGCGCGGCGAGGCGGGCGGCCGACGCGGCGCTGGCCGAGGCCGAGGCGGAGGCGCTGGCGCAGCAGGCGCAGGTGGCGAGCGCGCGGGCCGAGGCCCGTCAGGCGCGCCGAGAGGTGCGCGCGGCGCGACGCGCGGCGGCCGCGGGTGCGGCGCGGCGGTGGCTGCCGTGGGCGGTGGCGGCGGCCCTGGGCATGGCGGGCGTCCTGCTGGGCCGTTGGACGGCGTCGCCCGACGGTCCGGGCGCCGTTGCCACGCCCGACGGCCCGGGCGCCGTTGCCGCGCCGGTCGCGGAGGGGCACGTCCGCCGAGACGGCTCGGACGAAGCCGAGAGGCGCATCCCAGGACGGTCCGGCACGGCTGCCGCGGATACGCTCGCTGGTCCGGACGCCGGCGTGCCGCCGGACGCCGGCGTGCCGCCGGACGCCGGCGTGCCGCCGGACGCTGGTGACCGCGGTGCGGACGCCTCCGTGCGGCGCGCCCTCTCACCTGGCGCGGAGGTCTTCCCCGCGACGGCGCACCGCTCGGCGCTGGTGTACATCCCCGGCACGGGACCCGAGGGCTACCTGATGGGCAGCCCGAAGGACGAGGGCGGCCACTACGGCGACGAGACCCAGCACCGGGTGGTGCTGAGCCCCTTCCTGCTGACGGCGACGGAGGTGACGCAAGGTCAGCTCGCGGCGTTGACCGGCGAGCGCCCGTCGTACTTCGGGGGCGACGACGCGCTGCCGGTGGAGCGGGTGAGCTGGTACGACGCGGTGGCCTACGCGAACGCTTTGTCGGCGAAGGAGGGGCTCGACCCCTGCTACGACCTCGAGAACCCGAAGGGCACGCCCTTCGGCGGCTGGGAGAGGGGCGAGCGTTACGAGGTCGAGGTGACCCCCATCCTCGACCGTGCCGGCCGCTGGCGCTGCACGGGCTATCGTCTGCCGACGGAGTCGGAGTGGGAGTGGGCGGCCCGGGGCGGGACGACGACCCGGTACTGGAAGGGCGACGCCGAGTCCGACCTGGCGGCGGTGGGCTGGTACGACGGCAACAGCAAAGGCAAGACGCACCCGGTGGCCGCCGAGGGCACGGGCGCCCGCAACCCCTTCGGCCTGTACGACGTGCACGGCAACGTCTGGGAGTGGTGCCACGACTGGAAGGGCACCTACCCCACCGCGAAGCAGACCGACCCCCTGGGCCCCGACGAGGGCGCGAGCCGCGTGGTGCGCGGTGGCTCGTGGAACAACTCCGCGTCGGGGGCGCGGTCCGCGTTCCGGCTCAGGAGGCACCTGGCGGCCCGGTTCGGGAACACCGGGTTCCGCCTCGCTCGCCCCGTCCCCCCGAGCTCGGTCCTCGTCCATTGATCATTGTGATACACCCCCCAACCGGACACGTGGCCGCCTACCCGGACAAATTGGCCGCCTTCCGGCCACGTTTGGCCACTTTGGTGTCCGATCTGGCCGCCTACCCGGACACGAAGTGGCCAGCTTCCGGCCACGTCCGCGACCCGCTCCGCACCCTCCCCGGCCTGATGCTGCCGCGGGGGCCTGAATACGACGCTCGGCGCGGCCAGGCGGGCAACCGATCGGCCCCGGCTGGCCAGTCTGGCCGGACGGTTGTCCGATCTGGCCGCCTGGCCGGACACGAGGTGGCCACCTTCCGGCCAGGCCCTCGCGCGTCTCCGCACCCTCGCCCGACCCCGGCCCGCCGCGACGCCGCCGGCCCGCCACGTGCCAAGCCATCCGGTCACGCACCGCGGTGCTGAGGTTGCGAGTTGGACGGCCCGCGTCAGAGTTCGCCCGACGGATCGAGGTGACGGGCTCGCCGTAGCGCCCCCTCAACCGAGCCGGGTGTAGGCCTCGACGGCGCTGACGAGCGTCGGGTGCTCGACCACGTCCCGGTGCGCGAGCTGGTTGCGAATGCGCCGCCACCGCTCGGCCACGTCGACCAACGGGCGAACCCCGGGCAGCTTTCGGGCGCGGTTGAGGTGGTAGGCCAGCGCGCCGATCTCGGACTCCAGCGCCTCGCGCTCTTCCTGCGACGAGGTCGACGCGAGCTTCGACATCCAGCGTCGGCCCAGTCGGGCGTTCAGGTGCGTCACCAGCCCCAGCCGCACGGTCTCGACCAGGGGCAGCAACACCTCGACCTGCCCGTGCCACAAGCGACGCGCGAGCAGATCCCGGTGGTCGAGGCCGATCAGCACCGCCGGGTGGACGTGGACGCCCTCGTCGGGCAGCCAGTCCAAGGCGCCGGCGTGCCACAGCGCACGCAGCGCCCCGTCGAGCGGTGGGCGTTCGATGACGCCACTGGGCAGCCGGTAACCGTTGCGCAGCGCCTGGTCGGGCACCGTCGCGCCATCGAAGCGACGGTGCTCGCTCAGGCAGGCCGCCACCGCGTCCAGCGTCGTCGGGCGCTGTTCGACCAGCAGGCGGGCGAGGTCGGGATCGCCCCCGGCGACGCCGCGGCACAGGGCCCGAAGCCAGTAGTGGTCGGCCAGGCGGGGGGGCGGGAAGTCCAGCTTCGCTTGCTCCATCGCCAGCTCGGCCTCGATGCGGCTGGTCACGCCCCACCAGTCGTGGCGGGCCAGCCGCACGTTCTCGGGCGGCGGGTCGAACATGGGCGAGGTGACCACCACGAAGAGGAACGGCGGCGTGTCGACCACTTGCGTGTGATCGCCGCACTCGATCAGCAAGCGCTGCCACGCGGCGCTGCTCGCGTCGGCCTCGGGGATGCCCTCGACAGCGATCAGCCGCGAGGGCGCCGGCACCTCGAACAGGTCGACCACGTCGAAGCACCGTCGCTCGGCGTACAGCCCCTGCGCGAGGGCCGCCACGGGCTCGGCGCTGGCGTCCACTCGAAGGTGGGTCAGCGTCCCGAGGTCGGCGGCGTCGGCGACGTGCTGCAGGTGCGTCAACAGCGCCTCGCGCTCCACCGTGCGAGGCACTCGCGCTACGACATGTCGTTGCTTCGAGAGCGACGCGCAGACCTGCTCGAGAAAACGCCTGGGGCCGGGCAGCCGCCAGGTGGTCATGGCGCAGCCGTCAGGACTTCGGCGATGGTCGGCTCGAGCTGGACGGCCTCGTCGCTGCCGAGGACCAGGTTCATGTCGAGCAGGTAGCCGCGCACCGCGTCGAACAGCGGGCGTGGCATGCCGGTCTCGGTGTTCACGAGGTCCTGCAGCGTTCGCGTGTCGACGAGTTCGCCGGCGAAGTGCCGAAGAATGCCGATCACCTTCTCGACCGCGGGCTCCACCCGCGCTCCTGCCAACGTGAGCAGTGCGGTGCGTTCGACCAGGGGCACGCTTTGGTCGTCCATGTGCTTGGCCTGGTGGTGTTCGAGCAGACAGGGCCAACCACCGGTCTCGTCCATCAGTCGCTTCGCCATGTCGGGGCGGGTAGGTGGCCGATTCACGGCGTCGAACCAGTCCGCCAGCGCCGCCGGCTTCCAACGTCGCAGGCGGTGGATGTTGACGAGTTCGATGGCCTCGATCCGACGCAGCCGATCGTCTCGCCGCAAGGCGAGCGTCTGGGCAGCGTCGAGCACGATCGTCGCGCGGACGAAGCGCTGCTGCGATTTCAGGCTTGCCAGCCAGTCCGCCAGGCCCTCGATGAAGCTCGCCACCTGGGATGTCGGCATGCCGTTGACCTCGAACAGCAGGCGCAGATCCTTGTCGCTGGACCCGTACTCCCGGCGTACGGCGGCCAATGCGTCGAGGACCGTCGTCTTGGCGCTCAAGGTGACAGGGTGGATCACTTCGCCTGCGTCCGGTCGGAAGACCTCGACCGCCGCGGCCAGCACATGCTCGATCCGCGTCGCCGCGCTGCCCAGCACGACGTCCACGCCGCGCTCCCGCTGGCTGATCTTCGCCTCCTGGCTCAGCGTCAGCGGCGATGTTCGGCCCAGTGCGCCGCCTTCGCGTACCCGGCGCAGGACGTGCGGATCCGCGGGTTCGACGTAGTTCGTTCGGGCCAGTCGGTTGAGCTCGTCGATCACGTCGGTCTCGCCGCCCAGCAGACGGAGGACGTTCGGGCTGCGCAAGCGAAAGCGCGGCCCGTTCGACACCATCAGCACCCCGAGGCCGACCAACTCCTCGAGCAGCCCCGCGATCTCGTCCTCGGTCGTCGAGGCGAAACCCTGGGGCCAGGTCTGATGCAGAATGTCCAGAATCTGGCCCACGGGAAGCCCCGATGCCGCGTCGTCCGCGAACTCGCCCGCCAGCTCGAGCCACGCGAAGGTGTATCCGATGGCCCGGTATCGAAGGTCGAGGTCGAGCGTCCAGTCGAAACGCTCGCGCATGCGCTGGGCCAGGTCGACCTGACGGTACACGGCGCTGATCGCCTTCTCGTCGATGATGAACGGCGGCTCGAGATCCACGTTCGTTCGTTGACTCTGCAGCCGCGTGCGAACCAGCTCCGAGCAGAACAACTGCAGCAGGCACGGATGACAGTTGGTGTGCGCCAGGATTCGCTGCACCAGCGACTGCGACTGAAAGCGATAGCCGAGCGCCGCGAGCGGCTTCGTCACCAGGTCTGCCGCGGCCTTCGGCTTCAGCGGACCGATGCAGATCGGCGTCCCAAAGTGGGCCAGCGGCTGGTTGGCGATGCGCTGGAACCGCTGCACGTTGTGCAGGCCGGTGAACACGACCTTGAAGCGCCGGGAAGTCTCGGTCATCAGCTCGCGCACGCGTGAGACCTGGTCGAAGTCCGACAGCCGATCCTGGTCGAGCAGGTAGTCACACTCGTCGAGCAGCACCAGGACGCGCCGGCTGGGGTGCTCCTCCAGCATGTCACGAATGGCCGCGCTGATGCTCTCGGGCTTGTAGACGCCCTTGTTCTTGAGCAGCTTACTCTTCACCAGCAGGTCGCGAATCACATCCCAGAGGTCCTTCGTGGTCTTGATGCCGCGATAGAGCACCCACTGTTCGTGTTCCGGCTCGTGGTAGCGGCGGATGACCTGTTGCAGCATCGCGGACTTGCCGAGCTGCCGACCGCCATAGACGATGCAGGGCCCCTCCTTGCTCCACAGCTGCTCGATGTCGTCGTCCCGCCCGAAGAACATCTCGGACGGTACGCCGCCCGCCACCTCGGGCGTGTAGGGGTTGTACGCCACGCCCGCCAACCCGGCGCCGAACAGGGCCCGGGTGCGCTCGAGCGGCGAGAAGCGCCCCAACCACACCAGCAGGTTCAGGTCGACGACCAACGGTGCGGCGCCCATTGCTCGCATCGAGTGAATCGCGCGTCGGCGCTCCGTCAGCGTCAGGCGCGTGAAGAGCAGCACCGTGACCGACTTCGCCTTCGAGCCGATATTGGCCGCAAGCCACTGCGCGAGCTGGTCGGGGCTCACGTTGCCCCAGGCCAACACGAAGTAGTGCTGACCGTCCGCCGCCGAGCCGAAGAGGGGCACCGGTGACACCGCCTTGGCGGCCAATCGATAGTAGATCCAGTTGTGCGGCGGGCCGTGGCGGCCGGCTTCGGAGAACGGCGCGCTGGCCTCGATCTGGAACCCGAGCCAGTTCAGGACCGAATAGAGCCGCTCCTGGTCGACACGCGGGCGGGAAGGTCCCTCCGAGATGACACGCCAGTGTTCGAGGATCTGGACGAACTGCGCGTGCGTATTCGCGTCGATGTCGCCGAGCTGAAGCGCGGGCAGGCCGGGGCCCGCCGAGATACCCCTGATCAGTCCTGGAAGATCCCGTGCTTCGGCGTGGAGACCGGGCAACGCTCGCGCCAGATCGTCGAAGTCGGGCGTCCGCGTGGGCTGCGGGATGATGTGCTCCAGGGCGGCCGTACCCTGCCGGAGGGCCCTCTGCGCGCGGGCCAACAGATCCGACGCCACGCTGATGTCGCGATCGTCCAAGGCCCGGTCGACCTCGGCCAGTACTTCGGCCAGCAGGTCGGGCGGGAAGGGCTGGCCGCGCTCTTCGAAGAGCTGCACCAGTTGGTCGCGGCGCTCTCGGGTCTGAGCCAGTCGAGCTTCCACCGACGCGTCGAGCTCGGCCTGCAGCACTGTGAGCGACGCCAGCACAGCACGCGGACCCTGCCCGTGGACGTCGTCGCTGGCAGCGCGCTCGAACTCGGCGAGCTGGCCGCTGAGCAGGTCACGCTCCTTCCCGTCGAGGGCGCCCTTCAAATGTGCGTCTTCGACGGCGTCGACCAGTGACTCGACCCGGCGTAGCACGACTGCTCGCCATCGCCGCTCGCTGGCGTCCAGCTCGTCCCGTAGTGCGCTCTCCTCATTGGGATGCCAATCGCCGGCGCTCAAGAGCAGCCGCGCTTCGTCCAGACCTCCGACCTTCAAGTGCGCTCGCAAGGCAGCGGCGTCGTCCATGGGCGCCCGGAGGTGGCGAAGCACGTCGTCGAGGGTCGTGATGGCCGACTCCGACGGGGGAACCCGCAATCGAAGGGAGCGACGCGCAGCGAGCGGGTCCTCGCGGCGATGAGGCAGGTCTTCCCTGCGGAAGGTGTCGATCACTTCCTCGAGCACCTCGCGAAGACGTGTGGCGGCCGCATGGTCGATCGCGTCGATCGGCGACAGGGAGTCGACCAACCGCTGCGCAGGCTCCCGAAGTGCGTCGAGCAGCTCCCGGCCCAGCGCCTCCGGTCGGCCGCCGTCCTCCGGGCGTGCTTCGGCGAGGTCCAAGCAGGCCTCGACGATCTCGAGCGCGTCGTCGGCGTATCGCTTCAGCGCCGTTCGCGCGCCGTACTTGATCGGCATCTTGCGGGCGCGCCGATTGCACTGTCGGTCTGCCGCGTCGAGGCGATCCGTGAACGATGCGTCGCTCTGCCACCGCTCGACATCGCGGCGAAGCTCGTCGAGCTCATCGGACGCTGTCGGCAGCGCCGTCGCGCGATCGATCAGCGTCCGCAGATCCCCGTCTTCCTTGACCCAGTACTCCCACACGCGCGTGGCGGCGTCGTACTTGATCCGCCGTCGCGGCGCCTCTTCCAGCCACCGCTCGGTGTCCCGCTCGAGCTCCTCGCGGCGGGCGGTCCACTCGGCCTCGGACGTCAACCCGCGGAGCAGCGACCCGGCCAGGGGAATGCCACGCTCCGAGAATTCGGCCAGCGGCTCGGCGACGTCGCGCAACTCGGGCAGATCCTCGGCGAGCCGATGAAGCAGAAAGCCGGGCGACGTCGTGTGCGGCGCCATCAATGCGGGGCGGACCAGCGCCGCCATCAGAAGACGCGACTGTGCCGCGTCCAACGGCCCAGCATCCGGGGCGGTGTGCACGAAGTGGGTGTACAACCGCTGTTCGGATCGATGGAAGCCGGGCTGGAACTGCACACCCAGCTCGACGACCTCGACCAGCCAGACCGGGATCTCCAGCGCTTCGCCGGCGGCCTCGGCCAGCAGGAAGGCCGATCCGAGCTCGCGGTTGCGAATCAGCCGAGCGACCAGCGCGGTGAGCGTAGGGCCGGGGCGGTCGGGAGCCTGGAGCAGTAGCTCGGCGGCCCCCGCCGCGTCGAGCTGGCCAATGAGATCCTCGGCGGGGTCGGCCTCGTTCGCCTCGGGAGAGTCCTCGGATTCGGAGCGGACCTCGGTCTGGCGTTCGGGCGCCGGGTCGCTCGTCTTCGCGGTTCGCTTCTTCGAGGGCGCGGCGGGAGTCCGCTGATGCGGCGACGCCTCGGGGGCCGCGGCAGCGGTGCTCTCTCCGGATCGGTCGGGTGTCGGGGACTGCGCCGCGCCCGGCATCGCCTCGGCGCCATCCACTTCGGTGTCGGTCGCGGCGTCAATTGCTCGGTCGCCGTCGTCGTCAGCCAGGGTGACACTGTCGTCGTCCACCGGTTCGTCAGAACCCTGAGCGACGGGGTCCTGGGCGGCGGGCTCCTCGGTTGCGGCGGCGTCGACGGCCGCCGACGCTTCGACCGTCTCGTCGGCCGGGGCGGGGCCGTCGACACCCGATGCGACGGTCGCGTCATCGACGGATGCCTCGCCGCCCGTCGGTTCCTGCACGGCGTCGATCAGCGCCGAGGTCGTCGCGGTGACCGCTGCATCCGCCGGCCCCCCCTGCTCGCCGGGCTCCGGCGCGACCTCCAGCGTCTCGGTGAGATCGGCCTGGGTGGCTACGTCGCCTTCCGATGCAGCGTCCTCGTCCGCGGGGTCGGACTGCGATGTGGAGTCATCCCCCGCCGGGCCCTCGTGCTCGGCATCCTCGGCAGATTCGTGAAGCCCGTCGCTCGCTTCCGACGCGCCGTCGGGCACGGTCGCCTCGTCCGCGTCCGACACCGCGCCATCGGGCGTGTGGCCTTCCGGTCGTGAGGCCCGGCTGGATGCGTGCTGCTCGAGGTACAAGCACGATCGGCCCGTCAGGTGATCCAGCAGCAGATCCCGGAAGTCCTCGCGGGGGCACCCATCCAGCAGCACGCGGGCGACGGCGTGCAGGACGGGCGCGACCGGCTGCAGGTCGGCCAACGAGTCGATCGCGGGGGCGTCGGCGTCGTCGTTGGCGAACGCGGCGTCCATGCCTGCGCGCAGGATGGACAGGTCGCGCTCGGGTACGTGTCCCTCGAGGGCCTCGAGCATGGCGTTCAGCCGCGGCTTCAGCCGCGCGGGGCTCGTCTCGAGGCTGGCCTGTACCGCAGCCAGGCCTGTCTCGATGTCGGCGCGCTGATCGAGGAGCCCCGTGAGGGCGTCGTCGCCCTCGGCTTTCGAGACGGGCAGCAGGTGGGCCAGCTCGTCCCACAGGCAATCGGCCGCCGTGGCCACCTTGGCCTTCGTGGCCGCCACGACGTCCGCGAGCCGGCCGATCTGCACCTCGAGCGCCTGCCAGCGCTCGAACGGGCAGTCCTGCGCCGGTGCCTGCCAGCAGCTCGCGATGCTGGTCGCCGCCGCCTCGAGCACTGCACCGATCACCGTCAGGTGAGCGCGGGCCCGCGACCAGCGGATCCACTGCTCGGCGGCCGCCTGCTCGGCCTCGTCGAAGCCACCGCGGCTGCCGGCGATCAGGCCGTCACACGCAGATCGCAGCCAGGTCGGCAGTTGGCCCCCGTCGAGCAGTCGAAGCAACAACGCGGCCGTCCAGTCCCCTGGCAGGCAACGGTCGTCAGCCAACCCGATGCGCACGAACTGGGGCGTCGCCCAGGTCTCGACCACCGACCGGGCAGGGCCGTCCTGTTGCAATCGAGGACCCAATTTCGCGAGCTGGGTGCGAACCACGCGGGCCCGGTGCGGTCCGTTGGCGTGCACCGGAATCCGGTTCAGCTTCAGGATCCGTTCCTGCTCGGCCGACGGCAGGCGCTGCAGCAGCACCCGTAGCCGGTCGCCGGCGCGCAGCAACGGCAACAACTCGCCGACGATGCGGCGATCGATCTCCATGACTGTCGACATGGCCCGCCCCCTTGGCCTGCAGCTTCCACCAGTCCGGGGCGAGGATCAACCGGCTTTCGGCGCCGACTTCCGTGCCATGAAGGGGCCTGCACGGCGGCAGTGGAAACCTCTCGAGAACCGGCCGCGCCGGCGGGTGACGCACCGCCGCGACTGTGGCACCCTGCGCCGATGCTCCTTTGTCGCACGTGCTACCGGCCGAGCCGCACGGCGGGGCGCTGCAGCTGGTCGCCCTGCCGCGGCCAGCCCGCGCCCGTACCCGGGCTCGAAGGGCTCGTCTTCGAGGAGTTCCTCAACGAGGGCAGCTTCGGCGCCGTCTACGGCTTTCGCGCGGCCGACGGGCGCGAGCGGGCGGTCAAGATCACGAACCTGCGCGCGACCGCGGGCGACGCGGAGAAGCGGCGCGAGCTGCAGGGCACCTTCGACAAAGAGCGGCAGGTCTACGAACGCCTGAAGGGCCACCCGAACATCGTCGGCTTCCACGGCGCCTTCGAGGTGGGGGACGCGCGGCTGCTGGTGCTCGACCGGGTGCCCACCACCGTGAAGAAGGAGCTCGAGCACGCCGACCGGATGCGGCTGGCCCGCGCCACGCAGATCGCCAGCGACCTGGCCGACGCGCTGGCCTACGCCCACGCCAAGGGCATCCTTCACCGCGACGTCAAGCCGGACAACATCGGCCTCGACGCGGTCGGCCGCGCAGTGCTCTTCGACTTCGGCATCGCCCGCGTCCACGACGGCGCCGGCACCTTCACCGTGCGCGACTGGGGTAGCCTGCTGTACGCGGCGCCGGAGCAGAAGCTGGGCGAGCCCGTCGGCGCCGCGGCCGATGTCTACGGCTGGGCGGCCGTCGTCTTCCGGCTGGTCATGGGCAAGGACCACCGCCGCCTGACTCTGCGAGAGGGCCACACGCGGGAGGGGCTGGTCGCGTTCTTCGACCAGCCCCTCGTCGAGATGACGGCCGATCCCGCGCGCCCGGCGGCGTTGGATACATTGCTGCGGTGCTGTCTCGCCCGTCACCCCGGCGACCGCGCGCCAGACATGGCGAAGGTGCAGGCGCAAATCGAGACCATCGCGTGGCAGTTGCAGACCGGCCTGCCCGATCTGCGCGTCGAGGTCGCGCAGGCGCAGCGCGAGGTCGACGCGCACCGGCGCGCCGTCGAGGCGCTCGAGGCGCGGCGGCAGGCCGCGCAGAGCGGCATCGCCGACATCGAGGGTCGGGTCGAGGCGCTGCGTGCGCAGCAGCGGGCGGCCGAGGCGGCGAGCGCCGCGGCGCAGGCGGAAGCGCAGACGCAGCAGGCCAGGGCCGCGAACGCGCGCCGCGCTGCGCGGGCGGCGCAGCGGGCGGCGGCGGTGGGCGCGGCGCGGCGGTGGTTGCCGTGGGCGGTGGCGGCGGCGTTAGGCGTGGTGGGCCTCGTGGCGGGCCGCTGGACCGCGTCGCCCGACGGCGCGGGCGCAGTGGCCGCGCCGGCGGCGGTGGAGGGCGGGCGCCAGGGCGATTCGCACGGGGAGGAGCGAGGCAGCCCGAGCGGGACGCATGGGGGTGACCCGCACGCGCGCGGCAGCCTCGACGGCCGCCTGGGCCCCGCGCTCGCCCACACGGACGGCGGCCTGGCGCGCTCGCTCGGCAGTCTGGACGGTCGCCTGGCGCCGGTACCCGACGCAGGTGCTCGGCGTGCGCCGGGGCCGCGCGCCCCGGTACCCGGCGCCGAGGTCTTCCCCGCGACGGTGCACCGCTCGGCGCTGGTGTACATCCCGGGCACGGGCTCCGAGGGCTTCCTGATGGGCAGCCCGAAGGACGAGGACGGCCGCAACGAGGACGAGACGCAGCACCGGGTGGTGCTGAGCCCCTTCCTGATGACGGCGACCGAAGTGACGCAGGGGCAGTTCGCCGCGTTGACCGGCGAGCGCCCGTCGTACTTCGAGGGCGACGACGCGCTGCCGGTGGAGCGGGTGAGCTGGTACGACGCGGTGGCGTACGCGAACGCGTTGTCGGCGAAGGAGGGACTCGATCCCTGCTACGACCTCGAGAACCCGAAGGGAAAGCCCTTCGGTGGCCTGGAGAAGGGCAAGGCCGGGGACTTCGGCGACTACCAAGCCGAGGTGACCCCCATCTTGGACCGCGCCGGTCGTTGGCGCTGCACGGGTTATCGCCTGCCGACGGAGTCGGAGTGGGAGTGGGCGGCCCGGGGCGAGACGACCACGCGGTACTGGAAGGGCGACGCCGAGTCCGACCTGGCGGCGGTGGGCTGGTTCGCCGCCAACAGCAAAGGCAAGACGCACCTGGTGGCCGCCGAGGGCGCGGATGCCCGCAACCCCTTCGGCCTGTACGACGTCCACGGCAACGTCTTCGAGTGGTGCCACGACCGCTACGGCACGTACCCCACCGCCAAGCAGACCGACCCCCTGGGCCCCGACGGCGGCCAGGGCGCGCTCCGCGTGGTGCGCGGTGGCTCGTGGGACGGCGTCGCGCGGTGGGCGCGGTCCGCGGGCCGGGTCAGGTGGCGCCCGGAGGGCCGGAACAGGAACGCCGGGTTCCGGCTCGCTCGCCCCGCCCCCCCGAGCTCGGTCCTCGTCCATTGATCATTGTGATACACCCCCACGCGGCCACGTGGCCGCCTACGCGGACAACTTGGCCGCTTTCCGGCCACGTTTGGCCACTCTGGTGTCCGATCTGGCCGCCTGCCCGGACACGGCGTGGCCAACGTCTGGCCACGCCCCGAGCCCCCTCCGCACCCTCATCCGAATGCGTCCTATCGCGGCCGGTCGCGGCGTTGCGCCGTTGGCCGACGCTGTGTGGGTGAACCGCTGATGTTCTACTGCCCCGCCTGTCGCCGCCTCACGCCGCAGGGCGCCGCGTGCGCCGACCGTCGCTGCGCGGGGCGGCCGCGGCCGGTGCCGGCCATCGAGGGCGCGCCCCCGCTACGGTGGGTCGGGCCGCTGTCGCACAGTCGAAGCAGCTTCGCCGAGGTGTACGGCTACGCCGACGACGATCAGCGCCAGTACGTCGTCAAGGTGATGGATCCGCAGCGCGCGGCGACGCGGCACCTGACCGCGGACGACGTGCGGCTGGCGTATCGGCGCGAGCGGGACGCGCTGGTCACCCTGCGCGGTCAGCCCCGTATCGTGCAGCTTCGCGGCCATGGCGCGGTGGACGACCTGCTGCTGTTGGTGATGGATCGCCTGCCCGACACGCTGGATGCCCTGCTGCGCCGGCAGCCCTCGGGTATCAGCCTTCAGGTCGCGCTTCGCATCGCGGCCGACCTGGCCGATGCGCTGGCGTACGCGCATCACCGCGACGTGCTGCACCGGGACGTGAAGCCGGACAACGTGGGGCTGGACGCGATGGGTCGAGCGGTGCTGTTCGACTTCAGCATCGCCGGCCTGCCGCAGGCGCCCAGCACGCTGACCTTCGACCGCGTGGGCAGCCTGCTGTTCGGCGCGCCCGAGCAGCTTCTCCGCGAGCCGACCGGAGCCTTCACCGATATTTACGGTTGGGCGGCAGTGGCCTATCGGCTGGTGGCTGGCCACGGACACCGCACGGCCGACCTGCCGAGCGAGGCCGATGACGCAGGGCGGCGCGCCGCGCTGGCGCAGCCGCCCCGCGAACTGCCGGCCGACCCCGAGCGCCCGGCGGAGTTCGAGACGCTGCTGCGGCGCTGTCTTCGTTTCCAGCCCCAGCGGCGGCCGCAAGAGGTGGCGCTGGTCCAGCAGCAGATGGAGGGCATCGTACGCTGGGTGCAGACGGGTTGCGGCGACATCGGCAAGCAGGTGGACGACGCCGCGGCGCAGGTCGAGGCGCACCGGCGCGCCGTCGAGGCGCTCGAGTCGCGGCGGCAGGCCGCGCAGAGCGGCATCGCGGACCTCGAGGGTCGCGTCGAGGCGCTGCGTGCGCAGAAACGGGACGCCGAGGCGGCGAGCGCCGCGGCGCAGGCCGAGGCGCAGACGCAGCAGGCGCGGGCCGCGAGCGCACGGCGGGCCGCACGGAGCGCGCAGCGGGCGGCGACGGTGGGGGCGGCACGGCGGTGGCTGCCGTGGGCGGTGGCGGCGGCGTTGGGCGTGTTGGGCGTCGTGGCGGGCCGCTGGACCGCGTCGCCAGACGGCGCGGGCGCGGTGGCCGCGCCGGCGGCGGTGGAGGACGGGCGCCAGGGCGATTCGCACGGGGAGGAGCGAGGCAGCCCGAGCGGGATGCATGGGGGTGACCCGCAGGCACGCGGCAGGCTCGACGGCCGCCTGGGCCCTGCGCTCGCCCACACGGACGGCGGCCTGGGGCGCTCGCTCGGCAGTCTGGACGACCGCCTGGCGCCGTTAGCCGACGCAGGTGCTCGGCCTGCGCCGGAGCCGGCCGCCCCCGCGCCCGGCGCCGAGGTCTTCCCGGCGACGGCGCACCGCTCGGCGCTGGTGTACATCCCGGGCACGGGCCCCGGGGGCTACCTGATGGGCAGCCCGAAGGACGAGGACGGCCACCAAGACGACGAGACGCAGCACCGGGTGGTGTTGAGCCCCTTCCTGCTGACGGCGACGCCCATCACGCAGGGCGAGTTCGCGGCGCTGACCGGCCAGCGCCCGTCGTATTTCGAGGGCGCCGACGCGCTGCCGGTGGAGCGGGTGAGCTGGTACGACGCGGTGGCGTACGCGAACGCGCTGTCGGCGAAGGAGGGGCTCGAGCCCTGTTACGACGTGAAGAATCCGAAGGGCACCCCCTTCGGCGGCCTCGCCAAGGGCAACATCTGGGACAAAGGCGACTACGAGGCCGAGGTGACCCCCATCCTGGACCGCGCCCGTCGTTGGCGCTGTACGGGCTATCGTCTGCCGACGGAGTCGGAGTGGGAGTGGGCGGCCCGGGGCGGGACGACCACGCGCTACTGGAAGGGCGACGCCGAGTCCGACCTGGCGGCGGTGGGCTGGTACGCCGGCAACAGCGGCAGCAAGACGCGCCCGGTGGCCGCCAAGGGCACAGGCGCCCGCAACCCCTTCGGCCTGTACGACGTGCACGGCAACGTCTGGGAGTGGTGCCACGACCGCTACGACAGCACCTACCCCACCGCCAAGCAGACCGACCCCCTGGGCCCCGACGGCGGCCAGGGCGCGAACCGCGTGGTGCGCGGTGGCTCGTGGGGCGACACCGCGTCGTGGGCGCGGTCCGCGAACCGGGGCAGGGGGCACCCGGCGTTCCGGAACGGGGTCACCGGGTTCCGCCTCGCTCGCCCCGTCCCCCCGAGCTCGGTCCTCGTCCATTGATCATAGTGATACACCCCGCAACCGGACACGTGGCCGCCTACGCGGCCACTTTGGCCGCCGTTCGGCCACATCTGGCCACTTTGGTGTCCGATCTGGCCGCCTACCCGGACACGAAGTGGCCACCTTCCGGCCACGTCGTCGCGCGCCTCCGCACCCTCCCCTGAACGGGCCCCATCGAAGCGGCACCGAGCGGGCCTGCAGGCCGGTCCCGCGGCCAGACTGGCCACTGACCGGCCACGGCTGGCCGGCCACGAGGCCAAGCCGACCGGAAGCGCGCCCACACGCGCCGCCGCTGCTCCAGTAAGTTCATCGCCCGCCCGCCGCAAAGCCGCTCGGCGACTGTCGTCCGTGCACCGCCAGCTTCGGCAGAGGAACCATCCGCCATGGATCTCACCATCCCCGAGGTCGCCGTCGTCCTGGGCCGGAGCCCGCGGACCGTGCGGCGGCAGTTGAAGTCGGGCGAACTGCGCGGCCGCAAGCAGGGCGGCCACTGGATCGTCGCGCGCCGCGACCTTCCACTGACGCCGGCTCAGCGCAGGGACCTGCAGGCCAAGGCGGACGCCATCCGCGGCACGGTGGAGTCGGCGCTACCCCCGGCGGTCCGCCATGGCACGGCGCGGGCGTTGCGCGAACTGGACGTCTTCGAGCACGCCGCGCGCGCGCTGGCCACCCTCGACGGCGCGCCCGCCGCCCTGCTGCGCGACGCGATGATGTGCCTGGCCGAGGCCCACTTCGAGTTCGACGCCCCGCGCAAGGTGACCCGCCTGCGCGACACCCGGGCGTTGGTCGCGCGCGCCATCGCCACGCTCGAGATCGATGCCGCCACGGACGCCGCGGACGCGCTGGTCGACGGTGTCCTGCCCCGGCTCGCTGGCCTCACGCGGTGGGCCGAAGGGCTGGAGCGCACCGCGGCATGAGCCGCGCGGCTCCCATCGTGCTCGCCGCGCGGGCGCTCGCCGTCGACTGGGTGCGCCAGGTACGCGATTGGCCGGTCGGCGCTCAGCGTCTGGTCGGCGAGCCGCTGGTCGCAGCCGCGCTCGATCTGCTGGTGCACGTCGAGCGCGCCGCCTGGGCGCCGGCGCGGCGCGGTGAGGTGCTGGCCGAGGCCGACGCGGCGCTCGTGCGGTTGCGCGCGCTGGGGGCCGTCGCCGCCGAACTGGCGCTGCCGACCGCGGCGGCCCGCCTCGACCTGGCCGCCGCGGCGGACGCGCTCGGCCGGATGCTGGGCGGCTGGCTTCAGGCCGTCCGGCGCAACGCGAAGAAGCAGGGGCCAAGCCCCAGGGCGCGAACCGCGTGATGCGCGGTGGCTCGTGGAACAACACCGCGTCGAGGGTGCGGTCCGCGAACCGGAACAGGATGCACCCGGCGAACCGGAACAGGAACACCAGGTTCCGCCTCGCTCGCCCCGCCCCCCCGAGCCCGCGGCCGACCCGGTCGGCACCGAGCAGGCTTCACCCCGACGGCAGGTCCGCCCTGCCGAACCCCGCCGCCCCGTCACCGGCTGCGCGCCGGCCCGGGGCGGCCCCTCTCTCACCGTGGCGCTCGGTCGTCCTCCTGCCGCGGTGCCCGCGGCCGACCCGGTCGGCACCGAGCAGGCTTCACCCCAGCGGCGGACATCGTCCGCCGAACCCTGCCGCCCCGTCACCGGCCCCGCGCCGGCCCGGGGCGGCCCCTCTCTGCCCCCTGCCGCGGGCGCGGTGATGGCGCGCCGCGACGCCTTCGCCGAGCTGACCGCGCCGGCCAATCTGCTCGACGCGGTCACCCGCACGGGCGGGGCAAGCGGCGCCGGCCGGCCGTCGCCACCTTCCTGCTGCGCGCGGACGTCGAG
The DNA here is from genome assembly GCA_030426945.1 of bacterium. Classification (GTDB taxonomy): domain Bacteria; phylum Myxococcota_A; class Bradymonadia; order UBA7976; family UBA1532; genus JACKDN01. The sequence continues at coordinate 20,513 of JAUHXL010000019.1, forward strand.
GTGGCGGCCCTGCGCGCCGAGCTGCTCGACGATCGGTGGCGCCCGCAGCCCCTGCAGGTGTTGCGCGTGCGCGATCCCAAGCCGCGCATCATCGCGCGGCCCACCGTGCGCGACCGGGTGCTGCACACCGCGCTGGTCCAGGTCCTCGCGCCGCGCTTCGAGGCCACGCTGATGCCCGAGGACTTCGCCTGCCGCGTGGGCCAGGGCACGCACCGCGAGCTCCTGCGACTACGGGGGTCGCTGGGCCGCCACCGCTTCGCACTGCACCTGGACGTGCGCGCCTTCTTCCCAGCGTCGATCCGGTGCGTCTGCGGGCCCTGGTGGCGGCCCGCGTGCCGGACGCGCGGCTGCTGGCGGTGCTCGAGGCGCTGCTCGCGCAGGGGCCGCCCCTGTACCTGCGCCCCGACGTCGGCGGTTCGCCCGCCTGACGCCAGACTGGCCCCCCGCCGGTCGCGAGGTGCCGATGGGCACCGCGGTCAGCCAGTACCTTGCCTGCCACGTGTACCTCGGCGCCCTCGATCACTGCGTGAAGCGCCGCCTGCGCGTGCCAGGCTACGTGCGCTACTGCGACGACCTGTTCCTGTTCGGCGATCACCGAGCCGATCTGCGGGGCTGGCGGAGCCGGGTGGCCGAGTGGCTGGCCGAGGAGCGAGGGCTGCGCCTGAAGCACCCGCGCGCGCGGGTGCTGAGCTGCGCGGGCCACCTCCACGCGGTGGGTCACCGGCTGGCTTGCGACGGGCAGCAGGTCCGGCGCAAGGTGCAGCGGCGGCTGCGGGCGCGCGTGGCCGAGGCGGCGCCGGGCGCCGACGGCCCCGACGTCGCGCGCTCGCTCGCCAGCCGGGTGGGTGTGCTCACCGGGTAGGCGGCGTCACTCCCAGATCTCGATGACCTCGGTGGTGGGGGCCGGCGCGCCGGCGCGCCAGATGCCGACGCGGGCCCGGCCGGGGTGCTTCGCATCGTCTGGCAGCTTCGCGCGGGTGAAGCAAGCGTCGAGGGCGGCCGGATCGTTCAGCGCGGTCGGCTCTTTCTCTGCCTCGTGGGCGCAACTCAGCAGCAGATCGCGCGGCCTCAGCTCCCAGTGGTCGCTGTCACTCGGGCCGACATAGTCGGTGCGTCCGCCCATGACGATGACCAGCCCGCGCTGGCCGTCGCGTGTCGCGCGGCGCACAGTGATGGGGCTCTTCGCGCCGCGCAGGGGAAGCGGAAGCGGCGGTAGCTGGACGTCGGCCGGGAGCAGGGCGGCGTCGACCGGGGGGGGCCGTGCCGCGTCGGACACGAGTCCAGCGTCGAGTGGGGGCGCGACCACCGGAGGGGCGACCGGTCGCCCCGCCGCGACGAGGGCCACCAGCGCCAGGCTCACCAGCGCCAGCACCCCGGTGGCCACCATCCAGCCGACCGGGCGCGGCGCGCCGCCGCGCACCAGCAGGGCGCGGACCTGCGCCAGCGCGCGGTCGGCCTCGGCCCGGTCGGCCTCGACGCGCTGCAGGGCCGTGGTGGCCTCCGTCAGCGCCTCGGCCCGCGCGGCCTCGACCTGCTCGAGGGTGGCGGCCGCCTCGTTCAACGCCTCGACCTGCGCGGTTCGCTCGGTGGCCAACCGGGCGACCTCGTCCCGCTGAGTCCGCGCGCGGGCCTCGGCCGCCTCGGCCGCCGCTTGCGCCTTCGCCGCGCGGGCTTCGGCCTCGGCTCGCCGTTGTTCGGCCGTCTGCAGCCAGGCGCGCTGCTGCCGGTACGCCGCGAACACGCGTCCGATCTGCGCCTCGTCGGCGAAGGCCTCGAGCGCCTCGAGCACGCGCCGGGTGTCCTGCGCGCGGTGCTCCCAGCGGGGCTCGAGGCACCGCATCACCAGCTCGTCGAAGCCCGCCGGGCGATCGGCGCTCGGCGGCAGCGGCGGCGCGGGCGCCTCGAGGTAGGTCTGTAGGTCGCCGGTGACGGCCTCGGGCCGAAACGGCTCGCCGGTCACGAGGCGGTACAGGATGGCGCCGAGCGAGAAGAGATCGGTGTATGCGCCGGTGCGCTGCTGGTCCGGATCGACGTGCATCTGCTCCGGCGGCGCGTACATCGGCGTGCCGTCGCCCTTCACCATCGCCGTTCGGGCCGCCGCCAGCGTCTGCGTCGCGAAGTGCGCCGGCGCCCGCACCGCGGCGAGCCCGAAGTCGAACAGGCGCACCCGATCCTGCGCGTCAAGGCCGACGTTCGCGGGCTTCAGGTCGCGGTGCAGCACCTGGGGCGTCTTCTCGTGCAGGTAGACCAGCGCCTCGGCGACCTGCACGGCGATGCGCGTCACGCGGGCGAAGGGCATGGGCGTCCCGCGCAGGGGCAGGGCGGCCTTCAGGGTGCGCTCGACGCGCTCCGTGACCATGAACATCAGCCGGGGGCCCGCGGTGCCCGCGGCCAGGAAGCGAACCAGACCCGGGTGCGTCGAGTCCCGCAGGATGGCCGCCTCGGTGCGAAAGCCGGACTCGCTGCGCGCGTCACCCTCCGCCGTGAGGTGAATCACCTTCATCGCCCACCGCGTCCGGTCGGCGACGCGGCGGACGGGGTACACCTTGGCGAAGCTGCCCTCGCCGAGGATGTTCTCCTCCCGCACGAACCTCGCCAGTTCGGGCACGGCGCGCAGATCACCCGGCGGACACCCGCTCGGACAGGGCGGCGCGTTGGTCGGCGCGCCGCAGTGCAGACAGAACAGCATGGTCGCCTTTAAGGGCTCTCCGGTGCAGGCGTCGCCCGCGTCGGTCAGCGCCGCCATTGTCGGTCAGGCGGGCCGCCGCGGCAAGCGCGCGCGCCCCGCGGCCGGGCCGGGCTCCGCGATACTCGACGCGTTGGTCACTTCACCGGATAGACGCGGTTTCTGGGGATCGGCGACACCGTTGGCGGAGGGGGGGTGGCGGGCGGCCCAACGCAGCCCGTTTGGGATGCTCCTGCCGCAGATTCGCGCTGGCCGCCCGGCGTTGACCCTCCGCCGACAAACTATTCAGTCGGGCTGGAGCCCGGGGGCACTTGGCGGGCAAGGCGAAAGCCCGCCAGTCTGAACCGGACCTGCCCGTGCCACCAGCTGCGGTCCGCGGACCGAGCGCGTGATGCTCCGAGGAACCACGAGCCGCCACGCAGCACGCGGATGGCGCCGTTCCGAGGCCCCAGCGGATCTCCCTGTTTGGTGGTCGGGTAGGTCGGGTCGTAGCCGTCGTAGCACCACTCCCATACGTTGCCGTGCACATCATAAAGGCCAAAAGGGTTGCGGGGCTTCTGGGCCACTTCGTGAGTCTTCCCCTTGCTGTTGTCTGCGTACCAACCCGCCGCGGCAAGGTCTGACTCCGCGTCACCGTGCCAGTATCGGGTGGTGGTCCCTCCGCGGGCCGCCCATTCCCATTCGGACTCTGTTGGCAGGCGATAGCCCGTGCATCGCCATCGGCCGAATCGATCCAAGACGGGCGACGCGTCTACGGTGTAGTTGCCGATAGCGCCTGGGTTTCCCTCCGAGAGGCCGCGGAAGGCTTGGCCCTTCGGATTGCTCAGCTCGTAGCATCGTGTAAGCTGCTCCCTGGCGGACAACCTGTTTGCGAACGCCAGCGCGTCGTACCAGCTGACCCGCTCGGCAGGCAGGGCGTCGCTACCTCCAAAGTACGAAGGACGCTGGCCGGTTAGGGCCGCAAACTGGCCCTGAGTTACCTCGGTCGCCGTCAAAAGGAACGGGCTCAGCACAACGCGATGCTGGTCCTCGTCCTGGTCGCGGCCGTGTTCCCCCTCGGGACTGCCCATAAGGAAGCCTTGCGAGCCCGTGCCCGGGATGTACACCAGTGCTGGACGGTGCGCCGAGGTCGGGAACAGCACGGCTCCGGGCTGGGGCTCGACGGTTGTGACCTGGTTCATCGAGGCCGCGGCGACGGCGTCGTCTGGCACACCCTCGGCGGCGGCGCGCTTCCGTTCAGCCTCGGCGGCTGCGCGGCGGTTCTGCTCGGCCGTCGCAGCACGCTCGGCGGCGATGCGTTCCCGCAGCCGTGCCTTCTTGGCGGGCTTGGTCGCCTTTTGGGCGGCGCGCTGCTCGTTCTCTGCGGCGGTGCGCTTGGCTGCCCGTTGGGCGGCTCGCCTTTTCTTCCCTGCGGCGGCGCGCTTCGGCTTCTCTTCGGCGGCGCGCTTCGGCTTCTCTTCGGCGGCGCGCTTCGGCTCTTCTGCGGCGGCGCGCTTCTCCTTCTCTGCGGCGGCGCGCTTCTCGGTGGCGCCCTTCTCACACTGGGCGAGCAGGTCGGCTTTCACTGCGACGCCGTCGCACTCGCGCAAGCAGTCGGCGACGTCGCCTCCAGCGTTCTTCCACGCCTGGTAGGCCGTCAGGCAGCCCCTCACCGAGTTCTCGGCGTGGCCCGTGCCGGCGACCAGCGCCGCGCCGACGAACATGAAACCCAGCGTCCAACGCACGGCAGTCTCCTCGTTGCGTGGTTCGCAACCCGGCCTCACCGCGCTTGCAGATAACCCCGTTGCTGCGCGGCCTTCAACAGGTCGGCCGCGATGGGGGCCGCCACCTTGCCGCCGCCGCCGCCGCGGACCACGACGACGGAGACCGCCAGGCGGCCCGGCACGTAGACGCCGCAGGCGGGCGCGGTGTCGGGCTCGGCGAAGCCGATGAACCAGGCGTGCGTGTCGCCCTGCGTGACGTAGGGCTTCTCGGTGTCGCGCAGCGGCAGGTCGGTGGCGGTGCCGGTCTTGCCGTACAGGCGCAGGCCGGGCAGCTTGGCGACCCACTTGTACGCCGTGCCGGCCTTGCGGTTCGTGACGCGGTACATGCCGGCGAGGATGGGGGCGAGGCGGTCGGGATCCTCGACCAGGCGCACCGCGTCGCACTCGCCCTTCTGCAGGTGGGGTGAGCACCGGCGGTAGACGCCGGCGCCGGCCACGGCGGCGGCCAGGCGGGCGGCGCCGACGACGTGCAAGGTGGCGGTGCCCTGGCCGTAGGCGGTCTGGGCCAGGTCGCGCGTCTCGGGGGCTCCCGGGTGCCAGGGGTGGTGCTCGGCGTGCCGGCCCATCTCGACGCCGGCGGCGCGCAGGTCGAGCAGGGGCTGGGGACCGAGGGCGAGGCCGAGCTGGCCGAAGTAGACGTTGCAGCTCACCTCGAGGCCCTTCGCGAGGTCGACGTTGCCGTCCATGGCGGCGTGCCCGTCGTGGATGGGCTTCTTCCAGCTGGGGCGGGTGAAGTAGGGGCCCTGGGCGTCCTTCTTGGTGCACGGGTGGGTCTCGACGGTGGTGGCGTCGCAGCCGGCGCCGGTGATGGCGGCGCCGGCTCGGACGGCGGCGAGGGCCGTGGCCACCTTGGCGACCGAGCCGGCCTGGTAGTTGCCCTGGACACCCGTCTTGTCACGGCCCGGGCCGTAGACGCCCCCGAACGAGGCGGGGCGCTCGGCGAGCGGGTCGAAGCCGTTGGGGTCGAAGTCGGGGTACTGGACGCGCACCAGCACCTCGCCAGTGTCGGCGTCGACGACGGCGGCGGCCGCGGCGGGAGCGTGGTCGTGGGCGTCGATGGCGGTCTTCAGCAGCGCATACGCGTCGCGCTGCAGACCGGCGTCGAGCGTCGTGTGCACCGTGCGGTCGGTGGGGTCGTCGATCATCGCCTGCAGACGGGCGCGGCGCTCGGCGGGGGACAGGTCGACGAGGGGCAGCAGGCGCGCGTAGTCGACCTTGCCGGCGCCGTCGTCGAGGCCGCGCAGGTGGGCGCTGAAGGCGCGCTCCATCGCCTCGAAGCGCCGCTTGGTGCTGTGGTGCAGGTCGACCCAGCCCATCAGGACGCCGAGGGCGTCACCCAGCGGGTAGCGCCGGACGCCCTCGGCGTCGGTCAGGGCGACGGGCTCGCCGTGGCGGTCGAGGATGGGGCCGCGGGGCAGCCGGGCGGCCAGATCGGTCAGGCGCGGGTTGTGGCGGACGCGCGGGTTGCCTTCGCCGTCGCGGGTCTTCACCGCGCGCAGGGTGGTGGCGTCGCGGTCGACCGTGGCCAGGGAGAAGCTGGTGAGGCCGGCGAACGCGATGACGACCAGCCCTGCAAGGCCGAGATAGTGGGCGCCGGGGCGAAGCTGGTCGAGCGCGTCTTCGGCCGCCGTCGGGCGGCCGTCGACGGCCAGGCGCGCCGGGACGCCGACGGCCGCGACGAACACGACCATGCTGGTCTTGCCGGCCGACAGGAAGGGCACGACGATGCCGGTGAGGGGCAGCCAGCCGACCGTGCCGGCGAAGATCACGAACCACTGCGCCAGCAGCAGCGTGGACAGGCCCGCGGCGAGCAGCATGCGGGCCCGGCTGCGGTTGCGGGCGGCGATCCAGAAGCCGTGGCCCACCAGCACCGCCAGGGCGACGTGGTAGGCGGTCAGCCCGACCCAGCCGACCGACTCGGCGACGTGGGCCAGGGCCAGGTCGGTGTGGCCGGCCGCGATGGCGGTGGTGACGACGCTCACGTGGGCGCCGCCGGCGCCCTGGCCGCCGAAGCCGCCGGCGGCGAAGGCCCAGAGGGACTCGGCGAGCTGGTCGCCTTGGGCGACGCCGTTGGTCCAGGGATCGTGGAGCATGGTGAGGCGGAGCTGGACGTGATCAGGCAGCCACTCTGGGTTGTCCAGCAGCAGCGCGGCGGCGCCGGCCGCGAGGGCGAGGACGAGGCCCACCTCGAGGGTGGCGCGGGTGGTCATCCAGGTGAGGGCGACGACGATGGGCAGCAGCACCAGGACGGGGCCCAGGTCGCCGACGACCTTCAGCAAGGCGAGCACGGCGAACAGCAGCGCCAGTACCGGCACTAGCAGCTCGACGCGCGGCACCTTCACGCCGAGCACGTGGTGCCGGTGGTAGCGCAGGCGGCCCGCCTGGCGGGCGAGGTAGCCCGCGGCGGCGCCGACGAAGGTCAGCTTGGCGAGCTCGATGGGCTGGATGGCCATGCCGCCGGTGACCTCGAGGTTGATCCAGGGACCGTGACCATGTTGCCCGCCCTCGCCGAAGATGCGGAGCGCGACGAAGATGGCCACCGTGACGATCGCGAGCACCGGCCAAAGGCGCTCGACGCCCTCGCCGGGATCCCAGGGCATCAGCACCAACAGGGCGGCGACGACGCCCGCGGCGCCGACGCCGAGGCCGAAGCCCAGGCCGGGCCAGCCGGGTCCCATGCCCGCGCGGGCGAGGCCGTCGTGAAGCGGATCGCCGTAGCCCACCAAGCAGACCAACCCGATGCCAGTCGCGACGGCGAGCGCCGGCGTGAGGAAGGGTGCCTCGATGACGCGGTCCGAGCGACGGTGCGCCCAGTGGCGGGCGAGGAAGAGGGCGGCCAGGCCGATCAGCCAGGCGAGGAACGCCAGGTTCGACTGATCGGCGTATTGCGATGGAGCGCGGACGACCTCGCCCCGGCGCAGCCCGGCCGTCGCCAGCGTCTCGGTGACCGCGGCCGCGACGCCGCCCCGCACCTGCCAGGCGACCACGGCCAGCAGCAGACCCTCGGTGAGCATGCGCATCATGTCCAACGCCTCCGTTGGAACAGTCGGTGTCGCCGTCGAACGGCCACCACGGTCACGTTGTCCGGAGCCCCACGCCCGAGGGCGAGCTCGACGAGGTCGACGACCAACGCCGCCATGCTCGTGCGCTGGGCGCGGCTGTCGGCGACGCGGCCGAGCAGCTCGGCGGCGGGGACGAGGTCGGACAGGCCATCGCTGCACAAGAGCAGGACGTCGCGCGGGTCGAGGAAGCCCTGGACGCGGTCGATCCAGTCCGTCCCTTCGCGTCGCTCGCCGCCGATGTCGCGGAAGACGACGTTGCGGCCGGGGCCACGCAGGGCCTCGCGGTCGGGTATACCCTGCTCGGCCTGCGCCTCGGCGGCGCGGGTGTGATCGCGCGTGAGCTGGACGCAGCCGTCGGCGTTGGCCAGGACGGCGCGGGTGTCGCCGACGTGGGCGATGGAGAGCTGTGCGCCGTCGCGTTCGTCGCGCTGGACCGCGGTGGCGACGCAGCCCATGCCCTCACGCTCGGGGTTGTGCTCGGCGTCGGCGCGGATGCGGCGGTTGGCCTCGGCGAAGGCGATCGCCAGGCTGCCCGGCTCGAGCAGCGCGTCGCGGGTGATGGCGGCCGCCACCTCGCCCGCGTTCTGCCCGCCCATGCCGTCGATGACCGCGAAGCGCCCGCGCTCGAGGTCGAAGACGAAGGTGTCCTCGTTGTGCCGCCTCACGCGGCCCGGGTGCGTGAGCGCGGCGCCTTCCAGGTCGCCGTACCTGCCTTCGATGGGCTTCACCCGGACGCGTCGAGGCGCACCTGCAGGGCGCCGCGGCTGAGATCGACCTCGCAGGGCAGCTCGACGGTCATGTGCTGGTCCTGCTCGAGGGGGGTGTCGCCGATCTTCACGTGATCGGCGCCCCGCTCGCGACCGACGAGGACGCCGCGATCGTTCTCGACCCAGAAGTGCAGGCTGCTGATGCGGCGGCTGGCGCCGCGGAGGGGCACGAAGCCGGGCGGCGAGGTGTCCGAGGGGCGGCCGAAGCGCACGCGGTGGCCGGGCAGCACGAGCGCACTGCCGCCGTCCCAGCCGACGCGCACCGCGCCGGGCACGACGGGCTCCTCGGGGGGCGGGGCACTGGGCGCCCGCGAGGTGCGGACCGTGGCGTCGCCGTCGACGGGCGGGGCGGCGCCGGGGGCGCGGGAGGTGCGGACCGTGGCGGCGCCGTCGGAGGGCCGGGCGGCGATGGGGGCGTCCGAGGGGCGGACCGTGGCGGCGCCGTCGGGAGACGATGCTGGTGGGGACGAGTGGGCGGCGGGGCGCTTCCGGCGGCGGGAGGCGGGGCCCGGGCCGTCGCCGCGCAGGGTCATCTCGCCGTCGACGACGGGGGGCTCGTCTGCCTCGGCGACGAACTCGACGCGCACCAGCGCTTCGAGCGGCGACAGTGGCTCCTCGGCGGCGCGGTCGAGCCGCACGACGAAGCGCGCCGCGTCGATCAGGGCCAACCGCCTGGCTTCGGCGAAGCGCTCGAGCGCCGTCGGTACGTGCCGGTCGAAGTACGTTTGCAGGCCGCGGGCCCGCTCCAAGTCGTCTTCGGCCAGGAACACCTTGAAGTGGTTCGGCACCAGGGCATGTCCGTCGTCCGTCCGCATGCGGTGCGTCCACATGATGTGCTGCAGCGCCCAGGAGACGGTGAGAGGGCTGACCCGGGCGCGCTCGCCGCGCAGGCGGTCGACGAGCCGGACGAAGAACGCCAGGGGGCCCGGGGGCCCGATGCGATCGAAGTGCACGCGGTACACGTTGGGATCCGTGGTCGGCTCGATCACGACGCGCTGACCTCCTCGAAGACGTGGAGCGTGATGTGGGCTCGGCGCAGCTCGACGGCCTCACCCGGGCGCAGGGCGGTCCACGTGGTCTCGATGCGTCCGAGGGGCAGACGGCGCCCGTCCAGGTAGTGCTTGAACACCCACTTCTCGTCGTGCTGGCGGGCGGCCAGGGACTGCCCAGGGGGCAGCCGGAACTGAACCTGGGGCCCCTGCCGCCGCAGCTCGAGTGCGCGCCGGCTGACCTCGGTGACGGTGGTGGTCAGGACCAGGTCGGGCTGCGTCGGGCTCGAGGCGTCGCTGCGGCCGGCCACCAGCGTGCGGCCGGGGGCGAGGAGCAGATCGTCGCCGTCGCGATCACCACCCTCGATGCGCAGGCCGATGCGCAGGGCGTGGGCCGGCAGCTCGCGCGCGGTGAGGCGCGCTTTGAGGGCGACGTCGAGCTCGAAGCGCAGGGCCGGCACCCCCTCGAGGCCACAGCCCATCTGGTTGGCGACACGCGCGCCGAGGTCGTCGATCAGGGCGCGCTGGTCGAGCAGACGCTGGATGGCCGCGTGGGCGCCGACGGGGGCCGCGAGGGTGATCTGAGCGACGTCGGGCAGCGTGTGGCGGCCGCGAGCGATGCGCACCTTGAGCTTGCACACCGCGCGCGCGGCGCTGTCGATCAGGGCGTCGTGATCCCAGGGCGAGGGCAGGCCCTCGTCGATGCCGCTGGGGGGCGGGATCGGCGGGGTCGGCTGCCGGGGCGGGGTCGGCTGCGGGGGCGGGGTCGGCTGCGGCGTCGGCGCCGCCCGACGTGGCGCCTCTCGGGACGGCGGACGCTCGGGGGACGCGGGCGCTGCGGCCGGTGCGGCGGCGCCGATGAGCGTCGGCGTCCGCGGCACTTCGCCGGCCGCACGGAGCGCGGCCGCCAGCGCGGCGGCGCTCTCCGGCCGCCGGTCGCCCGGCCGCTTGGCGAGCAGCGCGCCGACCAGGTCGGCCAACGCGGGCGGCACGTGCGGGGGCAGCGGCGGGGGCGGTACGAGCTCGTGCCGCGCGCGGGTCCGGGGCAGGTCGACATCGAAGAAAGGGTTGGTGCCCGCGAGCATCTCGTAGAGCACGACGCCGAGCGCGTACAGGTCCGTCGCGGGGGTGGGCGATTCGCGGCGCCACAGCTCGGGCGCCATGTAGGCAGGCGTGCCGGCGGCGAACTGGCCTCCCGTGATGGACGCCTCGCCGTCGATCCTCGCGATGCCGAAGTCCAGCAACACCACGGCCTCGTCCGCGGTGCCGGCCTGCTCGATGACCATGTTCTCCGGCTTGAGATCCCGATGGATGATCGGCGTATCACGGCCGTGCGCGTGGGCGAGGGCGTCCGCCATCTGCGCGGCGAGCCGGGCGGCGCGCGCCGGCGCCAGGTGTTGGCCGCCCTTCAGCAACTGCGCGCCGGTGACGCCGCGTGCGAGCCGCATGCAGACGTACACCAGCGTGTCGGACTGATCCATGTGCCAGGCGTGCGCGATGTTCGGGTGATCGAGCCGCGCGAGCACGCCGCCCTCGCGCCACAGCAGCGCGGCGAGATCGGCGCGCGACCGCTCGATCAGCTTCACCGCCTCTTCGCGGCCGGCGAGCGCGAGGTTGCGCGCGAGGTACACCCGGCCCGTCGTCCCGCGGCCGAGTTCTTCAACGAGTTGGCGGCCGCCCAGCACCTGCCCGATGAGTGGGTCGTTCATGGCCGCAGCCTGCCTCATGCGGGCGGCAGGCTCAACGGGTTGGTTCGTCGCCCGCTCCTCAGCCCGCCCGATGACGTCGCCGGTCGGCTGTGGCACCCTGCGCCCATGTTGCTCTGCCCCCGATGCTATCAGCCCAGCCGCACCGCGCAGCGCTGCAGCTGGACGGGCTGCGGCGGCCGCCCGAAACGGGTACCGGCGTTGGACGGCCTGGAGTTTGGCGACGTGGTGGGGAAGGGCAGTTTCGGCGCCGTCTATGGGTGCCGCACGCCCGATGGCCGCGACCGAGCGGTGAAGATCGTCGACCTGCGCAAGGCCGGTGGTGATCGGAAGAGTCGGACCGAGCTCGAGGGCACGTTCCAAAAGGAGCGCCAGGTCTACGAGCGCCTGAACAACCAACCGAACATCGTCGGCTTCCACGGGGCGTTCGACTTCGAGGATGCCCGGCTGCTGGTGATGGACTTCGTGCCCACCACGTTGCGCAAGCGGTTCGACCAGGGAGCACGCTTCGGGTTACCGCAGGCCACCCAGATCGCCAGCGACCTCGCCGACGCGCTGGCCTACGCCCACGCCAAGGGCATCGTCCACCGCGACGTCAAGCCCGACAACGTCGGCCTGGATGCCGTCGGCAGCGCGGTGCTGTTCGACTTCGGCATCGCGCGTCTGCACGACGGCGTCGGTACGTTCACCGCCCGCGGCATGGGCAGCCTGCTGTTCGCCGCGCCCGAGCAGCTGCTCGACGAAGAGGGCGTCGGCGCGGCCGCTGACGTGTACGGCTGGGCCGCCGTCGTCTTTCGGCTCGTCATGGGCATCGATCACCGCCGCCTGACTCTGCGCGATGGCTACACCCGCGAAGACCTGGTCGTCCATCTCGACCAGCCCCTGGTGCGGCCGCCCGACGATCCGTCGCGCCCGGCGGAGCTGGACACCCTGCTGCGGCGCTGCCTCGCCCGCCATCCCGGGGACCGCGCGCCGGACATGGCGAAGGTGCAGGCGCAGATGGAGGCCATCGCGTGGCGGGTGCAGACCGGTCTGCCCGACCTGCGAGCCGAGACGGCGCGGGCGCAGGAGGAGATCGAGGCAGCGCGGCAGCGAGTGCGCGACCTGCGTGCCGAGTCGACGACGCTCGCCGAAGGCGTCGAGACGCTGCGCCGCGGACAGCAGCTCGAGGCGCAGGCGCTGCTGTCCGCGCGCGCCGAGCTCGAGGCGGTGCGCGCGGACCTGGCCGCGGAGCGCAGCGAGCTGGCGGCGGCGCGGGCCGAACTGGCCGCGACGCGCGCCGACATCGAGGCGCTGCGGGCTGGCGCTGGCGCGCCGTTGCGGGGCGGCCGCGCGCCGTCCGAGGCGGTGAGCGCCTCCCCGCCGCCGGGGCCTCCACGCGCCGAGTCCGCGACGCCCCGGCGCCGCGCGCCGGCGGTGCACGTCGGTGCGGGCCGCGGCGCCCACGCGCCCGGCGCCGAGGTGTTTGCCGCGACGGCCCACCGATCGGCGCTGGTGTACATCCCGGGCACGGGCCCCGAGGGCTACCTGATGGGCAGCCCGAAGGACGAGGACGGCCGCGGCGGCGACGAGACGCAGCACCGGGTGGTGCTGAGCCCCTTCCTGCTGACCGCGACGCCCATCACGCAGGGCGAGTTCGCCGCGTTGACCGGCGAGCGCCCGTCGTACTTCGAGGGCGCCGACGCGCTGCCGGTGGAGCGGGTGAGCTGGTTCGACGCGGTGGCGTACGCGAACGCGTTGTCGGCGAAGGAGGGGCTCGACCCCTGCTACGACCTGAAGAACCCGAAGGGCACGCCCTTCGGCGGCCTGGCCAAGGGCAACATCGGCGACCTCGGCGACTACCAAGCCAAGGTGACCCCCATCCTGGACCGCGCCGGCCGTTGGCGCTGCACGGGCTACCGCCTGCCGACGGAGTCGGAGTGGGAGTGGGCGGCCCGGGGCGGGACGACCACGCGGTACTGGAAGGGCGACGCCGAGTCCGACCTGGCGGCGGTGGGCTGGTACGCCGGCAACAGCGGCCGCAAGACGCACCCGGTGGCCGCCAAGGGCGCGGCCGCCCGCAACCCCTTCGGCCTGTACGACGTGCACGGCAACGTCTGGGCGTGGTGCCACGACTGGACCGGCACCTACCCCACCGGAAAGCAGACCGACCCCTTGGGCCCCGTCGGGGGCGCGAACCGCGTGTTGCGCGGTGGCTCGTGGGTCAACTCCGCGCCCTTCGCGCGGTCCGCGTTCCGGGTCGGGGGGCACCCGGCGTACCGGGAGAGGAGCACCGGGTTCCGCCTCGCTCGCCCCGCCCCCCCGAGCTCGGTCCTCGTCCATTGACCATTGTGATACACCCCCCAACCGTACACGTGGCCGCCTACGCGGACAGATTGGCCGCCTTCCGGTCACGTTTGGCCACTTTGGTGTCCGATCTGGCCGCCTACCCGGACACGAAGTGGCCACGGTCCGGCCACGCCCCCGCGGGCCTCCGCACCCTCGCCGCGGGAGGGCCTCGCGCGGCCGCCCTGGGCGGTCGGAAGGAGGCCGCATGGAACGGTCGACTCGCGCTCGGACGCGGCCTAGGCTGAAGCCCCTGGCAGGTGGCGGTGGGTGCCATGAGCGACGTGGGCGAGCCGAGGCGGGTCGAGCAGGGTGACGCGACCATCGACGGACTCGGGGCTTCGGTCGGCGACGATGCGCCGGCGGCACCTCTCGGCCTCCGTGTGGCGGTCGGCGCGGCGAGCGTGGTCGCGCTGGCCGGATCGGTGGCGCCGCTCGGGTTGGCGTGGCTCGGTCTCGCGCTGTTCGGCTTGGCCGAAGTGCTCCAGCACACGGGCGGCCTCGACGAGACGACGCTCGGAGTAGCCTTCGGGCTGGGGTGGGTGGTGAACGCTGGGGCGTTGCTCTGGTCGCTGATGCGGACCCTTCGACGCCGTATCGCGGGCGTCGACCTCAGTCCAGATGTCCCTCTCGTGGGCCTCGCGGCGGCTTATCTGATGGTCGGCGGTCCGCTGGTTCTGCTCGACCTCAGCGGCGTCGACGTGCCGGATGGGCTGACGGCCGTCTTCCTGGTCGGCCTGCTGGAGCTCGCGCTGTTCGTCGCGCCTTTGCTGCTGGGTGCGATCGCATTGCGGCTGTGTTGGCGAGCCGTCGCGGGCGCCGTCTCGATCCGCGCGGCCTGGCGCGCGCTCGCCCAAGCCAGTCTGGCGGCCCTGGGCGGGCTCGGCGTCACGGCGCTTCTGGTCGGCAGCGTCGCGGAGGGCTACGTCGAGCTCGACTCGATCGAGACCGGCGCCCCCGCGCCGACGCTGCACAGCATCCTGAGCGACGCGGCGACCGATCTGGTGGGCGATCGCGACCGCCAACGCGCACAGGCAACGGCGGGTCGAGCGGTCGTCGTCAGCCACGCGCCCGCACCTCGCGAGGTCCTGCGGCTCACGGCGCCAGGCGAGGAGCCGGCGACGCAGCGACGCCCGACGTCCGATCGCGAGCTGCTCGCCAACCCGCAGGCGCATGAGCCACCCAACCCCTTCGTGACGTGCCTCCAGACCCTGGCGCAGGCCAACCAGCCGTCGACGCTCGACAAGGCCATCAAGCGGCTGGTTCGGCACGACGTCCCGCTCGAGACTGCGCGCGACCTCGCCTACAGCACGCTGCTCAGCGTCTGTGAGCATCACGCCCGGTACGCGAAGTGGGATCTGACGCAGTACTACTGGCGCGCGATCGCCAACGCCGAGAAGAAGCAGAACAAGCTCTCGTGCCGCGTCGTGTTCGATGACCATCTCGACACGCGCTGCACCTACGTCGGTATCGGGGCGGAGGACGCGCGCCGCGTTCGGGCGGCCATGGAGTCGCTGGCCGAGTCCGACCAGATGCTGCTCACGTTGTTCTACGTCGAGGGCCACAGCCACCGCGAGATCGCCACGCTGCTGGAGATCTCGGAGGCCGCCTCCCGCAAGCGTGTGCAGCGCCCGACCGAGGCGCTGCGCAAGGCCTACGCCGACCGCGCCTACTGAGAAAAACGACCCGCCCCACAAAAAGTCCGTCACGAAACAGGCCCTCGCGACTGGAGCCCCGTGAACGCCGCCGGAGTGGACCGCGCGGCGTCACCGGGAGGCTCCCATGGAGACACGTCGCGACGAACCGCTCGTCCTCACCCACC
>JAUHXL010000421.1 GCA_030426945.1 bacterium
ATGGCGCGCCCCTCGAAGACACCCTCGGCGACGACCTGGCGGTGTTGCTGGCCCACCCCACGATGATCGTGCCCGAGGACGTGCGCATCGACGCCGACATCACGGTCGACTTCGAGGACGCGCTCGCGCTGGAGCAGATGTGGCTGGCCGACCTGGAGATCGACGCGGTCGGCCCGGCGACGCTGGTGCGCGCGCTGGCGGTGCGCGTGGTGCGGCCCGAGGACGCGCCGGCCATCACGCCGGCGCGCGGCTGGGCGCCGGCGAACGCGCACCCCATCGTCACGGCCCTGGTGCCGTGGGCCGCCGAGGAGCGCGAGGTGGCGCTGGCCGAGGGCAACCTGGTCGACGTCGAGCTGCACCGCCGCGTGGGCGCAGCCGCCGAGGCGTGGCTGGCCGAGCATGCCCCGCGGGGCACGCCGGGGCTGGTGGCGGGCGACGCGGGCGACCGGCTCACCCGGCTGCACCTGCAGAACGTGATCTTCGGCAAGGCGCTGCACAAGGCGCCGACGCTGATGGCGGGGCTGGGGCTCGAGGTCGTGAAGCTGGATCTGGCGATGCGGCTGGCGGTGCTGCTGGCCGCCGGCGCGCCGGTGACGCCCGCCGAGGTGAACGAGGGGCTGCGCACGCTGAATCGCTGTCTGCGCCCGTCGGGGCTGGCGGCGATGGGCGACGAGGTGGTGGCGTGTTGCGAGCGGGTGGTGAGAGCGTTGGCGGACGAGGCGTGAGGGGGCGGGTGATCGGTGGCTGGCGACGGTCCGAGCCGGGGGCGTGACGATCCGCGCGATGGTTGGAGGGGCTGTCAGCGGTCAGCTTTCAACTGTCAGCTTGCTCGCTTCGCTCGCGTTTCAACCCTCACCTGAGTGATGACTGCCACGCTGCTGAGCGAGCGTAGAGGCCCGACCTGGACGGTCCACGCCCAGGCCGCGGCCCTTCAGTCGGCGACAACGGAGCTGAAAGCTGATAGCTGATCGCTGACAGCCCGTCCGTGGCGCCGCGACGCTCCGTCGATCTCCGTCGGGACCGAGCGCGGCGCCGGAGCGGGCGCCGGTCGGACCGACCGCGGCGCCCGGGCGGGCGCTGTCAGCACCGACCGTGGCGCTCGGTCGCCGCGGGTGAGGAGGAGCGTTGAAGATCTGGATCGACGCCGATGCGTGTCCGCGGGACGTGAAGGACGTGGTGTTCAAGGCGGCGGCGCGCCGGCAGGTGGAGACGGTGCTGGTGGCCAATCGGCCGTTGGCGCTGCCGAAGAACCGCTTCGTCAGCAGCATCGTGGTGAGTCAGGGCGCGGACGTGGCCGATGACTGGATCGCCGAGCGCGTGGCGGTCGAGGATCTGGTGATCACGGCGGACGTGCCGTTGGCGGCGCGGGTCGTGGAGAAGGGGGCCACGGGGCTCAACCCGCGGGGCGAGCTGTACGACGAGGACAACGTGCGCGAGCGGTTGAGCATGCGCGACTTCATGACCGAGCTGCGGGACGCGGGCGTCGTCACGGGCGGGCCGGCGCCCTTCGGCACCAAGGACAAGCAGCGCTTCGCCAACGCGCTGGACCGCGAGCTGACGCGCCTGCTGCGGTAGCCCGCGGCGCGCCGCGTTCGCGCTCGCTGGCCGCGCGGGGGGCCGCGGCCGCGCGCTCAGCCGCCCGCCGCGGTCGCCTCGAGCAGCGCGACGGGCAAGGCGGTGAGGGCGTCGGCCAGGCGCAGGCGCCCGCCGCTCACCGTCACGGTCTGGCCGGTCAGCACGTCCGTGAACCGATCCGGCGCGTCGTCGGGCAGCGTCAGCGCGGCGTCACCCCAGACGGGCTCGCCCAGCGGCCACGCGCCGGCTTCGGTCAACCGCGTCGTGAGGCGCGGCGCCGCGGCGATCACCCAGCGTTTGCCGCGCACCCGGGCGAAGGCGCACACGTTCCGTCGCTTCGCGTCGGCGTACAGGGGCACGTAGCGGCCCTCGGCGTAGAGCGTCGGCCGCGCGCGGCGATGGGTGAGCGCCTTCCAGGTCACCCACAGCTTGATGGCGCCGTCGCGCCAACGGTCACGCAGCCCGCCGAGGGCGTCCGGACCTTCTTCGCTCAGCTCGGACAGCAGCTCGGCGCACCGCCCGTGATCCACCGGCCGCCGGTTGTCGGGATCGACCAGGCTCAGGCTCCACCGCTCGCTGCCCTGGTACACGTCGGGCACCCCCGGCGCGGCCAGCTTCAGCAGCTGCTGCGTCAGCCCGTTGAGCATGCCGAAGAACGCGACCCGCGCCTGCAGCCCGCGGAGGTCGTCGAGGAACGCGGCGTTCTCGTCCGCGTCGAGGATGCGCCCCGCGAAGTCGACCAGCGCCATCTCGCGCGCCTCGTCGGGCGCGCGCCAGCTGGTGAACTCCTTGGCCTCGCGCGCGGACTTCACCAGGTAGGTGCGCAGCCGCTCACCGCGGAAGGCGGGCACGTCGTCGTCGGCGAGGGGCCAGGCGCCCAGCAGCGTTTGGTAGAGCAGCACCTCTTCGTTGGGGTGGGGCACGTCGTCGGTCCGGAAGCGCGCGTTCGTCGCGTGCCACCGGGCCAGCGTCGCGCGCCACACCTCGGGCAGCTCGCTCAGCACGGCGATGCGCGCGCGCACGTCCTCGGAGCGTTTGGTGTCGTGGGTGGTGGTCGCGTTCATCGCGTGGGGGTGGCGCGCGGCGCGCGCGGTGTTGAAGCGGTGGAAGTCGGCCAGGCTGTAGTCGCCGTCGCCCGGCTCGGCGCCCACGTCGTTGAGCGACACCAGCCGGTTGTAGACGTACAGCGAGGTGTCTTCGAGGCCCTTCGCGCGCACCGGCGGCGTGAACTGCTGCCAGCGATGCACGAACGCGCGCGCGTCGTCGCGCAGCGCGGGGGGCACGTCGAGGCACAGCACGCGCAGCAGGTAGTCGTAGGCCGCGGTGTCGCTGGACGGATCGCGCGCCTTCGCGGCGTCGACCAGCGCGGTGAGCGTCGCGCGCTCCGCCTCGCTGGGCTCGTCGCGCACGTAGGTGCGGTACACCGACAGCTCGGCGGTCACGCCGATCAGCGCTCGCCCCAGCTCGCTCGCTGCCACGTCGCGGCCGGGCAGATCGCGGCGCGCCAGCAGCGTCAGGTCACGCTCCAGCCGCCGCGCCTCGCTCTTGAACAGCCAGTCGATGACGTCGCGCTGCCGCGCGCGCACCAGCCCCGCGAAGTCGGGCTCGCGTCCGATGAACGCACCGTAGACGCTGTCGAGCGCGTCCAGGCCCGCCGGTTCGACCAGCAACCCGTTGAGCACGTTGAGGAAATCGTAGCCCGTCGTCCCGGCCACCGGCCACGGCGGCAGATCCTCGTCGGGCGCGAGGATCTTCTCGACGGTGATCCACGCTCGCCCGCCGGTGCGTTCGGCCAGCCAGTCGAGGTAGGCGTGGGGATCGTGCAGCCCGTCGACGTGATCCACGCGCAGCCCGCTCAGCAGGCCCGCGTCCCACAGGCGCAGCACCAGCGCGTGGGACGCATCGCGCACGGCGGCGTCCTCGACGCGCACGCCGGCCAGGTCGTTGATGTTGAAGAAGCGGCGGTAGTTGATCTCGCGCACCGCCGTCTTCCAGTACGCCAGCCGCCAGGCCTGCGCCGACAGCAGCCGGTCCAGCCGCGCCTGGCCGGCGGCGTCGGCGGTGTGCAGGCGCGCGAGGTTGGCGTCGAGGTGCGCCCGAACCACCGGCGACTGCGCGCGCAGATCGGCCAGCAGCGTCATCGCCGCGCGCGCGCGCTCGGCGCGGTCGGTGGCGTCGGCGATGCGCGGTGGCAGCGCGTCCAGCGCGGACGCGACGGCCCGCAGCCCCTGCACCACCGCGTCGCCACCGCCCTGCTCGGCGGCCAGGGCGTCCAGGCCCGCGGTCACCAGCGCCGCGCAGGTCTTGGGATCGAGGGGCGCGCGGTGCGCGTAGTAGCGCAGCTCGAAGTCGTCCTCGCCCAGCGCCACAGTCAGCAGACCGTCGGCCAACGCGTCGGCGTAGCGCGTGCCCAGGATGGGCAGCAGCAGCCGGTCGTCGGCGCCGGGCCAGGGTGGGTGCCAGTCCACGTCGAAGGCCGCCGCGCGCGGCGACGCGGCGCCGTGCCGCAGCAGATCGCGCCACCAGGGGTTGGCGCCGCACGCGGCCTGGTGGTTGGGCACGATGTCGAGCACCAGCCCCACGCAGTGATCGGCGGCCGCCCGCGCCAGCCGCTCGAAGGCGGCCTCGTCCCCGAGCGCGGGGTTCAGGCGCGTGGGATCCACCACGTCGTAGCCGTGGGTGCTGCCTTCGCGCGGCGCGAAGCAGGGGGACAGGTATAGCGCGCCGACGCCCAGCCGGGCGAGGTGAGGCATCAGCGCGGTCGCCGCCGCGAAGTCCAGGTCGGGGCCGAGCTGCAGACGGTAGGTGCTGGTGGGTGGTGTCATCCGGCCTCCCCGGTGCGGTGGATCTCCAGCGGCTCGCGCAGCCCATCGAACACCCGCTGCCAGTCGGCGTCGCGCGCGTCCCGGCGCCCGTCCAGCGCGAACCACGTGTTCTGCGCCTCCCACAGGTCGACCTCGACGGGCATCGCGGCGGCGCCGCGCACGGCCGACGCGAAGCGCTCGAGCATCGGAAGGCTGTCGGGCGCCTCGCGCAGCGCCGCCGACGCGCGCGTCAGGGAGCGTCCCAACTGATAGCGCAGGGGATCGAGGTCGAGCCCGATGCCCATCGCTTCGGCCTCGTCGAGGAGGGCCTGCACCGACGCCGCCGTCGGCAGATCGCCCTCCAGCTCGCGCTGCAGCCGGTTGTCCAGCACCACCTCGGCGGCGCGGCGGAAGGTCAGCGGGGGCGGGTGGCCCAGCGACGACAGGAAGCGCAGCAGCGGCGCCGCGCGGTCGTAGATGGCGTCGTAGGCGTCGGCCACCTTGGCGCGCTCCATCGCCAGCAGGCTGTCGATGGTGCGCCGCTGTTCGTCCCGGAACAGCGCGCGCAGCGTCAGCACGCGGCCGGGGAAGGCCTGGTCGATGGCGCGCACCAGGCGGGAGTATTCGCCGCTCTCGAAGCAGGGCAGCAGCGCGTCGCGCAGACCGGCGAGGTCGCTCTCGCCGGCCTCGACGCGCACCCCACCGCTCAGGTCGTGCCCGCCCAGGTGAAGGGCCGCGTAGACCAGGCGAGTCGATGAACCGGTGATGTGGGATCGGACCCGGGTGCGTCCCACCACCAGCCGCGCGTCGGCGCGCTCGCAGCGCGTCTCTTCGATGTCGTCGACCCGATAGCAGTCGATGTCGTGGGCCGACTCGTCCGGCCGGAACAGGGCGGTCAGCGCGTGGTGGGCGCCGACGCGCTCGAGGTCGATGCGCGCTGGACGGCAGAGCTTTGCGTACACCCCCCGGCCGTCGCCGAAGCGCGGCAGGTTGCTCGGGGCTTCGGCCAGGCGCTCGACGAAGTCGTCCTCGAGGTCGAGGCCGAGCACGGTGTCCGCCAGCTGCACCACCCGCGCCGCGTAGCGCATCACCTGCGTGGTCTCGAGGCCCGAGAGCTCGTCGAAGAACCAGCCGCAGCTCGTGTACATCAGCATCGCGTTGCGCTGCAGCTCGAGCAGGCGCAGGGCCTTCACGCGGTCGTCGGCCCCGAGCGCGGTGCGCGCGTGCTCGGCGAAGAAGCGTTCGGTGTTGTCGGCGCTGCGATCCGCGATCACGTCCACGTAGGCGTCCCGCGCGGCCCACGGATCGTCGACCAGCGCGCCGAGCGCCTCTTCGAAGCCGGGCGCCACGGCGTCGCGCAGCCAGTCGAGCGCCGCGCGCAGGGGTGCCCGCCAGCGTTGGTGCCAGCCGGGCCGGCCGGTGCTGCAGCCGCAGTCCGCGCGCCAACGCTCGACGCCGTGCACGCAGCTCCAGCTGCTGTTCTCGACGATCTGCACCTCGAAGGCGGGCGGGTGACGCTCGAGGAAGGCGCCGTAGTTGGTCAGCGTCACGGAGGGATCATCGTCGATGTGCTTCAGCGCGTAGGCCAGCGCCATCTCGCCGCGCGGGTGGTGGTGACCGTAGGTCTCGCCGTCGGTGGCGATGTGGACGAGCTGCGCGTGGTCCCGACCGTCGTCGAAGGCGTCCATCAGGCGATCCTTGAAACGCTCCCCGCGCTCGAGCAGCTTCTCGAACGCCACCGCGTTCGAGATGGGGCCGTCGTAGAAGAAGAGCGCGATCCACCTGCCCGAGGGCAGCGGGCAGCGATAGGCGCGGGAGGGATCGACGTTGGCGCCCTGCACGTCGGTCCAGTCACCCGCCGGCAGTCCGTCGTCGCCGATCGGACGCACCGCCTTCGCCTGGTGGGGCGCGAGCACGGTGAAGCGGATGCCGTGCTCGGCGAGCGCCTCGAGGGTGTCGACGCACACGGCCGTCTCGGGCAGCCACACGCCCTCGGGCCGCCGCCCGAAGCGACGCTCGAAGTCACGCACACCCCAGCGCACCTGTGTGCGTCGGTCGAGATCGTTCGCCAGCGGCATGATCAGGTGGTTGTAGGCCTGGGCCATCGCCGACCCGTGGCCGTCGAAGCGCTCGGCGCTCTCGGCGTCGGCGTCGATGATGGCCGCGTAGGTGCGCGGGCGCTTGGC
>JAUHXL010000422.1 GCA_030426945.1 bacterium
TCGACCGGCCGGACGCCAGTCTGGACGCCGCGCCCGGCGACGCCGCGCCCAGCATCGGCGGCAGCAGCACCGAGGGCTGCGACTGCGACGCCGGCGACCGGTCGTCGGCGCCGCTGTGGGCGCTGCTGGCGCTGCTGGCCATCCGGCGGCGCCGGAACCGCTGAGGCCCGCCGCGCATCCCACCGCCACGCACGCACTCACCCCAGGAGGATCCATGGCCACGAAGCTGATCGGCCTCGCCGGCAGCCTGCGCAAGCGGTCGCTGAACCACGCCCTGCTGCGCGCCGCCGCCGAGCTGGCGCCCGAGGGCGTCGAGATCGACATCCGCACGCTGCACGGCATCCCGGTCTACGACGGCGATCTCGAGGAGGCCGAGGGGCTGCCCGACGCGGTCGTGAAGCTGAAGGACGCCGTGGCCGCCGCCGACGGGCTGCTGATCGCCAGCCCCGAGTACAACGGCTCGCTGCCGGGCACGCTGAAGAACGGCATCGACTGGATGACCCGCGGCGGCGACGCCAGCCGCGTCTTCGGCGGCCTGCCCGTCGGCCTGATGGGCGTCACGCCGGGCCGCCTCGCCACCGCCGTGGCCCAGAGCCACTGGCTGCAGGTGTTCATGCGGCTGAGCACCGCGCCCTACTTCGGCAGCATGATGCAGCTGGGCGGGGGCTCGAAGCTGTTCGACGACGATCTGAAGCTGGCCGACGACGCCACGCGCGACCGCGTGGCGCGCTACGTCGAGGGCTTCGCGGCCTTCGCCGCGCAAAACCGGCGGGGGTGAGGGCTACTCGAGCTCGTTCTCGACGTACAGGCCGGCGCCGCCGGAGACGTTGCCCTCGTCGTCGACGCGGCCCACCCACTCGAAGGTGGAGTAGGTCCCGTCGCAGTTGAGGTCACCGAGGGCGCGCGCAGTGAAGAGCGCGTCGCGGCCGATGCCCGCCGAGATGAACTGGTACCGGTAGTAGTGAGGCTCGCCGACGGCGAAGCTCAGCGCCCGCCATCCAGGTGAGTCCCACAGCGAGGGGTCCGGGGCGTACGGCACGTTCCCGCTCACACACCGGTTGGCGGTCGGCGTGAGCGTCGTGCTCGGCGGAAAGGCCCGCGGCATCGGCGCGCCATCGGGGCCGACGCGGTTCTCGCGATAGGCGCGCGATGCGGCGTCGAACAACCGCCGCACGTTGGCGCGCGCCTCGGCGGTCTTCGCCAGCCTTTGCTCCTTCATGAACGCGGGCACCGCGACCGCGGCCGTCACACCCACAGCGATGAACGACCGCTGCAACGGGTTGCTCGTGGTGGCCAGCAGGCCGTCGTCATCGAGACGCCAGGCGCTGCCGACCGTCGGGTTGTTCCGCAGAGGCTTCAGCAGGTCCGACTCGAGCAGGCCCGCCAACGTCGGACTCGTCGGCGCGGCGTCGAGCCACTCCCTCAGATCCAACCAGAATCCGAAGACGACGCCAGCGTCCTCCAACACGTCCACCTTGCCCTGCAGGTTCTCACCGTGCTTGTTGGCCAACGCCTCGGCGACCGAGTGCTCCGGACCGAACAGCCAGACGTCGGCGTCGCGCACGGCGACCATGGTGATGGGCCCCGTGGCCATCTGCCATCCCTTCGCGCCCGCGATCTCGGCCTTCTGGAAGAGCGGACCGGCTCCCATCTGGCCGGCCTTCTCGACGAGCGACTGGACCAACGTGTCGCTGGCGTCCGGGTCGACGACGCCGAGCAGATAGAGCGACTCCAGCGCCGCCGGCCCCTCCCTCGCAGCGAACGGCGCGCCCACGTTGGCCGCCATGACGACGTGCCCCGAGAAGGCCCGGGCGAAGTCGTCCAGGTCCACGCCGATCGCGGCGCTCATCAGCGCGTTCGCCATCTCCAACTGGGCCTTCACGTGCGGGGGAGCGTTCGGCGGCACAAGCGCCGCGGCCCCGACGAAGAGCTCCGCGAGGTTGACGCTCACGCGCGCGCCGCTCCAGCCCGCAGCGGGCAGGTAGCGCGAGAACGCCGGGGCGGCCCGCTCGGGCCGCACCAGCTGCTGCAGCGCGGCCAACCCCACCTCGGTCGCCGAGATGCGGACGGTCAGCCCGGCGTCGCGGGTCATGGCCACGCCCAGCGCGGGGAAGTGCGCGCCGTAGAAGGGCATGGCGTCCACCACCTCGGAGGGCGCTCCCAGCGTCCGCAGGGGACCGTCCAGCGAGCGCACGCCCACGTACGCGAAGGCCTCGACCGCCCCGTCCCCGTCGGCGAAGGCGTCCTTCCAGGTGTCGGCATCGGACAGCGGCGTGCCGGTGTCGGTGATGAAAGCGCGGAAGACCTCCGAGGCCTCGTCGCCCGGTGGACCCGAAGTCATCAACAGCGCGGTCCAACCGCCCTTCTCGTTGACCAGCCAGGATGTCCCTTGGGCGTTCAGCGCGTCGAACTCGTCTCCGGGGACGACGGTCGGCTTCACGCCCGACCACTTCTCGATGGCGGTGTGTAGTTTGTCTCGATCGGTGAGCTGGAACATGAGCACGGGCGCCGGCACGCCATCGACCACCAGACGTCGGTCCACCACCACGGCCACGCCGGCCTCCGGATCGACCCCGATGCTCGCCCAGCCCTCGGGCGTGGTGGGATCGAAGCCCAGGGTCTCGATGCGTTGGGCCGGGTCGAGCCACGCGGCGAGCGACGCGTGCAGGCCGTCCGGCAACCCCTGAAGCGTCTCGACGACCTGCGCTGCCTGCTCGTCGAGGTGCTCCATGCCGATCACCACCACCGTGTGCTCGGCCGACAACACCGCGCCCACGGCCGGGCTCACGCCGCCGCCACAGAACTGCCGGTAGGCGAAGAAGCCGCCCGCCCCCACCGCGGCCAACACCAGGACACCGATCAACGCCCTCATCGCCCTGCCCCCGCGCCGCCGCCAGCGCCGCGCCCCGCGCACGCTCGACGCCCTCACCACGCCGACGCGCCGTTTCACTACCGGGTCGGTCGCCCGACCGCCCACCGCCGCGCATGCTGCCACGCCCCCCGGCGCGCGCGACACCCGAAAGGGCCTCCGGACCCGTTACTCGAGCTCGTTCACGACGCGCAGGCCGACGCCACCCGTCACGTTGTCCTCGGCGTCGATCGTGCCCGTCCGCTCGAAGGTCGAATAGACGCCATCGCAGTCGAGGTCGCCGACGGCGCGGGCGGTGAACATCGCGTCGCGGCCGGTGCCCGACGAGATGAACTCGTAGCGATAGTAGTGGGGGTCGTCGACCGAGAAGTTCAGCGCACGCCAGCCTCGGTGCTGCCACGGCGCCGCGTCGGGCGCATACGCGTGATCCCCGGTCGCGCAGCGATCGGCCGCGGGCGTCAGCGGCACGCTCGGCGGAAATGCACGCAGCAGCGGGGTGCCGTCCGGGCCGACGCGGTCCTGGTGGTAGTAGGCCACCGAGGCCTCGTACAGGCGGCGCATGTTGATGCGCGCCTCGTGGGTCTTCGCCTGGTTGATGGCCTCAAGCAACGCCGGCGCGGCGCTCCACGACGCCACCATGGTGGCGAACTCCTGTAAGGGCAACGCGCTGTCGAGTCCGGCCACCAGGCCCCCGCGGTCCAGCCGCCAGGTCAGGCTGACGCCAGGCTCCTTGGCGAAGCGACGCCACGCCCTCTTGCCGAAGGCGTTCGGGGCCACAGGGTCTGCCTTCCATTCCTCGAGCAGCTGCTGCAGATCCGCCCAGAACCCGAACGCGACGTCCGCACCGTCGAGGGCGCGTGTTGCGACCCGGCTTGGCCGATGCTTCCGGGGCGCCACCAACCTGGCCACGACGGACTCGTCCCCCAGCAACCACACGTCCCGGTCACGAACGGCGACGAGCGCTTTGGGCCCCAGGTCGACTCTCCAGCCCCGGGCGCCCGCCAGCGCGGTCGGCACGAGGAGCCCCGGATCCGATGCGTTCGCCTTCGCAACGAGCGAGCCGACGAGCGCGTCGCTGGCCGCAGCGTCACCCGCTGCGAGCATCACCGCCCACTCGCCGTCCAGGGGATCGGCCTTCGTCTCGGCGAGCGTGGCCTGGTTGGTCATGAAGACCATGTGACCCGGAAAGGCCTTCCCGATCGCGTCCCACTGGACACCCACTGCCGCGGCCATCGCCGCCTTGTCCAAAGCCAGCTTCGATTTGAAGTCGGGTGATGCGGTCGGCGGCACCAGCGCGGCGAGCCCCTCGAAGACCTCGGTGACGTTCACGCTGAGGCGAATGCCTGCCCATCCCTGCGGGGGCAGGTAGCGCGAGAAGCGGGGCGGCGCCCGCTTGGGTTGCAGCATCTGGCGTAGCGCCGACCGCCCCTCGTCGGTGGCGGTCAGACGTACAGCCGCACCACCCGCTCGCGTCATCGAGACCCCGAAGGAAGGGAACCTCTCGGCGAAGAAGTCGAACTCCGCGCCGGCACCGGCCGGCCCATCGGCCGCTACCCAGAGACGGCCCAGGGACCGAACGCCGACATAGGCGAAGAGGTCGACGGCGCCCCGGCCGTCGGCGAACACGCTCCGCCACGCCGTAGCGCCCGAGAGCGGCGGGCTGCTGTCGGCCAGGAATCCACCGAAGGCGCTCCTCGCGCGTGCCCGCTGGCCGCCGACGGCCAGCAGCACGGCCGTCCACTCACCCTTGCGGCCGAAGAGGACGGCCTCGCCGCGCAGGGTCAGCACCTCGACGCCGTCTTCCGTCCTGATCGTCGGCCTCACGCCGACCGCGCGCTCGATGCCTCGGAGCAGCGCGTCGCGATCAGTCACCTTCAACAGGAGCACCGGCACCGGCTCGCCGTCGGCCACCAACCGCGCATCCACGACGAAGGTGACGCCCGCCTTCGGATCGATCCCCGCGGCGCGCCAGCCAGCCGCCGTTCCGGGATCGAAGCCGAGCACCTCGGCCCACCGGCCCCGGTCGAGCCCGCTCGGCGGCGACCCGACATGGCCTGCCGGCAAAGCACTGCTCTTCACGAGGCCACGCTCGGCCAGCCGATCGAGGTGCCCGATGCCGCCCACCGCCACCGTATGCTCGGCGGAGAGCGACTCGCCCACCGCCGGACTCACGCCGCCTCGTCCTCCAGGCTTGGCGGCAGCACGACCACTCAGCCCCACGACCGCCAACACCAGCAAACCGATCAACGCCCTCATCGCCCCGCTCCTTCGTGCCCAGGACGGCGCAGCGCCGCGCCGAATGACCCCACTCGGCGCCGCGACGGCATGACCGCGCGCAATCTGCTCGACTGCCCTGTGACCGTCCCGCCCGACATGCTGCCACGGGCTCAAGCAGGGGAACACTCCAACGGACCACGCGCCGCGGGCGCGAGACGCCGCGTTCGCCGCGCAGAACCGGCGGGGCTGAGGGCTACTCGAGCTCGTTCTCGATGTACAGGCCGGCGCCGCCGGAGACGTTCCCCTCGTCGTCGATGACGCCCACCCGCTCGAAGGTCGAGAAGACGCCGTCGCAGTCGAGGTCGCCGATGGCGCGGGCGGTGAACTTCGCGTCGCGACCGGTGCCCGACGAGATGAACTCGTAGCGGTAGTAGTGGGGGTCGTCCATCGCGAAGTTGAGGGCCTGCCAGCCGGGCAGGTTCCAGTGATCGGCGGTGGGCAGGAACTTGTCCTCGCCCTTCGCGCAGCGATCGTAGGCCGGGGTCAGCGGGGCGCTGGGCGGGAAGGCCTGCGGCTGGATGGTGCCATCGAGGCCGGCGCGCTCCTCGTAGTAGTACACCACCGCGCTGTCGAACATCTTGCGGACGTTCATCGACGCTTCGCTGGTCTTCGACTTCTTCATGTACTTGACGAACGCGGGGATGGCGATGGCCGCCATCACCCCCATGATCGCCGCCGTGCCCTGCAGGGCGCTCTCCGACGTGGCCAGCAGGCCGTCGCCGTCGAGGCGCCAGCCGCCGCTGAAGGTGGGATCGTCGTTGAGCCCCTTCAGCGCGCCCGACTCGACGATCGCCGCGATCTGCGGATCCTGCTTCTTCGCCTCGTCGAGCAGCCCGCCGACGTCGGCCCAGATGCCATAGACGACCGCGTCGTCGTCGAGCACGTCGGCCTTGCCCTTCAGGTTGTCGCCCTTCTTGGTCGCCAGCGCCGCGGTCACCACCTTCTCGGATCCCACCAGCCAGACGTCGTCGTCGCGCACGGCGACCACGGTCATGGGGCCGGCCGCCGCCTTCCAGCCCTTCGCGCCCGCCACCTCGGCCTTCTCGAACTTGGGCCCCGCGCCCATCTGCCCCGCCTTCTCCACCAACGACCCCACCAGGGTGTCCCCCGCGCCGCCGTCGCCCGCGGCGACCAGCACCACCCACTCGGCCGCCGCCGGGTTCCGCTGCATCTGCTGCAGGGTGCCCAGGTTGGCCGCCAGCACGACGTGCCCCGAGAAGGCCGACGAGATGTCGTCCCACTCGATGCCGACCACGGCGCCCATCATCGCCTTCGCCATGCCCAGCTGCGCCTTCACCTGCGGCGGCGCGGTCGGCGGCACGAGCGCGGCGACGCCCTCGAAGATCTCGGCCAGGTTGACGCTCAGCCGCAGGCCGCCCCAGCCCTTGGCGGGCAGGTAACGCGAGAAGGTCGGCGG
>JAUHXL010000423.1 GCA_030426945.1 bacterium
CCTGCAACCGCTTCGGCCTGTGCGGTGAGGACGGCGCGTGCGACGTCCCCCCCGAGTGCGCGCTGCCCGGTGACCTGTGGCTGTGCGGCCACGGCTCGGTCAGCGGCGCCCCGAGCTGCACGGTCCAGGGCACCGATCCGGACACGCCCATCGACTGCGTCGAGGTCTGCAGCCGGGGCGACGGCCGCTGCTTGGCAGCCCAGGTGTGGGGTCCCACGATCTGCGCGCCCGGCCTGCCCGTCGGGTGCCGCCAGCGCGCCGCCCGGCTGCTGTGCGTCTGCGGCTTCGCCACCGAGTGACGCCGGTGATCGCGCGGCCGGCCGCGCGCCGTCGAGCGGCTCAGTCGATGCTCGGGCGCAGCGGCGGCGGCGGATCGCGCAGCCACAGCCAGATCGTCACGGCGCCGGCCACCGCGGCGAAGCCCCAGGCGACATCGCTCGCCCGCCCGAAGGACTCGGCGCGCGCCGCGTGCTCGTCGTAGGTCGCCGCGTCATCGGTGTCGCGCGCGTCCCGCGCGGCGCCCACCGCCACCCCCCCGAAGCTCGCCGCGGCCGCCCCGACGGCGAGCGTGGTCACCAGGGACGCCACCCGCCAGGGCGCGGCCGGATCGGGCGGCACGCAGGCCGGCCGCAGCGCGGGCAGCCGCGCGCGGGCAGCCGCGGCCGCCTCGGTGTCGGGCTCGAGCTCCAGATAGGTGGCGTAGGTCTCGGCGGCGCGGCAGGCCATCAGCCGGTCGCCGTCCCGCTCGGCCAGCGCGTCCCGCACATAGCCCAGGTTGTAGACGACCAGCGGATCCAACCGGCAGTCCGGGCGACGACGCACCGTCCGCAGCGCCTCGTGGGCCGCGTCGAGGTCATCGCCTGCCACCTCGACGGCGTCCAGCGAACACTCGGCGTGCGCCGATGGCGCGACCAACAACACCAGGATCAGGAGCCCACGCATCGCGCCCCAGCATGCGTCAACGCGGGCGGCCCGCGCCAGCCCGTCGGCAGCCGACGCCCAACACCAGGCAGGCCCGCCGGTAGCGCTCGCGGGGCAGCCGCGCCGCCGCCGCGCCGACCTCCTCGAGGGCGTCGAGCGCGCGGCGGGCGGCGGCGCAGTCGCAGCGCCCGAGGGCCTCGGCGAAGACCTGATCGGGCGGCGGACCGGCGGCGGCCGGGCGCACGTCGGGCCGGCCCGCGTCGGCCCTCGCGGGCGCCGCGGGGGGCGGGCCCGCGTCGGGCGGCGCCCGGTGGATCTCATCGGCCGCGGGCGGCGGATCCGCGCGGCGGGGCGCGGCCGGGCGCTCGGGCGCGGCCGACGTCGGCGCGCGCGACGGGCGGGCATCGTCGACCGCCGCGGGGCGCGCGCGTCGGGCCGCCGGGGCGAGACCTGCATCCGAGCGCGGCGCCGGCGCGGCGGCGGCCAGGCGCGGGGGTCGCGGGCTGACCGGCGCAGCGCTGCGTGCCGGCGCGGCGCCCCCGTCGGCGTCCAGCGCGCGCTCGACCCCGCGATCGAGGACCATGATCGGCGGCACCACGGTGGGGGGTGGCGACGCGACGATCGTAGGGGGCGCGGCGCCCAGCGTCCCCCCGGCGACGATCACCGTGGGCGCCCGCGCGGGCCACAGCGCGATGGCGAGCGCGGCCCCCACCACCACCCCCGCGGCGAAGAACGCGGCCCGCCCCAGCCGCGGCGGCCGCTCGGCGAGCGCCAAGGCGCGGACACGTCGGATGTCCGTCACCAGCTCGGCGGGCGCGGTCCAGGTCGCCGGGGCCGCGGGGCTCGGCTCCTCCTCGGCGGTGGCGCGCTCGAGCGCCTGCCGCATCGCGTCGGCCGAGGCGAAGCGATCCTCGGGCGCGGCCGCGATCGCGCGGGCCACCACCGCGCGGGCCGCCGACGAGACGCGGGGGGGCAGCGCGTCCAGCTGCCCGGCGCGCAGCCCCTCGACCAGGCCCCGGAAAGCCCGCCGACCCACCACCAGCTCCACCCACAGCAGGGCCGCCGCGAACTGATCCGCCGCCGGCCCGACGGCCTCGCCCGCCCGCTGCTCGGGCGCGGCGTAGGCCGGCGTGCCCGCCGGCAGCCCCACCCGGGTCCGGAACATGCCAGTGCCCCGCGGCGGCAGGAAGGGCCGCACGCAGCCGAAGTCGAGCAGCCTGACCCCCAGCGCGCCCTCGACGTCCTCGACGATCATCACGTTGCCCGGCTTGACGTCGCGGTGCACCAGGCCCGCCGCGTGGGCCGCGCCCAGCGCCCCCAGCACCTCGCCGACGAGCCGCGCGGCGAGCGCGGGCGCGAAGACCCGCCCCGCCCGCAGCACTGATCGCAGGTCGACCCCCTCGACCAGCTCCTGCACGATGAAGGGTCCGATGTCGTCGTGCCCGTAGTCGACGAAGCCCACCACGGCCGGGTGGCTCAGGCGATGCAGCACCTGCGCCTCGCGCTCGAAGCGCGCGCGCTGATCGCCGGTGAGGGGCCCGTCGGAGCGCAGCACCTTCACCGCGACGATCCCACCGAGGGCGAGGTCCTCGGCCCGATACACCACCCCGGAGGCCCCTGCGCCGAGGCGCACGGTCAGGCGGTAGCGGTCCGCGAGGACGCGACCGAGCAGAGGATCGGGCGCGCTCACGGCGTCGACTTCGCGCTGCGGATGACGGCCCCCCTGCGCACCGGTGCCGGGCGATCCTACGCGGTCCGCGCGTCCGATGGGCCAGGAAAGCAGCGAGGGGTCAGCGGTCGATGGTGACCTCGATGGTGTCCTCGGCCACGACCTCGCCCGCCGCGCCGAGCGCCTCCACCTCGAGGCGGCGAACACCCGCCTGCTGGAAGGTGTAGGTGAGCGTGGCGACGCCCTCGACGGGGGTGACCTCACCGAGCGACCAGCCATCGGCGGCGAAGCGCACGGTCTTCACCGAGTCGCTCGCGACCGCGCGCAGCGTCAACGTGCGACCGTAGGTGCCGCCCGGCGCGGGGCTGATCCAGTGCGCCGCCGCCGGCGCCGCCTCGTCGTCGCCCGGCGTGACGCGCAGGGTCAGGCTGCCCCGCGCGACCTCGCGCCCATGCCCGTCGTACGCCACGGCGGTCAGGGTGCGGTGCCCCAGCGTCTGGAACACCGCCCGCAACGCGAAGTCGTTGGCCGCGTCGCCTTCGCCGAGCACGAAGCGCCCGGCGCTGTAGGTCACGCGCGTGGCCTCCGGCGGGGCGTCGACCTTCAACCAGACGCCGTTGCGATACCACCCGCCCTCGGCCGGCGAGCGGAACGCCAGAGGCGGGACGTAGGGCGCGCCCTCGGTCACGGTCACCTGCACGGTCGCTTCGCCCAAGGGGCGATCCTGGGCGTCGTAGGCGCGGGCGACCAGCCGCCGATCCCCCAGCGTGTTCAACGAGACGCGCGCGGGGAAGCCCTGCGTGCGGTCCTCGCTGGCCCCGATGGGCCAGGTCTCGGCGAAGTAGCGGACGTGATGCACGGCGGCGTCCGCCTCGACCTTCAGCCAGAAGCCGTTGCTGATCCGGCCCTTGGGGTAGATGTTCGCGAAGCGCAGCACGGCCGACGCGCCCGGTCCACCGTCCGGCGCGCAGACGCCCTCCCGCACCGGCCCGCCGGTGTACTCCCAGTGCCAGTCCTCGCTGGGCACCGTGCGCACGAAGCCGTACCGCGCCGCGTTGCGGTTCAGCCAGCGCAGGACGCCGGGCTCCTCGGTGTTCAGGTCGAGCGCGTAGCCGGATTGGTGGTTGCTGTAGCCCGGCGCCGCCGCCAGGTTGCAGTGGTTGCACCGGCAGGCCCGATAGCAGTCGTAGTACAGGTACGACTGCTCGGCGTGCGTGCGGAAGCCGCTGACCACCCGGATGTGCACCCCATCGGCCCCGGCGGCGTCGCGCAGACGGGCGAAGGCGTTGGCGGTCTGCACCTCGACCGGCTTGCCGTCGACGTGGACGACGGTGATGCGGAAGGCGCTGCCGGCGTCGTAGCCCGTGTCGGTGCGGGCGGCGCAGTCGACCGAGCCGGCCTTCAGCGCGACGTCGTCGGCGGACTCGATGGGGCGGCTCTCGACGCGACCCTCTTCGCTGGGTGGGGCGTCGGCGCACGCGGCGAGCGAGAGGACGAGGGCACCGAAGCAGAGGGGCGAACGTGCACGGCTCATAATCAACTCCCCAGTCGAATCTTCCGGTCGACCTCGCAAGGAAGGTGCCAACGCTGCGGCCCCGTGCGCTGCGCGTCGGCGGCGCAGGGCCTGAGGCATCCACGTCACGACTGCGCGGCGCCCGTGCCTCGCCCGCCGCACCCAGGGCACCCGCGCGTTGACGACGGCCGCCCGGCGCGCGAAAGTGCCGCCATGGCCGAACTACGTCCCTACCCCTTCGGTGCCCTCGTCACCCGCATGTTCCGGGAGCTCGACGAGCGGCAGAGCGTCTTCGACCTGCCCCTGCGCAAGGTCTACCGCGGCGACCCCCAGCGCGATCTGAGCGCGCGCTTCCAGGGGCACCACCCGTCGACCCCGCTGGGGCCGGCGGCCGGGCCGCACACGCAGATGGCGCAGAACATCGTGCTCGCCTTCCTCGGCGGCTGCCGCGTGATGGAGCTGAAGACCGTCCAGATCATGGACGAGCTCGACATCCCGCGGCCCTGCATCGACATGGAGACCGTCGGCTACAACGTCGAGTGGTCGCAGGAGCTGAAGCTCGAGGAGAGCCTCGACGAGTACGTCAAGGCGTCGATGCTGATCGAGATGCTCGTCGCCAGCGGCAAGCTCGACCTGGCGCCCGGCTACGAGCGCGTCGTCTTCGACATGAGCGTCGGCTACGACCTGAAGGGCATCAAGACGGATCGCGTGCAGGCGTTCATCGCGGGCATGCGCGACGCGGGGGCCGTGGTCGACCGCCTGCGCACGCAGATCCCGAAGGACTTCGCGCAGTTCCGCGATCTCGACTTCGCGACGAAGCTCTCGGACACGTTGACGCTGAGCACCTTCCACGGCTGCCCGCCCGAGGAGATCGAGCTGATCATGCGGCACCTGCTGGCCGACCTGGGCCTGCACGCCATCGTGAAGCTCAACCCGATGCTGCTGGGCCCCGATCGCTGCCGCGGCCTGCTGAACGACACCCTCGGCTACACCGAGGCGCAGGTGCCCGACACCGCCTTCGAGAACGACGCCAAGTGGCCGCAGGTGCAGGCCTTCTGCGAGCGCCTGGGCGATCTGGCCGCCGAGCGCGGCCTGGGCTTCGGCGTGAAGTTCAGCAACACGCTCATCGTGCGCAACCACCGCGACATGTTCCCGGCCAGCGAGAAGGAGATGTACCTCTCGGGGCCGCCGCTGCACGTCCTGGCGATGAACCTCGTGGGCCAGTTCCGCGCCACCTTCGGCGATCGCTGGCCCATCTCGTTCTCGGCGGGCATCGACAAGCAGAACTTCCCCGACGCCGTCGCGCTGGGGCTGGTGCCGGTGACCACCTGCAGCGATCTGCTGAAGACGGGCGGCTACGGCCGCGCGCCCGCCTACCTGTCGAACCTGTCGAAGGCGATGAACGCGTGCGGCGCGGCGACGCTCGACGAGTACGTCCTGCGGGCCTACGGCAAGGCCGAGGCCGCCCTGGCGACGCTGGGGCTGGCGGCGGACGATCCCACCCGCGCCGCGTGCCTCGATGCGCTGGCCAAGGGGGGCGATCTGGCGGCGGCGGCCGGCGACCGCTTCGCCGACTGGCTGTCGGCCGCGAAGGTGCTGAACACCGAGGTCTACGTCGAACGCTGCACCGCGGATCCGCGCTACGCCAAGGCCCAGAACAGCAAGCCGCCGAAGAAGATCGGCAGCCACCTGACCCTGTTCGATTGCATCACCTGCGACAAGTGCGTCCCGGTGTGCCCCAACGACGCCAACTTCACCTTCGACCTGCCGGTCGACAGCATCCCGGTGGAGCGTTTCACCTACCGTGACGGCGCCTGGCACCGCAGCGAGGGCGCGGGCTTCACCACCGAGAAGAAGCACCAGCTCGCGACCTTCCACGACTTCTGCAACGAGTGCGGCAACTGCGACGTGTTCTGCCCCGAGGACGGCGGGCCGTACAAGATGAAGCCCCGGTTCTTCGGCACCGAGGCCGACTGGCGTCTGTTCGGCACCTACGACGGGTTCCACCTGCGTCGCGAGGGTAAGGTCGAGGTGGTCATGGGGCGCTTCGACGGCCAGGAGTTCACGCTGTGGGCCGAGGGCGACGCGCGCCGCTTCGCGGGTGGCGGCTTCGCGGTGAACGTCGTCGACGGCGCGCCCCACTGCGAGGCGCCGGACGAGGGGCAGGTGGTCGATCTCACCTACTTCCACGTGATGGAGCAGCTGCGGCGGAGCATCCTGCACACGCTCAACTACGTGAGTGCCCGGCAGGACGTCGGTCCGGTCCTGAACGCCGGCGCGAGCCCCGCCGAGTGAGATCGCTCACGGCGCTGGTCATCGCTTGCCTCACGTCGCCGGCCGCCAGCGTCGCGGCCGACAACTGGAGCGACGTGGCGCCGGGCGTCCGCCTGCTGCGCCGCACCACCGACCGCCCCTGGCGCATCTTCGCCCTGCAGATCGACCTCTGCGCGCGCGGCGTG
>JAUHXL010000424.1 GCA_030426945.1 bacterium
CCTGGTGCGCGATGTCGGGCGCGGTCGCCTGCCGCGCCGTCACCCGCGCGTCGACCGGATCGGTCATGTGCGTCTCGGCGATGCGCCGCACCGCGGGCGTCATCGTCGCCGAGAACAGCGCCATCTGGCGCGGGCGATCCGCCGGGGCGTGGGCCAGGATGGCCTCGATGTCCTCGACGAAGCCCATCTGCAGCATCTCGTCGGCCTCGTCGAGCACGAAGGTGTCGAGGCCGCTGAAGTCGAGGACGCCGCGCTCGAGCAGGTCGAGCACCCGACCGGGCGTCCCGATGACGATCTGGGCCCCCCGCTGCAAGGCGCGGATCTGGCCGGTGATCGGCTGCCCACCGTAGACGGCGACGACGCGCGCCGGGCCGGCCTCGCCGCGCAGATCGCGGCAGGCCTGCGCCACCTGCATGCACAGCTCGCGCGTGGGCGTCAGCACCATCACCTGCACCTCGCGGCGCGCGCGATCGAGGCGCTGCAGGAAGGGCAGCGCGAAGGCCGCCGTCTTGCCCGTGCCGGTGCTGGCCTGTCCCAGCACGTCGCGGCCCGCGAGCAGCGCCGGGATGGCCCGATTCTGAATCTCGGTGGGATCCTCGAAGCCCGCGCCCTCGACCGCCGCGAGCAGGTGCTCGTCGAGGCCGAGCGCCGCGAAGCCCTCGTCGTCCTTGCGCTCTGCGTCGCCAGGCGGGTCCGCGGGCGAGGCGGCGTCGGTGGGATCTACATCGGGCTCGCGGGCGTCGTCGGGCATCGGAACTCCGGTCGGTCGAGCCGCGGTGGGTAGCAGACGCGAGCGCCGCCGCGCAAGCGAGGGTCGGCGCGGGCAGCCGCGGCGCGGTAGGCTGCCCGGCGTGCCGACGCCGCCCGACCCACCCGATCCGTCCGCGGCCCTGGCCGCCTTCGCGGCCCTGTTCGACGCGGGCGCGTTCTGGGAGGCGCACGAGGTGCTCGAGGGGCTGTGGCGCGTCGACGGCGATCCGGTGTGGCAGGGGCTGATCCAGATCGCCGCCGCCGGCGTGCACCTGCAGCGGGGTCGGCCCGACCCGGCCGCGCGGGTGCTCGACCGCGCGCTCGGCCACCTCGCGGCGCGCGAGAGCCCCCACGTCGACCTGCCCACGGTGCGGGCGCGCGCCGAGGCCCTGCGCGACGCGACGCGCGCCGAGGGGCCGGCGGCGGTGTTCCTGCTCACCCCGCTGCTGCGCCCCCGGCCGAGGCCCCGCCGCGCGTGAGGCCGGCGCTCGGTCCGCCGCGCGTGTACTCTGTTCACCCCACCGCCACCGGGAGCTTCACGTGTCGAGACGGCTCATCCTCGTCGGAGCGCTGCTGGCCGCCTGCGGAGACGGCGATCTGCTGGCTGATCGCGCGCGCACGGACGCCGCCGTCGCCGACGCGCGCGTCGCGGCGGCCGACAGCCTTCCGAACGACGCCGCGCCCCGCCTCGACGCGGGCACGCGGGACGCGGCGCCGCCGCGGGCGGTCGACGCCGAGCCGCCGCCCGCGATCGACGCGACGCCGCCGGACGCCCGCGCGCCGGTCGACGCCGCGCCGCCCGCGCCGGACGCCGCGCGGCCCGATCCGAACCCCCGCACGGTCACCGGCGTCGGCCCCGAAGAGGCCGTCGGCGACGGCGCGGCCCGCCCCAGCATCGCCGTCGACGCCCGCGGCCAACCCCACGTCGCCGTCAACGACCAGGCCCTCGGCGTCGTCTTCCTGCACCACCGGCTGGGCGGCGTCTGGTCGGGTGGCCTGCTGGGCGCCGCGACGGACTTCAGCGCGCAGGGGCAGCTGATGGAGTCGCCCCGCTTGGAGATCGATCCGCGGGGCCGCGCCTGGATCTCGGGCCACCTGTTCCGCAGCGACGTGGTCGAGGCCTGCGGCCACGCGATCTTCCTCGTCGACGCCGTCGCCGAGGCGCCCACCCTGCGCTGGGCGCGGCGGCACTATCGCCACTGGGGCCACGGCGCCCTGTCGCTCGACCCGGCGCACCCCGACCGCGCCGCGCTGATGACCTTCAACGGCATGTGGCTGCTGGTCGACGACCAGGGCGAGGCGGTCGGTCAGGGCGAGATGTACCCCGGCACGACCGGCGAGAAGGTCGACTTCCGCATCGCGCCCGTCGAGGGCGGCGAGGGCGTCTGGCACGGCATGCACAGCGGCTACAGCCGGTCGTCGAGCAGCTACCAGAGCTCGGTCCGCCACGCCGCCGGCGAGCCCATCGTGGTGTGGGCCGAGCACCGCTGCTACCCGGAGCAGGGCCTCGACACGCGCCGCCCGGCGGTGGGCATCGACGGCGCCGAGCCGCGCGCCGCGTACTTCTCGGTCAAGTACGACCCGGGCGTGGTCATCAACATCTGGGACGGGCAGCGCATGGTGTTCGACCCCTGCGATCTGCCGGTGATCGAGGGCGAGCCGCGGGATCAGGGCAACGGCACCTGGCGCTTCGCCCCGCAGTGGGCGCCGGCGAAGGGCGGCGG
This sequence comes from bacterium, assembly GCA_030426945.1. Classification (GTDB taxonomy): domain Bacteria; phylum Myxococcota_A; class Bradymonadia; order UBA7976; family UBA1532; genus JACKDN01. The sequence continues at coordinate 2,475 of JAUHXL010000424.1, forward strand.
CGCGTGGCTGTGTTGGACGCACGCCAGCCGCACGGTGCGCCTGCGGCACGTCGCGCTCGACGGCACCCTCGGTGAGATCGTCGAGGTGGGCGCCGGTGAGCAGTGCGCGCCCGCCACCGACGCGGCCGGCCAGCTGCACGTCGCGTACGTGCGCGACGGCCGCACCTGGTACCGCGCGCTGACGGTGGAGTGAAGGGGCGCGCTCAGCCCGGCAGCACGACGTGACGCTGGGCGGCGAAGGCGCGCCGCAGCGCCCCCCGAAAGTCCGGGTGCGCGATCGACACCAGCAGCTCCGCCCGCTCGCGCAGGGTGCGCCCGTGCAGGTTGACCGCGCCGTACTCGGTGACCACCCAGTGCACGTGCCCCCGCGTCGTCACCACGCCCGCGCCGGGCTTCAGCATCGGCGTGATGCGGGACACCGTGCCCTTGGCGGCCGTCGAGGGCAGCGCGATGATCGGCTTGCCGCCCTTCGACAGCGCGGCCCCGTGGATGAAGTCCATCTGCCCGCCGATGCCGCTGTAGATGCTCGACCCCATGCTGTCCGCGCACACCTGCCCGGTCAGATCGACCTCGAGGGCCGAGTTGACCGCCACCACCTTGTCGTTCTCGCGGATGAGCGCGGTGTCGTTGGTGCGGTCGCAGGGGTGGAACTCGACGGCGAGGTTGTCGTCGACGAAGTCGTACAGGGCCCGGCTGCCCATCACGAAGCTGGTCACGCTGCGGCCCGGGTGGACCTTCTTCCGGCGGTTGGTGACGTTGCCGTTGCGCACCAGCGGCAGGACGCCGTCGCTGAACATCTCGGTGTGGATGCCCAGATCGTGCTTGTCGCCGAGGCGCCGGAGGACGGCGTTGGGGATGGCGCCGATGCCCAGCTGCAGGGTGGCGCCGTCCTCGACGAGGTCGGCGACGAGGTCGCCGATCTGGGCCTCGACGGGACTCTCGACGCCGGCCCCGTGCTCGGGCAGGGGGCGGTCGGTGTGGACGAAGGCCTTCACCCGATCGAAGGGCACGCTGGCGTGGCCGTGGGTGCGCGGCATCTGCTCGTTGATCTCGGCGATGATCACCTTGGCGCTGCGCGCGGCGGCCAGGGCGGCGTCGACCGAGGTGCCCAGGGTGCACTGGCCGTGGCGATCGGGGGGCGAGAGCTGCAGCAGGGCCACGTCGAGGGGCACCGCGCCGCCGTCGAACAGGCGGGGGATGTCCTTGAGGAACACCGGCACGAAGTCGGCGCGGCCCTCGGCGATGGGGCGGCGCAGGGCCGGGCTGGTGAACAGGGACACCGAGAAGAAGCGGCCGGCGTGCTCGGGCTCGGCGAAGGCGCAGGGGCCCTCGAGGTGCAGGTGGTAGAGGCGCACGGCCTCGAGCTCGGTGCGGCGGCACAGCGCCTCGAGCAGCGGGGTCGGGGTGGCCGCCGCGCCGTGCACGAACAGGGTGTCGCCGCTCTGGACGTGCGCCAGGGCGTCTTCGGGGGCCAGCGCGCGGTCGCGCCAGCCGGGGAGCGTGGTCATCGCGGATCTCCGGTCGCCGTGCGCGCGCAGGGTAGTGCAGCCCGCGGTCGACGTCACCGCCGGGCCCGGTTACAAGTGCGTGGCGACGGCCCGGTGAGCCCTCATGAACGCACCCCTGATGATCGTCCTGCGCGGGCTGCCGGGCAGCGGCAAGTCCACCTGGGCCGCCCGCCACCACCCGGAGGCGGTCGTGTGCTCGGCGGATCACTTCTTCGAGACGCCCGGCGGCTACCGCTTCGCCGAGTCGCGCCTGGGTGAGGCCCACGCCGCCTGCGCCGCGAGGGCGATCGAGGCGATGGCGGCCGGGGCGCCGACGGTCGTGGTCGACAACACGCACAGCCAGCCCTGGGAGTGGCGGGTCGTGTCGGCCGCGGCCCGGGCGCTGGGCTACCGCTTGGAGGTGGTCGATCTGTTCGACGCCGGGCTCGACGACGCCGCGCTGGCGGCCCGCAACCGGCACGACGTGCCCGCGGAGGTCATCGCCTCGATGCGCGCGCGTTGGTGGCGGCCCGGCTGAGGGTCAGCCGGCGGCGACGTGCAGGAAGCCCAGCGCCGTGAGCGCCACGCCGAGCTGGGCGACGTAGTACAGCGGCAGGCCCAGGGCGCGGTTGCCGAAGCCGGCGCCGGCGAAGCGGTCGAGGGCGACCGAGATGTCGCTCAGGTAGAAGAGGAAGGCGGCGGCGGGCGCGATCCAGAGGCCGGGGTGGGCGCCGACCGTGCCGACGGCCACGACGACCATCGCGGTGATCACGACCATGTAGGCGACGACGGGCACCACCATGTCGGCGGGCAGCTTCGGGCGCAGATCGGTGTAGACGAGGCCGGCGTAGGGCACGAGCAGCGCGGCGGCGAGGCCGGCCCAGGCGAGGTCCAGGCCCGCCATGCCGAAGGCGACGGTGTAGCCGACGTGGCCCAGCAGGAAGGCGACCAGACCGGCGAGGAAGGGCGCGCGGCCGGGGAAGATGAGCAGGATGTCGCCGACGGCGGCGAGGCACAGGCCGGCGAAGAGGGCCTGGCCGGGACCGGTGTCGAGGGCGCCCATCTGCACGCCGAACCAGAGGAAGCCGGACGAGGCGAAGGGCTTGGTCAGCAGGCGGCCCGTGCGGCTCTCGGCGCGCTCGGCGAACATCAGCGGCACCAACGCCACGAGGGTCAGCAGCGCGCCGTGGAAGGCCAGCGGCGCGTCGGGTCGGGTCAGCTCCACGGACAACCTCCGATCAGTGTGCGGGACCGTAGCACCGCCGCGGCGCGGCGCCCACGGTCGCGGCATCCTGCCGCGCCATCACCCGATCGGCGGCCCTTGCGGCGGTGGCGCGGGCCGTGCACCGTGGGCGCGGGCCGGCTCGGAGGTACGCGATGACCGACCTGTTCGCCGCCCGCAGCCAGATGGCCATGTCGTTGGCCTTCCACATCCTGTTCGCCGTCGCCGGCATGGCGATGCCGCTCTTGATGGTGCTGGCCGAGTGGCGCGGGCTGCGCACCGGCGAGCCCCATTACCGTCGCCTCGCCCAGCTCTGGGCGCGCGGCACGGCCATCCTGTTCGCCGTGGGCGCCGTCTCGGGCACCGTGCTCAGCTTCGAGCTGGGCCTCTTGTGGCCCACCTTCATGGAGCACGCCGGGCCGCTCATCGGCATGCCCTTCAGCCTCGAGGGCTTCGCCTTCTTCCTCGAAGCCATCTTCCTCGGCATCCACCTCTACGGCTGGGATCGCGTGTCGCCGCGGCTGCACCTGTTCGCCGGCGTGATGGTCGCCCTGTCCGGGCTGGCCAGCGGCGTGTTCGTCGTCGCGGTGAACAGCTTCATGAACGCGCCGGTGGGCTTCACCCTCACCGAGGCGGGCATCGGTGAGATCGACCCCTGGGCGCCCTTCCGCAGCCCCGCCTTCCCCACCCAGGCCACCCACATGGCCCTGGCCGCCTACTGCAGCGTCGCGGCCGCCGTGCTGGGCGTCCACGCGTGGGCCCTGCGCAAGAAGCCCGGCGACCCCCTGCACCGCGCGGCCCTGGGCCTCGCCTTCGGCCTGCTGGCGGTCAGCGCGCCCCTGCAGGTGGTCACCGGCGACCTGTCGGCGAAGCACATCGCCGAGCACCAGCCCGCCAAGCTGGCCGCCGCCGAGGGCCTGTTCGAGACGCAGCGCGGCGCGCCCCTGGCCATCGGCGGGTGGCCCGACGAAGACGCGGGCGAGCTGCGCTACGCCCTCCACCTGCCCAAGATGCTCAGCGTCCTCGCCTTCGCCGATCCCGACGCCCTCGTGCAGGGCCTCGACCGCGTGCCACGCGAAGACTGGCCGCCGGTCGCGGTCACCCACGTCAGCTTCCAGATCATGGTGGCCTGCGGCTTCGCGCTCCTCGCCCTGGTCGGCTTCGGCCTCTGGCTGCGCTGGCGCCGCGGCCGCGACTGGCCCACGCGCCGCTTCCTGCAGGCCGCGCTGCTGTGCTCGCCGCTGGGCCTGATCGCCGTCGAGGCCGGCTGGTTCGTCACCGAGGTGGGCCGCCAGCCCTGGATCGTCCACGGCGTCCTGCGCACGGCCGACGCGGTCACGCCGATGCCCAACCTGACCGTGCCGC
>JAUHXL010000425.1 GCA_030426945.1 bacterium
CGCGCGCGCGCGTCGCGCACCTGCGCCGCGTAGCCCGCGAACACCTGGCCCAGCCGGATGGGCGTCGCGTCCATCAGGTGCGTGCGGCCGGTCTTCACCACGCCGTCCCACGCGCCCGCCTTCTCCGCCAGCGCGTCGGCGAGGTGGTCGAGCGCCGGCAGCAGGCGCAGACGCAGGCCGACGGCGGCCGCGACGTGCATCGCGGTGGGGAAGGTGTCGTTGCTCGACTGGCCGCGGTTGACGTGATCGTTCGGGTGCACCGCGCCCTCGGCGCGAAAGTCACCCAGCGCCAGGCCCAGCGCGCGGTTGGCGTGGTTGGCCAGCACCTCGTTGACGTTCATGTTCGTGCTGGTGCCCGAGCCGGTCTGGTAGACGTCGACGACCAAGTGGCGATCGAGCTCACCGGCGGCCAGGGCGTCGGCCGCCGCGACGAGGGCGTGGGCGCGCCGGTCGTCGAGCAGCTCGAGCCGGGCGTTCACCTCGGCGCACGCGGCCTTCAGGTGGCCGTAGGCGTGCAGCAGCGGCGGCGGCAACCCGCGGCGGGCGATGGGGAAGTTCTCGACGGCGCGCTGCGTGCTGGCGCCCCACAGGGCCCAGGCGGGCACCTGCAGCTCGCCCATCGAGTCGCGTTCGGCGCGGGTGTCGGTGGTGTCCATGGCAGGTCGATGGCCGGGGGCGGCGCGGGGTTGCGAAGCGCAGGTTGACGCGGCCGCGCGCAGCCCCGACGCTCGGCGCGTGGTGCGCCTCGTCCCCCTCGTGCTGCTGGCCGCGCTGGTCGGGCTGGCGGGCTTCTCGGCCCGCGACCCCGCGCCGCCGCCGCTCGACCGGCCCGCGCTCGAGGCCCTGCGCGACGCCCTGGCCGCCCGCGCCCGCGGCTGGGTCGAGGCCGGCGGGCCGCGGCGCGCGGACGGCTTCATCTACGCCGTCGACGTCGCCCACCTGATGGAGCACGCCGCGCTGGCCGGCGACCGCCCGCTGTACGACCGCCTGCGCGCCTTCGCCGACGCCCACCTCGTGCTGGACGATCCGTCCGATCCCTACACCCGCGGCTTCGTCGCCTGGCGCGCGCAGCCCGGCGCCCCGCCCGACGCCAGCGGCACCACCGAGGCCCTGCGCCTGGCCCGCGCGCTGTGGCGCGGCGCCGATGCCTTCGACCGCCCCGCCGACCGGGCGCAGGCGACGCTGATCCTCGACGGCTGGCGCCGCCACGCCTACGTCGACCAGGGCGTCTGGCACGTCCGCAACTACTTCAACCTGGGCACGCGCGCCTTCGCCAACGACTCGTACCTGGTCGACTACGACCCCGACTTCGTCGCCGAGGTGGCGGCCGCGACGGGCGACGCCGCGCTGGCCGAGGCCGCCCAACACAGCCTCGCGCTGATCGCGGCGGCGCGCTCGCCGAGCGGCCTGCTGCACACCCTCGTCCAGCCCGATCTGCGCACCATGTACCCCGAGGTGCCGATGCAGGCCTTCTCACCCAACGACCTGATTCAATTGAACAATGCGTGTTTCGTGGCCGAGACGGTGCTCACCGGCGCGCCCGCCGTCGCCGACGCCGCGCTGGCCTTCGCCACCGCCCGCCTGCGCCACCTGAAGCGCTGGTACTACGGCCGCACCGGCGAGGCCGCCACCGACCGCGCCGCCGACCTCGCCGTCTACAGCTGCTTCGCCCGTCTGGCCGCCCGCCGCGGCGACGCCCGCGCCGCGCGACGCTGGGTGGCCGCCGCGCTGCCCTGGTGGCAGGCGATGGTCGACGATCCGGTCGACCGCTACTACACCGTGGGCGAGACGCTGCTGACGCTGGACCACCTGCTGGCGCCGCCGCCGCGCGGCTGATCGCCCGCGCCGGTCAGGGCGCCGTCGGCGCGCCGAACGCGCCGTAGGTGCTGACGCTGAAGTCGACCAGGCGCACCGCGGCGTCCCCCTGGGCCGGATCGACCACCAGCGTCCAGTCGCCGTTGGGCATCCAGGCCCCGATCAGCGGCGCGAACGCGGCCTGCTCGACGTCCCGCAGCATCACCACGCGCGACCACGGGCCGTCGTCGCCGTCGGGCGGCTCGATGGTCAGGCCGAAGGCGCTGCCGTCGGGCGCGGCCACCACCAGATCGACCGCGCGGGGCCCGTCCACGTCCAGCCGCGCGCGCACCGCCACCGCGTCCAGGCGCTGCATCGGCTGCGCCACGGTGAAGGGCGTCGCCTCGGTCACCGCGGCCGGCGTGGGCAGCTCGAGCCGCTGCGTCATCGCCCACCGCTGGGCGCCCGGCGCGATCCACACGTCGATCAGGCTGTCGGTGCGCGACAGGCCGATCAGGTCGAGCACCCCGTCGCGGTTCACGTCGACGGGGTGCAGGTCGACAGTGTCGCTGCCGATGGGCATGGCCACCGGGTAGGGATAGCGGTCGCCCTGCCGCGGCGCGATCTCGAGTCGGTTGCCGCCCTGCACCGTGAACGTGTCGGGGTACTGGTCGCCGTTGAGGTCGATGGCGCGCAGCGCGCCGCCCGGCTCGTGCGTCTCGGGTCGCGCCAGCGCCGGGGCGGGGCCCAGCACGTCGTAGGTGACGGTGGTGCGATGGTGGCCGCGGTTGATCGTGCGCGAGATGATGTCGAGGGCGCCGTCGAGGTCGAGGTCGATCAGCGACACCGTGCCGCCCCGCACCAAGCGAACGTCGAAGGAACCCCGGCTTTGCAGCCCGCCGCCGTCCATCGAGAAGAGGTCGACGCTGTCGTCGGTGATCACCAGCGCGTCGAGGTGACCGTCGCCGGTGACGTCGCGCAGCTCGAAGTGCTGCTGACCATCGAGGCCAGGGATGCTGCGGCTGGCCACCGCCAGCAGGCCGGCGGCGCCATGGTCGACGCGGTACAGCACCGTCCCCCTGGCGAGCGGCCACTCGGCGGCACACATCACCACCAAATCGTCGTCCCCGTCCCCGTCCACGTCCGCGGCGCGCATCGACCACAGCGTCTCGAGCGCGTCGCCGTTGGCGCGCGTCAGGCCCAGCGGCCCCCCCGGCGTCGTGAAGTCGGGGCCCGCCCACCACAGCACGTCGTGCAGGCCGGTCGCCAGAAAGTCGACCTGCCCGTCGTCGTCCACGTCGGCGAAGGCCACCGCGCCGATGGGCGAGCCGGTGGCGTGCGTCTGGCTGGCCAGCACCTGGCCGTCCCTCCCCAGCACCAGCACCTGCGCGTGCTCGGCCTCGCCCGGCGCGTCCACCACGGCGTGGCTCTTGACGCCCACCAGCGTCGTGCCGTCGGCCCGGGGGTGGGTGGCCAGGAAGCCGCCGTGCCGCACCGCCGGGTGCGCGACGTGCTGCCCCAACGCCACCGGGGCGACGGGCGCGGCCAGGTAGACCACCGCGTCATCGTCGCCGTGCGTCAGTAGGTCGATGGCGCCGTCGCCGTTCAGATCGCCGGCGACCACCGCGCGCGCGCCGTCGCCCAGCGCCGGGCGCAAGTCGAGCGTGCCGTCGCCGTTGCCGTGCGCCCAGCGCACCGTGCCCGCGTCGCCGTCGCCCTCGGCCACCACCACCACGTCGGGGCGCGCGTCGCCGTCCAGGTCGGCCACCGCGAAGCCGCGCGCGCCGACGCCCTCCCCCGGCGCGAACACGGTGTGGCTGGGCGCCAGCGGCCCGCCGTCGCCGCGGTTGCACCACACGCGCACCGCGGTCTCGTCCTGGGCCAGCCCCACGATGTCGGGCGCGCCGTCCAGGTTCAGATCGGCCAGCGCCAGCGCGGCCGTGTCGCCGCCCACGCGGAAGGCCACCGCGAAGGTGCCGTCGCCCCGGCCGATGCCGACCGTCAGGTTGCCGTCGTTGTCGGCGGTGACGACGTCGATGCGCCCGTCGGCGTCCAGATCGCCCACCACCAGGTCGCGCGGCGTGGCCGGCCAGGCGGTGCGCACGAAGCGGCTGGGCAGCAGATCGCCCGATCCCACCGCCACCGCGACGCTGGCGGTCTGCCCGGCCAGCAGATCGGGCAGGCGGTCGCCGTCTACGTCCGCCACCGCCAGGGCGTACGATCGCGTGGCCCCGGCGACGTTGAGGCCGACCAGAGGCACCTGCAGGTCGAGCGGGGCGCCCGCGCGGCCTGGGTACAACGACAGCGTCATGAGCAGATCGGTCGTATGCACCACGTCCACGTGCCCGTCGAGATCGAAGTCGGCGGCCGCCAGATCCAGGCTGCGCTGCACGCCGGTCACGTCGCGCCGCCGGGTGAACGTGCCATCGCCGACGCCGGCCCAGGTGACGATGCTGTCGCCCGCGGTGTCGTCCAGTAGCAGGTCGAGCGTGTCGTCGTCGTCGAGGTGCAGCAGGCGCATCGTGCTCAGGTTGCCCGCCGCCACGAAGCGCGGAAGGCGGCGGAAGGTGCCGTCGCCGCGCGTCAGGTGGACGTCGTTGGTGACGGCGATGCGCTGGCCCGTGGCGAAGGCGTCCTCGACCTCGATGGGCGTCGTCGGGCCGCGCGCGAAGAAGGCGAAGGGCAGCAGGCCGCCCCCGCGCGCCACCTCGACGCGCTGGCGCGGCCGACCGTCGACGTCGCGCGCCACCACGCCGGTGGCGCCGGTCACCCGCACCGCCCCGTGCACGCTGGCGCTGGGCCGCAGCAGCGCCTGCCGCACGCCGCCCGCCGCCCGCGGCGCCCAGGTGGCCGCCGCTGGCACGACGCAGCCCTCGAGACAGGACGCGGGGTCGAGGTTCACGCCGAAGGGCACGGTCGCGTCGCCGCCGCCGGGCGCCGGGTTGCGCACCTGCAGGGTCTGCGGCGTCGCCCCGGCGCGCAGCCCCGCCAGCGGCATGCGGACGGTGATGCGCTGCACCCCGTCGGGGCAGCGCGCATCCTCCTCGTCGGCCGGCGTCAGCGCGCAGTCGGGGCAGGGCGTGCCGACGTTGCCGCCCAGCAGGTACTGCGCGTTGCGGGCGAAGTGGCAGCCGTACAGCGTCACGTCCACCGGCGCGGCGTCGTTGGGCACCAGGGCGTCGGTCGTCGCCACGCCCCGCGGCACCACGCGGGTGATGCGGGGCAGCGGCGCCACGACGTCCAGGCCCAGCGTGTCGATCGACTCGCCCAGCCCGTCGGCCACCGGCTGTGGCGTCACCAGGCGCACGAAGTGGCTGCCCGCCCGCCCGGTGAATGCGGGCGGCAGCGTCACCGTGCAGCGATCGGCGCAGTCGACGGGGCCCGCGTCGGTCTGCACGCAGTCGGCGCCGGCGCCGCCCGGGGGGACGCAGGGCAGCAGCAGCGCGCCCACGCGCGCCTCGGTGTCGGCGGCCAGCGCGGCGCCGGTGATCTCGACGCTCACCGCCGCGTCGCTCAGCGGGATGCGGTCGGGGCTGAGGCTGGTCAGCACCGGGCGCGGCCGGTCACCGGGCACCTCGAGCGTGACGGTGGCTTGCCCCATCGGCGTGGCGTTGCCGGCGGCGTCGCACAGCTGCCAGCAGATGCGCTTGGGACCCCGGCCGCCCGACACCGTCACCGTCGCGATGGGCGAGAAGGGCACCAGGCGGGCGTCGGCGCAGTCCCACGGCCCCTCGTCGCAAGCGGCCTCCACGGTCAGCCGCATGTGATCGGCCGTGGTGTCGCGGAAGCTGATCGGCACGACGCGCTGGCGCACGGCCGAGTTGCCGTCGGCGACGACCACGGTGCCCGGCGCGGGGGCCTGGCGGTCGAGCTGCAGCAGCAGCTGGGCCGCGCGCGAGCGGTTGCCCGCGGCGTCGACGTAGGCGGCGTTGATCAGCTTGGGGCCGTCCGGCGCGGTGAGCGTCACCGGCAGGTCGGGGCCGTCCACCGGGCGCGCCGGCGTGGGCTCGACGTCGCCGTCCACCTCGACGCGCAGGCCGGGATCGTCCGGGCGCTCGGCCAAGCCCAGCGTCAAGGCCAGCGCGCGGCTGAAGGCCGGCCCCTGCAGCGTCGGCGCCGGCGGCGGCGTGGTGTCGACGCGCACCGCGTTGCTCGACTCGACGGCGGCCGACGTGACGTTGCCGGCGGCGTCGCGCGCGCACAGCCACAGGGTGCGCCGACCCTCGCCGGGGGCCATGCGGTACACCACGTCGCCCTGGCCTGGTAGCGCGTAGGCGGCGTCGGCGCAGTCGGCCGCGCGCTCGCCGAGCGCGACGGTGACCCCGCCGGCCAGCGTGTCCACCACGTCCAGCGTCACGGCGCGATCGAGGGCGCTGGTCAGCACCTCGGCCGGCGGCGCGCAGCCGCCGTCGAGGCAGAACGCGCGCACGGTCGGCGGGGTGTGATCGTGCAGCACCGTCACGGGATCGCTCACGGCGCTGTTCCCGGCGACGTCGGCGCAGGTGAAGGTGAGCGTCTTGGGGCCCTCGTCGGGCCCGAGCTGCGTCGTCAGCACCGGGCGGTAGGGGCCGTCGTACAGCGTCGCGCCGTCGAGATCGATGGTCAGGCGCAGCTCGGCGGCGCTCGCCCAGCGATCGACGCAGGTGACCTGCACCTGCACCGCGCCGTCGGCGCTGCGGACGTAGCCGGTGCCCTCACCCACCTGCGGCGGCACCAGCTCGGGCGGCTCGCCGTCGACCACCACCGTCGCCT
>JAUHXL010000426.1 GCA_030426945.1 bacterium
CGACTGCGAGGCGAGCCCCGAGGTGTGCAACGGGGTGGACGACGACTGCGACGGCGCCAGCGACGAGGGCTGCCCCGCCTGCATCGCCGGGCCGGACGCCTGCGATGGACGCGACGGCGACTGCGACGGCCGGATCGACGAGGACTGCGACGGCTGCGTGCCCGCGCCCGAGCGCTGCAACGGGGTCGACGACGACTGCGACGGGGACGTCGACGAGGGCTGCCCGGTCTGCGTGCCGGCCGCCGAGGTGTGCAACGGGGCGGACGACGACTGCGACGGCGAGGTGGACGAGGACTGCGCGGCCTGCGCCGCGGCGCCCGAGGTGTGCAACGGCGTCGACGACGACTGCGACGGGCTGAGCGACGAGGGCTGCCCCGCGTGCGTGCCCTCGCCCGAGGTGTGCGACGGCGAGGACGACGACTGCGACGGCGAGGTGGACGAGGACTGCGTCGGGTGCGAGCCGGCCGCCGAGGTGTGCAACCGGGTGGACGACGACTGCGACGGGGCGATCGACGAGGGCTGCCCGGTGTGCGTGCCCGCCGAGGAGCTGTGCGACGGGGACGACGACGACTGCGATGGCGCGATCGACGAGGACTGCAAGGCCTGCGATCCCGCGCCCGAGGTGTGCGACGGCGTCACCGACGACGACTGCGATGGGCTGATCGACGAGGGCTGCCCGGTGTGCCAGCCGGCCCCCGAGCTGTGCAACGGGGCGGACGACGACTGCGACGGCGAGGTGGACGAGGATTGCGCCGCCTGCGACGCGGCGCCCGAGGTGTGCAACGGCGTGGACGACGACTGCGACGGCGGCGTCGACGAGGGCTGCCCGGCCTGCGTGGCGGGCCCCGAGGCCTGCGACGGGCGCGACGACGACTGCGACGGCGTGGTGGACGAGGGCTGCGAGGATGTCTGCGTGCCGGCCGCCGAGGTGTGCAACGGGCGCGACGAGGACTGCGACGGCGAGATCGACGAGGGCTGCCCGGCCTGCCGCCCCAAGCCCGAGCTGTGCAACACGAGCGACGACGACTGCGACGGCGAGGTGGACGAGGGCTGCCGCGCGTGCACCCCGGTCGCCGAGACCTGCAACGGCGTGGACGACGACTGCGACGGCTTCGCCGACGAGGGCTGCTACGACTGCCGCCCATCCGACGTGGTGGACGCCTGCGGCAACGACGAGGACGACGACTGCGACGGCTGGGTGGACGAGGGCTGCGGCTGCGCGCCGTCGCGCGAAGCCTGCGACGACGTGGACAACGACTGCGACGGGCTGGTCGACGAGGGCTGCCCCGGCGAGATGCCCTCGATCGAGGTGTGCAACGGCGTGGACGACGACGGCGACGGCCTCGTCGACGAGGGCTTCGACCGCGACGGTGATGGCGCCACGGCCTGCGGCGGCGACTGCGACGACCGCGATCCCAACCGCGCGCCGGGCAACGTGGACATGTGCAACCGCCTCGACGACGACTGCGACGGCCGCGTCGACGAGGACTGTCAGTGAGGGACACGCACGCGATTCGGTGATCGAGCGGCCTCGTGGCCGGCGCGTGGGGGCGCCGGCGGCGAGGGGGAGGGCGCCGCGCGCCGCGGGGCCGTTCGACTCACCCCTTCGGGCGCGTTGCGCGTCGTGGGCGCCTCGCCGCGCGTGCCCCGTGCGGGGGCCGCAGCCTCCGAGGGGCGGGTGGCCGTCGACGGCGGACGAGGCACGCCCTAGGCTGGCGTCCATCCTCTCCACGGAGCCGCGCCATGGCCACCCACATCACCACCTGCCCGCTGTGCGAGGCCCTGTGCGGCCTGCGCGTGACCACCGAGGGTGATCGCGTGACCGACATCCGCGGCGCCGTCGAGGACCCCCTCAGCCGCGGCTACATGTGCCCCAAGGGCGCGGCGCTGGCCGATCTGCACCACGATCCCGATCGCCTGCGCCAGCCGATGCGCCGCCGCCCCGACGGCACCTTCGAGCCCATCGCCTGGGACGTGGCCCTGGATCTGGCCGGTCGGCGGCTGGCCGAAGTGCAAGCGGAGCACGGGCCCGACGCCGTCGCGATCTACTTCGGCAACCCCACCGGCCACAGCTGGCCCGAGCTGCTGAGCCTGCTGCTGCTGCAGCGCAACCTGGGCACGCGCAACCTGTACTCGTCGGCCTCCGTCGACGCCTGGCCCCGGCAGCAGGTGTCCGCGCGCCTGTACGGCAACCAGGCGCGCATCCCCGTGCCGGATCTCGATCGCACGGACTTCCTGCTGGTGCTGGGCGCCAACCCGGTCGTCTCGAACGGCAGCGCCATGACCGCCCCCGACGTGCGCCGCCGCCTGAAGGCGCTGCGCGACCGGGGCGGCCGGCTGGTGGTGGTCGACCCCCGGCGCACCGAGACGGCGGCTTTGGCCGACGCCCACCACTTCATCCGCCCGGGCACCGACGCTCTACTGCTGGCGGCCATGGTGCGCACCCTCCTCACCGCCGGCCTGGCCCGCCCCCGCGCCGAGACGCGCGGCGTGGCCGCCGTCGAGCGCGCGCTGCGGCCCTTCTCCCCCGAGCGCGTCGCCCCGCGCGTCGGCATCGACGCGGACACCATCGTCGGCCTGGCGCGCGCCTTCGCGGCGGCGCCCTCGGCGGTCTGCTACGCCCGCCTGGGCACCTGCGTCCACCCCTTCGGCGCGACCACGACGTGGCTGGTGGACGTGCTGCACCACGTCACCGGCGTCTTCGATCAGGTCGGCGGCCCCATGTTCACCACGCCCGCCGTCGACCTCGCCGCCCTGGCCGGGCGCATCGGCCAGACCGGCGCGCAGGGGCGCTACCGCAGCCGGGCGCGCGGGCTGCCCGAGTTCAGCGGCGAGCTGCCCTGCGTGGCCCTCGCCGACGAGATCGAGACCCCCGGCGTGGGGCAGGTGCGCGCCCTGATCACCCACGCCGGCAACCCCGCCCTGTCGTTGCCCAACGCCGCGCGCCTCGAACGCGCCCTGGGCGGCCTCGACTTCATGGTGTCGATCGACCTGTACCTCAACGAGACCACGCGCCACGCCGATCTGGTGCTCCCCCCGACCAGCCAGCTCGAGCGCGATCACTACGGCCTGCTGTTTCACGCGCTGGCGGTGCGCAACACCGCGAAGTACAGCCCGCCGGTGTTCGAGAAGCCCGCGGGCGCTCGCCACGGCTGGGAGATCCTCGCCGGTCTGCTCGAGGCGCACGGCCGCCACGCGGGCGGTCCGCGCCGCTGGCTCCAAGGCGCCCAGGCCCGCGCGCTCGGCGCCCTGCGCCCCGAGCGTCTGCTCGATCTTCTGCTGCGCGCCGGGCCGCACCGTCTGTCGCTGGCGAAGCTGAGGGCGGCGCCGAACGGGGTCGATCTGGGACCCCTCGAGGCAGGACGCCTCGCCGGGGTGGAGGTCGATCTGGCCCAGGGGGTCTTCCTCGCCGACCTCGAGCGCCTCGCCGCGACGCTCGACGAGCCCGTGCCGGCGCTGGTGCTCATCGGGCGCCGCAGCCTGCGCAGCAACAACTCGTGGATGCACAACAGCGCGCGGCTGGTGAAGGGGCCGCCGCGCTGCACCCTGCGCGTCCACCCCACCGACGCGGGGGCGCGCGGGCTGAAGACGGGCGACCGCGCGCGCGTGCACAACGCGGTCGGTGCGCTCGAGGCGCCGGTCGAGGTGAGCGACGAGGTGATGCCGGGCGTGGTCAGCCTGCCCCACGGCTGGGGCCACGACGCGCCCGGCGCGCGCCTGGGGGTCGCCGCGGCGCGGCCGGGGGTGAACGTGAACCAGGTGGTCGACGACCGCGTGATCGATCCGGTGAGCGGCACGGGCGTGCTCAACGGGGTGCCGGTCTCGGTCGAGCGGGTGTCCGGCAGCGAGGGAAAAGGGGGGTCGGCCGGCGCTCGCGAAGCAGGGGGGATTGGGGGAGTGTCCGCGAGCGCCGGCCGCCTCGGGCGCCCTCGGGGGAAGCGGCGCGCCGAGTAGGTCCGAACACGAGGGGGGTCGTCTTCGGACGCTCCGGCCTAGTTAGCGAGCATCGTGCCAACCTTGGAGGGGCGGGAAATGGCCCGCCACCGTGACCGCGGGGTCTCGCGCACCGGCCAGTCCGGTGGCCGGTTGGCGACCCCAGTAGCCAGGCCCCTCGATCGGCTCAGGGGGCCAGGCTCTCGGGCGCGCGCGGGTTCCGGCCCAGATAGTCGCCGTAGTAGAGGTTGGGCAGCAGGCCGGGGAACTGCGCCTCGCCGGCCAGCGCCCAGCCCAGGCCGCCGCGGCGGAACAAGACGAAGTCCGTGCGCCCCTCGCAACGGACGCGCAGCCGGCGGTCACCCCGGCGGTACGTCGCCCCCTCGACCACGCAGGTGGGCAGCTTGGCCAGGACGTCGAGCAGGGCCTCGCGCACCGCGCTCGCGTTGCAGGCGGCGTGTTGGAAGCGCTCACACGGATCGCTGCGCCGGGCCGCCACGACGGCCGCCCAGCGCCCCCGGTCGCCCTTGTAGTTCGCGGCGATGCACGCGTCGCGGACGCAGGCGGCGCGGCCGGCGTCGATCACCGCGTCCGGCAGGCTGCCGAAGGCGGCCGCGGGGCCCTCGCGGCGCACCTTGGCCTGCAGCGCGGCGAGCGCCTCGGTCGGCTCGTCGGTGCCGCGGCCGGCCAGCCACCAGATGCCGAGCGCCACCATGCCCACGATCTGGACGCCGATGATCGCCGCCGCGAGGGTGCGCGTCTTCACGGCCCGACCATACCGCGGACCGGGTCAGAAGTAGCGCAGGTAGAGGTAGACGGTGGCGACGGCCAGGGTGCCCAGCATGGTCGGGAGGCCGAGGCGGGTGAAGGCCATGAAGGTGAGCGGGTAGCCATTGCGGCGCGCGATCTGCGCCACGACGACGTTGGCCGAGGCGCCCACGAGAGAGCCGTTGCCGCCGAGGCACGCGCCGAGGGCCAGCGCCCAGTAGAGGGGCTCGGCCACCTGCGCCTTCAGCGCGACGGGATCGTCCAGCAGGCCCATCTGCGCGCCGAAGACCGGGATGATCGACTGCAGCAGCGGGATCATCGCGATCACCAGCGGGATGTTGTCGACGATGGCCGAGGCGAGCGCGCTGAACCACAGCACGGTCAGCACCGTGGCCAGGAAGTCCCCGGCGGTCCACTCGACGATGACCCCGCCGAGCGCCTCGAAGACGTGGTTGTGCTCGAGGGCGCCGATGAGCATGAACAGGCCGACGAAGAAGAAGACCGAGTTCCACTCGACCTTCTCCAGGGCGTGGTGCAGGTCGACGCCGCACACGACGGCCATCAGCAGGGCGCCGGCGATGGCGATGATGCCGGGCTCGACGCCGAACGAGTGGCCGAGGAAGAAGCCCGCCAGGATGAGCGCGAAGACGGCGAGCGAGCGGCGCAGGGCGACCGGATCGAGGATGGCGCGCTCGGGGCGGGCCCGCATGATGCGCTCGCGGTTGGCGTCGCTGACCGTCAGCTCCTTGCGCAGGAAGAGGGTCGCGGCGCCGAGGCCGCCCACCACCATCACCAGCACCGGCGGGCCGAGATTGACCAGGAAGGCGTTGAAGCTGAGGCCGGTGGCCGACGAGATGATGACGTTGGGCGGATCGCCCACCAGCGTCGCCGCGCCGCCGATGTTGCTGGCCAGCGCCTCGAAGATGAGGAAGGGCGTCGCGGGCAGCTCGAGGATCTCGCACACCAGGATGGTGATCGGCGCGATGAGGATGACCGTGGTGACGTTGTCGAGGAAGGCCGACAGCAGCGCGGTCACGGCCAGGAACTGCAGCAGGATGCGCAGGCCGTGGCCCTTCGCCCGCTGGGCGATGGTGACGGCGAGCCACTCGAAGATGCCGGTGCCGGCCATCACGTTGACGGCCAGCATCATGCCGACCAGCAGCAGCACCACGTTGAGGTCGACGGCGTGCAGGGCGGCCTCGTAGGGCACGAGGTGCAGCATGATGGCGGCCGAGGCGCCCAGCAGGGCGGCGGCCGTCTTGTCCAGCTTCTCGGTGGCGATGGCGAGGTAGCTGACGCCGAAGATGATCAGCGAGCCGACCATGGAGGGGCTCCGGGGGGTCAGAGGTTGAGGATGCGGTCCAGCACGCGGATGCGGTCGATGACGCCCAGCAGACGGCGCTGGTCGTCGACCACGAAGACCTTCGGGTGGCCCTGAACGGCCAGCAGGAAGACCACCTCGAGGATGGTGGCGTCGGGCCCCACCGTGGCCGGCGTCGGCCGCATGACGTCGCGCGCGGTGAGGCTGGCCTCGTGCTGGAAGTACTTCTCGAAGGGATCGAACTCAGCGATGAACGCGACCGACTTCAGCTGCTTGAAGAAGTCGGGCATGCCCAGGGTGAACAGGTCGTCGGCGGTGACGACGCCCAGCAGGCGGCGGTCGTCGTCGGTGACGCCGGCGGCGTCCAGCCGGTGGGCCGCCATCCGGCGGGCCAGCTCGGGGACGGGCGTGTCGGGGCCGATGCGGTCGAGCGAGGCGCGCATCACGTCGACGGCGCACAGGGGCCCCTCCTCCTCGCGCAGCCGCCGGTCGAGCCAGGTGGCCAGGGCGGTGGGAT
>JAUHXL010000427.1 GCA_030426945.1 bacterium
CCGCGATCAGAGATCCTCGACGACCCCGTACACGAAGGCCTCGATGTCGCCCTGGGGTTGGGTGCCCACGTAGCGGTACTGGCAGCGCAGGACGCCGAGCAGGGGTTCGCCGACCGGGGCGCAGGCGCCCGGGCGCACCCGCCACCACTGGCCCTCGGCGCGCAGCGTGGCGCCGCCGGCGCCGTCCGGCGCGGCGGTGAGCTCCACGCGGACGATGAAGGGGCAGCGATCCTCGGCCGCCTTCTGCTCCGCGAGGGTGCCCTCCACCTCGAAGGGGCCCGGGCCCGGCACCGGGCGGGCGAAGCTGCGATCCCACGAGGCGCCGGTCCGATCCGGGGCGACGTAGCAGAACGAGCCCGTGCGCAGCCGATCCGCCCGGCGCCCGGCGGCGTCGAGCTCGATCCCGCGCTCGGCCAGGCGCGCCTCGGCCTTGGCCAGCGCGTCCGCGGGCGTGGCGCGCACCTGCACCTGGGTCGGGGTGCAGCCGACGAGCACGACGAGCAGGGCAGCGGCGGGCCTCAAAGCAGGGATCCTTGCACCCCGTAGGGCCGATCGAAGTGGACGTAGGCCCGCCGGGTGGCCACGCGCCCCCGGTGCGTGCGCTTCAGGTAGCCCTCCTTCAGCAGGTAGGGCTCGTACACGTCCTCGACGGTCTGCTTCTCCTCACCGATGGCCGCGGCCAGCGTATCGAGCCCCACCGGTCCGCCCTCGAACTTGTCGATGAGCGTCAGCAGCAGGCGACGATCCATGCGGTCGAAGCCCGCCTTGTCGACGTCGAGCTGCTGCAGCGCCTGATCGGCCACCTCCGGCGTGACCTCGCCGTCGTGGCGCACCTCGGCGATGTCGCGCACCCGCCGCAACAAGCGGTTGGCGATGCGCGGCGTGCCGCGGCAGCGCCGCGACAGCACGTCGGCCGCGGCGTCGTCGAGGGTGACCCCCATCAGGGCGGCCGAGCGCCGGATGATCTGCGCCAGCTCGGGCGGGGTGTAGAACTCGAGGTGCTCGACGATGCCGAAGCGGTCGCGCATCGGCGAGGTCAACAGGCCCGCGCGCGTGGTGGCCCCCACGAGGGTGAAGGGCTGCAGCTCGATGGGATAGCTGCGCGCGTACACGCCGTCGCCGATCACCACGTCGAAGCGGCGATCCTCCATGGCCGGGTACAGGTTCTCCTCGACCACCGCGCTCAGCCGGTGCACCTCGTCGATGAAGAGCACGTCGTGGGGCTCGAGGTTGGTGAGGATGCCGGCCAGATCGCCCTTCTTCTCCAGCGCCGGGCCGCTGGTGACGTGCATGCGCACGCCCAGCTCGGTGGCGATGATGTGGGCCAACGTGGTCTTGCCCAGGCCGGGCGGGCCGCTCAGCAGCACGTGGTCGAGGGCCTCGCCGCGCCGGCGCGCCGCCTCGACGAAGATGCGCAGGTTCTCTTTGACGCGGCCCTGCCCGATGTACTGATCGAAGTCGCCGGGGCGCAGGCCGTCCTGCGCGGCGGCGTCCTGATCGTCCTCGTCGCTGCGGGCGGTGGGGGTGAGGATGCGGTCGTCGGCCATGGCGGTCATTGTGGGTTCAACCTGTACACCTGTCCAGGTTCAAATGGGCCGGCGCGCACCCTCAGCCGTTGAGGCGGCGCAGCGCTTCGCGCAGCAGCGCCTCGAAGCTCTGGCCCGCGGCGTCCGCCGCCAGGCCGGCGATCAGCTTCTCGACGTCCTTGGGCTTGTAGCCCAGGTTGCACAGCGCGCTCTCGAGATCGGCCAGCACGGCACCGCCCGCCGTGGGCGCGGGGCGCCCGGGCATGCCCGAGCGGCCGACCTTCTCCTTCAGCTCCAGCACCAGGCGCTCCGCGGTGCGCTTGCCGATGCCGGGGATGGTCGACAGGCGCTTCACGTCGCCCTCGGCCAGGGCGTTGGTCAGCGTCGGCCCGTCCATCCCGCTCAGGCAGGCCAGCGCCAGCTTGGGCCCGACCCCGGACACGCCCGTCAAGGAGCGGAACAGCGCGCGCTCGGCCGCGTCGCCGAAGCCGAACAGGGTCAGCACGTCCTCGCGCACGTGCGTGTGGATCGTCAGCGTGCAGGCCTGCCCCTCGGGCGGCAGCCGGTCGAGGGTCGTCAGCGGGCACTGCACCTCGTAGCCCACGCCGCCCACGTCGATCAGCACGCCCTCGACGCCCTTGTGCGCCAGCGTGCCCCGCAGTCGCCCGATCATGCGCGCCCCTTCTCCTGCCGCGTCGCCAGCGCCTTCAGCGCGGCCTGTGATCGCCGGCGCCCGCCGCGCGGCGTCGTCGGCAACACGACGCCGGTGACGCCGACGCCGCTGTGCTGCGCGTGGCACAGCGCGACGGCCACCGCGTCCGCCGCGTCGGCCTGCGGCGGCTCCGCCAGCCCCAGCCGCAGCGCCACCATCTGCTGAATCTGCGCCTTGTCGGCCCGCCCGCTGCCGGTGACCGCCTTCTTGACCTGCTGCGGCGTGTACTCGCTGACCGCCAGCCCGCCGCGCGCCAGCACCGCGAGGGCGACGCCGCGCGCGTGGCCCAAGGTCAGCGCCGCGCGCGCGTTGCGGTTGTGGAACACGGACTCACAGGCCGCCGCGTCCGGGCGGTACACCCCCAGGACGCCTTCGAGCGCCTCGAGCAGCCGGGCCAGCCGATCCGCCAGCGGCGCCTTCGGATCCAGCACCACCACGCCGTTGTCGACGTGCTCGAGGCGGGCGCCGACGCGCGCCACCACACCCCAGCCGCACAGCCGCGTGCCCGGATCGATGCCCAGCACCCGGATCGGGCCGAGGGCGTCGCCGGGGCGCGGGCGGCTCACGAGCTGAGCCGCTCCATCTCCTCGTCGGAGATCTCGGCGTTGTTGTAGACGTTCTGCACGTCGTCGAGATCGTCGATGAAGTCCATCAGCCGCAGGGTGCTGTCGGCGAGATCACCCTCGACCTCGATCGTGTTGGTCGGCAGCCGCACCGACTTCAGCGACGACACCTCGAAGCCGGCGGCCTGCAGCGCGTTGGCGACCTCGTGCATGTCCGTGAACTCGCAGTAGATCGAGTACAGGTCGTCGCCGGTCTCGACGTCCTCGGCGCCCGCCTCGACGGCGGCCTCGAAGACCTGCTCGAAGGTGACGCCCTCGCTGGGCACCTCGAGGTAGCCCTTCTGCTCGAACATCCAGGCCACCGATCCATCGGTGCCCAGGTTGCCGCCGTGCTTGGCGAAGGCGTGGCGCACCTCGGCGACCGCGCGGTTGCGGTTGGTGGTCAGCGCCTCGACGAAGAAGGCCACGCCGCCGGGGCCGTAGCCCTCGTAGGTGACCGACTCGTACTGCTCGCCGTCCAGATCACCCGAGCCGCGCTTGATGGCGCGCTCGATGGTGTCCTTGGGCATGTTCGCGCCGCGCGCGGCCAGCACCGCGGCGCGCAGTCGGGGGTTGCCGTCGGCGTCCCCGCCGCCCTCGCGCGCCGAGACGACCAGCTCGCGGATCAGCTTGGTGAACAGCTTGCCCCGGGCCGCGTCGAGGCGGCCCTTCTTGTGCTTGATGGTGCTCCACTTGTTGTGGCCGGACATCGCAGGCGCTCCTCCGGGCGCGACGCGACCGCCACGCGGCGCGGGCGCCCCCCTTCGAAGCGGCCGAGGTAGCACATCGCCGCGCCGAGCGGCAACCGGGACGGTGGTGTCCGGGGCTGGTCCCATCTAGGATTGCGGCCGTGCTGCGCTGCCCCCCTTGGTGGACCCTGCTCGTGTTGGTCGGCTGCGGCGCGCCCCCGCCGCCGGCCCCGCCGGCCGCGCGGCCGCCGCCCGCCGCCGAGGCGCCGCCGCCCCCGCCGGCGCCCCCCGCGGCGCCGATGACCACGGGGCGCGCCCGCGCGCGCGTTCTGCAGGCCACGGACGCCGAGACGGTCGCTGGCATCGGCGCGCGGCCGGGCGATCTGGTGGTCGAGAACGCCCACGTGGCGATCATCGTCGCCGGCCTGGGGCACCGCGCCGCCAGCGGGGGCACCGGCGGTCACGTCGTCGCGGTGGTGCCGACGCGCGGCGCCGACGCCCTCGGCGAGATGGTGCCGGTGCTCGACGTCGCGGGCGCGCGGATCCCGCGCTTCCAGTCGGTGGTCGTGGCCCACGACGGGGCCAGCGGGGGCGCGGCGATCATCCGCGCGCTGGGGACGGATCCCAAGGACGATCAGGTCGAGGTGGCCGTCGACTATCTGGTCGAGCCCGACGCCCGCTTCGCGCGCGTGGTGCGCGCCGTGCACAACCGCGGCCGCGGTCATTATCGCGAGCTCAGCGGCGGGCACCTGGTCTCGTGGGGCGAGCTGCAGCCCTTCGTGCCGGGGGTGGGCACCGAGCTGGTGGGTCAGCGGACGCGGAGCGATTGGGTCGGGGGTGACGGCCCGCGGGGCAGCCTGGTCATCACGCCGGGGACGGGCCGCCTCATCGCCGTGCACGGCAGAGACTGGGCGGTGCTCGGGCCGGCGACGTCCTACCTGGCGCCGGCCGCGTCGGTGGTGACCGAGACCCACGTCTTCACCTCGCCCGACGCGGGCGTGGCCGGCGCGGCGGACGCGCTCTACGCGCGCCGCCGGGTGGTGCGCGGCACGATCACCGGGCAGATCCTCGAGCGGGGGGGCGGCACCGTGCCGGGGGCCTGGATCACCGTGCTCGACGCGCACGGGCTGCCGGTCAACCGGGCGCGCAGCGACGCCGGGGGGCTGTTTCGCCTGACCGCGCGGCCCGGCACGTACACGCTCTACGCCACCGGGCCGGGGCGGGCCCCGGGCCCCCCGGTGTCCTTCCGCCTGGGGGCGGACGACGAGGATCAGGTGCGCCTGCTGCTCGAGCCGCCGAGCGCCCTGGCCGTGCAGGTCACCGACGCCGAGGGGCAGCCCTTGGCGGCGCGCGTTCGCCTCGAGGGCGTCGACGGCACCCCGACCCCGACGCTGGGGCCGGTGGGGGGGGCGCCCGCCGCGGGCAGTGAGCTGCTCTTGGAGCGCGGCGCGCTGCGTCACGTCGTGCCGCCCGGGCGGTACCGGGCGCGGGTGCACGCGGGGCCGCGCCACGCGGTGGCGGCGACCGAGGTGCAGGTGCCCGTGGGCGGCGTCGCCGAGCTCGAGGTGCGCCTGGCCCGCGCCTTCGAGGCGCCCGAGTGGATCCTGCTCGACCCGCACGTCCGCACCTGGGCGTCCCCGACCTCGTCCACCGCGCCGGCGGCGCGGGTGGCGGCCTGCGCGGCGGCGGGGGTCGACGCGCTGGTGCTGACCGACGAGGCCCGCGCCACGCCGCCCCCGCGCCACCGCGGCGGCGGGCCCCGGGTGTACGCCGGCGTCGGGCTCTCGGCGCCGGACGAGGGTCGCTTCGCGGCGCTGCCGGCGCCGGTCGGCTCGGTCCCGACGCCCACCGGGGCGCGGGCGGCGGACGCGCTGGCCGCGCTCCGTGGGGTCCCGGGCGCGCGGGTGGCGGTGCTCTACCCGCGCTCGGCCGGCTGGGGCTACTTCGCGCACTTCGCCTTCGATCCGGAGGCGCCGGCGCTGCCGCGGGGCGGCTTCAGCCTCGACTTCGACCTGCTCGAGGTGGCGGTGCCGGGCAACGACGCCGCCGTGGCGGCCGCCTTCGCCGACTACCGCGGCCTGCTCGACCGCGGGCGCGCCGTGGTGCCCCTCGGCGGCAGCGGGGCGGACGCCGTGGCCGGGCAGCCCTGCGGGGTGCCAGGCACCTGGGTGCGCGGTCGCCCGGACGACGATCCGCAGAGCCTGGCGGCGCTGCTCGCGGGCGGGGACGTCGTGGTCGGCTTCGGCCCGCTCGTGGACCTCAGCGTGGGCGGGGCGCGACCCGGCGGCGAGGTGGTCGAGGGCGCCGCGCCGCTGATCGCCGAGGTGCGGGTGCGCGCGCCGGACTGGGCCCGGCCGGACGTCCTGCGGCTGTGGGTCGACAACGCCGTCGCGCAGACGGTGCGGCTGCGGGGCCGAGGGGCCCTCGATCAGGTGCATCGGCTGCGCGTCCCGGCCGGCGCGTCGTGGGTGCTCGCCGAGGTCGACGGCGACACCGATCTGAGCGATGCCGTCGGGCGGCCGGCGCGCCCCTTCGCGTTCACCGCGCCCGTGCGGGTGCGGCGGGCGGGTCCGTAGATTCACAGATATTCGAGACCTCGCCGCGCGTGGTCGCATCTAGGGCGGGTCGGAGATGCGCCGGAGGGCGCGTTGACACCCCGCGCGCAGCCTCCCTAGGATGCCGCGTTCCGCGACCGGAGGGCACGACCGGACATGCAGAAAGAACAGGGTTTCTCGGTCATCTCGGCGTTCATGGACTTCGCCGAGCTGGGCGCCGAGTGGGTGATGTGGGTCATGATCGCGATGGGCTTCGTCGGCATCGTCCTGATGTTCGAGCGGGCGCGGCTCTTCCTCTTCACCCAGATCGACGCGCCGGCGCTGGGGCGGGAGCTCGTCAAGGCGCTGCAGCAGGGCGACCTGTCCGCGGCCCGCTCCCGGGTGTCCAAGGGTCAGGCCATGGAGGAGCGCGTGCTCGCCGACGCCCTCGAGGCGTACCCGCGCGGCGCCT
>JAUHXL010000428.1 GCA_030426945.1 bacterium
ACGTAGAAGGGCGCGCCCGTCATCGCCAGCGCCACCTCGAGGCCGCCGGCGCCGATGGCGAGCATGCCCAGCGAGCCCGCCGCGCAGGTGTGGCTGTCGGAGCCCAGGAGCGTCGCGCCCGGCCGCCCGAAGTGCGCCATGTGCAGCGGGTGGCTCACCCCGTTGCCCGGGCGGCTGTACCACAGCCCGAAGCGCTGCGCCGCGCTGCGCAGGAAGAGGTGGTCGTCGGCGTTCTTGAAGTCGGTCTGCAGCAGGTTGTGGTCGACGTACTGCGCCGACACCTCGGTCTGCACGCGGTCGACCTGCATCGCCTCGAGCTCGAGCATCACCAGCGTGCCGGTCGCGTCCTGCGTCAGCGTCTGGTCGATGCGCAGGCCGATCTCACTGCCCGGCTCGAGGTCGCCCTCCAGCAGGTGATCGGCGATCAGCTTCTCGGCGACGGTGCGCTTCATGGGGACTCCTTCCGGGACGCTGGGGTGCAACCGCGGTGCCTCTGCCGCGCGCGGTGCCGTGGCTCGTGGACGGGGCGCATCGCCTCGGCCGTGGCGCGTTGCCCCGGATGGAGCGCACGGCAGGCGCGACCGGCTGCGGAACGCCCCATGCACCCCCGCCCACCCCGTGCGCACCACTCGCCCCGATTGGCTGAAGGTCCGCCTGCCCGGCGGGCCGCGCTACGCCGCGCTGAAGGCCACCCTGCGCGACCTCGACCTGCACACCGTCTGCGAGGAGGCCCGCTGCCCCAACATCGGGGCGTGCTGGGGCGCGGGCACGGCCACGTTCATGGTGCTGGGTGACGCCTGCACGCGCGGCTGCCGCTTCTGCGCGGTGCGCACGGCGCGGCGGCCGGCGGCGCCGGACCCCGACGAGCCGGCGCACGTGGCGCGCGCGGTGGCGGCGCTGGGGCTCGATCACGTCGTGCTCACCTGCGTCGATCGCGACGACCTGCCCGACGGGGGCGCGGCGCACCTGGCCGAGACGGTGCGCGCGCTGCGGGCGCTCGATCCGACGCTGTCGGTGGAGTGTCTCACCTCGGACTATCGCGGCGACCCTGCGGCGGTGCGTACGGTGGTCGACGCGCGGCCGCAGGTGTTCGCCCACAACCTCGAGACGGTCGAGCG
The DNA here is from genome assembly GCA_030426945.1 of bacterium. Classification (GTDB taxonomy): domain Bacteria; phylum Myxococcota_A; class Bradymonadia; order UBA7976; family UBA1532; genus JACKDN01. The sequence goes on from JAUHXL010000428.1 coordinate 1,119, forward strand.
TCTGCAGGGCGCCGTGCGCGATCCACGCTGCGGCTACGCGCAGAGCCTGAGCGTTCTCGAGCAGGCGCGGGCGCACGCGACGCACCCGATGCGTACCAAGAGCAGCCTGATGGTGGGCCTGGGCGAGACGCTGCCCGAGGTGTACGCCGCGATGCGCGACCTGCGCGGCGTGGGGGTCTCGCTGCTGACGCTGGGGCAGTACCTGCAGCCGAGCCACAGACAGCTTCCGGTCGCTGCGTGGGTGTCGCCGGCGCACTTCGATACCTACGCGGCGCTGGCGCGCGCGCTGGGGTTCGAGGGCGTCGCGGCGGGGCCGCTGGTGCGCAGCTCGTATCAGGCGGGGGCGCTGCTGGAAGCCGCGGAGGGGCGCCGGACGTGAGTGATCCCCGCGATCGAGAGGCCGAGCGCGAACGCACCGCCGCGTGGATGGAGGGCCTGGACGACGTCATCGCGCGCGACGGCGTGGACGCCGCGCGGCGACTGCTGGCGCAGCTCTTCGGCCGCGCGGCGACGAAGGGCGTGACGCTGCCCTTCCAGCGCACGGCGCCGCCGGTGAACACCATCGCGGCCCGCGATCAGCCTGCGTTCCCCGGCGACCTCGATCTGGAGCGTCGCCTCGAGGCGCTGGTGTGTTGGAACGCGGCCGCGACGGTGGTGCGCGCCAACCGCCGCCTGAGCGGCATCGGCGGGCACATCGGCACCTATCTCTCGGCGGCGACGCTGTTCGAGGTGGGCTTCAACCACGCCTTCCACGCCGACGACGCCGTGTTCGTGCAGGGCCACGCGTCGGCCGGCATCTACGCGCGAGCGTTCCTCGAGGGGCGCCTGAGCCGCGCGCAGATGGAGAACTTCCGGCGCGAGCTGGCCGAGAGCGGCGGCCTCTCGTCGTACCCGCACCCCTGGTTGATGCCGGACTTCTGGAGTCATCCGACGGTGTCGATGGGGCTGGCGACGCTGCAGGCCATCTACCACGCGCGCTTCGAACACTACCTGGCGGCGCGCGGGCTGGTGGACGCGCCGCGGCGGGTGTGGGCGGTCGTCGGCGACGGTGAGATGGACGAGCCCGAGTCGATCGCCGGCCTCGAGCGGGCCGCGCGCGAGGGGCTGGGCAACCTGACGGTGGTGGTCGACTGCAACCTGCAGCGCCTCGACGGTCCGGTGCGCGGCAACACCCGCATCATCGACGAGCTCGAGGCGCGCTTCGCGGCGGCGGGCTGGCAGGTGCTGGTGGTGCGGTGGAGCGGCGACTGGGACGTCCTGCTCGAGCAGGACGTCGACGGACGGCTGGTCGAACGCATGGGCGAGGTGGTCGACGGTGACTGGCAGCGTTACGTCGTCGAGGGCGGCGCGTTCTTCCGCGAGCACTTCTTCGCCCACGCGGGACTGGGCGCGCGCGTGGAGCATCTGTCCGACGAGCAGCTCGAGGGGCTGCGCCGCGGCGGCCACGATCCCGAGAAGGTGTACGCCGCGTATCGCGCGGCGATGGACGATCACGAGCGTCCTTCAGTGATCCTCGCGCACACGGTCAAGGGCTACCGCCTGGGACCGGTAGGCGAGGCGCTGAACGTCGCGCACAAGGTGAAGACGCTCGACGCCGACGCCCTGCGCGCCTTCCGCGACCGCCTGGGCGAGCCGATCGGCGATGACGACGTGGGTGACGCGCCGCTGGTTCGCCCCGCCGAAGGCAGCCCGGAGATCGAGTACTTGCGGGCGCGGCGCGAGAAGCTGGGAGGCCCGGCGCCGCGCCGCCGCGTGCGCGCCGCGCCGCTCGAGTCGCCGCCGGCCGCGGCCTTCGAGCGTTGGATGGACGGCACCGGGGAGCGCGAAGCGACGACGACCGTGGCGCTGGTGCGCCTGCTGTCCGACCTGCTGAACGACGAGACGCTGGGTCCGCTGCTGGTGCCCATCGTGCCCGACGAGGCGCGCACCTTCGGCATCGAGGCGCTGTTCCCGAAGATCGGCATCTACTGTCCGGGGGGCCAGCGATACGAGCCGGTCGACGCCGACACGCTGCAGCCCTACGCCGAGCGCGCCGACGGTCAACTCCTGGAAGAGGGCATCAGCGAGGCGGGCGCGATGGCGTCGTTCATCGCGGCGGGCACGGCCTACGCGCACCGCGGCTTGAACATGATCCCGCTGTACTTCTTCTATTCGATGTTCGGCTTTCAGCGCGTGGGCGACCTCATCTGGGCGGCCGGCGACGCGCGCGCCCGCGGCTTCCTGATCGGCTGCACGTCGGGGCGCACGACGCTCAACGGCGAGGGGCTGCAGCATCAGGACGGGCACAGTCACCTGCTGGCACACAGCTTCCCGGCGGTGCGCGCCTACGACCCGGCTTTCGCCTACGAGGTGGCGACGCTGGTGCGCGCGGGCATCGAGCGCATGTTCGTCGAGGGGCACGACGAGACCTGGTATCTGACCGTCGCGAACGCTCCCTACCGGCATCCGCCGCGGCCCGAGGGCGCCGAGGAGGGCATCGTGCGCGGGCTGTACCGGGTGCGCGCGTCGCAGAAGAACGGCGAGGTGCGGCGGGCGCAGCTTCTGGCGTCGGGGCCCATCGTGGTCGAGGCGCTCGAGGCGCAGCGGATGCTCGAAGAGGATTACGGCGTCACCGCGGACGTTTGGAGCGTGACGAGCTGGCAGCAGCTGTACCGCGACGCGGTGGCCTGCGAGCGGCACGACCGGCTGCACCCGGACGCCGACGCGCGGGTGCCCTGGCTGGCGCGATGCCTGGGTGAGGACCCAGGGGTGATCGTCGGCGTGAGTGACTTCGTGAAGGCGCTGCCGCACGCGCTGGCGCGCTGGATGCCGGGGCCGCTGGTGGCGTTGGGCACCGACGGTTTCGGGCGCAGCGACAGCCGGTCGGCGCTGCGGCGCTTCTTTCAGAACGACGCGCGGCACATCGCGCACGCGGCCCTGAGTGGGCTGGCGCGCGCGGGCCGCTATCCGATGGCGAGCGTACTGCGGGCAGCCGACGAGCTGGGCGTGGACGCCGAGGCGAGGCTGCCGTTCGTGGCGGGGGAGGGGGAGCGATGAAGGGGACGTGGGTCTGGCGGCAGCGATCGGTGGCGATGGTCGAGGTGCGGGCGCCCGTGCGGCGCGTCGCGGGGACGCGAGGTGAGGGCGCACCGCGCGGCTGGGTGTGGCGGGCGCGTGGGACGACGCGCTGGGGCGAGGACTGAGCGATGGCGCGCCACTTCGAGTTGCCGTCGTTGGGCGAAGACACGAACTCGGCCGTCGTGCTGCGGGTGCTGGTGAAGGCCGGCGACACCCTCGAGGCCGACGACATCGTGATCGAGCTCGAGACGGACAAGGCCACGACCGAGGTGCCCTGCCCCTTCGGCGGGGTGGTCGAGGCGGTCGAGGTGGCCGAGGGCGAGACGGTCGAGGCCGGGCAGCGGGTGCTGACGGTGCGGGAGGAGGGGGCGGAGGACCGCGACGAGGCGGAGCGAGACGAAGACGCCGACGACGACGCGGCCGAGCGCGGCGACGGCGGCGGACGAGAGGAGGACGAGGGCGGCGGCGGCCGGCGTACCCGCGGGAGCGATGAGAGCGACGACGGCGGGGGCGCGCGCGATGGCGGTGAGGGCGGCAAACGGTCGGGCGCCGCGGGCGGCGGCGCGCGCGAAGAGTCGAGCGGCGGGCGCGAAGAGTCGAGCGATGGTGCGCGCGGTGCGTCGGGTGGCGGCGCGGGCGGCAAGTCGAGCAGTGGCGCGGGCGCCAAGTCGAGCGGTGGCAGGCGCGACGAGTCGAGCGACGGCGGCGCCGAAGCGCGAGACGGCGCGAGCGGAGACCGCCGCCCCGGCGCGCCCGGCCCCCGCCGCGGTGCGCCGCTGGCCGCGCCCAGCGTTCGGCAGCTCGCGCGCGAGCTGGGCGTGGCGGTCGAGGACGTGCCCGGCACGGGCGCCGACGGCCGCGTCGACGCCGAGGACGTGAAGAGCCACGTGCGGCGCACGCTGGAGGACCTGCGCGCCCGCGTTCCCGACCGTCCCGCGCTGCCCGACCTGGCGGCCTACGGCGCCCACCACCGCGAGCCCCTCGGCGCGGTGCGGCGCGCCATCGCCGACGGCGTCGCGCGATCCTGGCGCGAGGTGCCCCACGTCACGCAGGGCGACCTGGCCGACGTCACCGCGCTGCGCCAGTTCCGGCGTCGCGCGGCCGACGAGATCGAGGCCGAGGGCGGCGGGCTGACGCTCACCGCGATCGTCCTGGCCGTCGTCGCCCGCGCGCTGCACGAGTTCCCACGCTTCAACGCGGCGATTGACCTCGACCGTCACGAGGCGGTGCTGTTCGAGGCGGTGCACCTGGGCGTCGCGGTCGACACGCCCGCCGGCCTGCTGGTGCCGGTGCTGCGCGACGCCGATCGCAAGGGGCTGGCCGAGATCAGCGCGCGGCTGAGCGTGCTGGCCGAGAAGGCGCGCGACCGTGCGCTGGGCGCCGATGCGCTGGAGGGGGCGACCTTCACGGTGACCAACCTCGGGGGGCTGGGCACGACGAGCTTCACCCCCATCGTGCCCTGGCCGCAGGTGGCGATCCTGGGCATCGGGCGCGCGCGCACGCGGCCGGTGTGGCGCGACGAGCGCTTCGAGCCGCGCGAGCTGATGCCGCTGAGCCTGTCCTACGATCATCGCGCGGTGGACGGCGCCGACGCCGCGCGCTTTCTGCGGTGGATCGCCGGGGCGCTGGAGGATCCGCTGCGCTTGACGCTGGGCGCGCCGCGGTGAGGCGCCACGCTCGACCCCGAACCGGGCGGCGGCGCCGGTGAGCCGCCACGCCGAGCTGCTGGTCATCGGAGGCGGACCGGGCGGCTATGCCGCGGCCTTCCGCGCGGCCGACCTGGGCGTCGACGTGACGCTGGTCGATCCCGAGCCGAATCCGGGCGGCGAGTGCCTCTACCGCGGCTGCATCCCGTCGAAGGCGCTGTTGCACGTCGCCGAGACGCTGCACCGCGCGCGGCAGGCGGAGCGGTGGGGCGTCGACTTCGGCGCGCCGAGCATCGACGTCGCGAGGGTGCGTGTCTGGAAGGACGGCGTGGTCGACCGGCTGACGCGTGGCCTCGGCGGGCTGGCCGATCGTCGGGGCGTCCGCCACCTGCGGGGTCGGGCGCGCTTCGTGGACGCCGACCGCGTGGTCGTCGGCGACGAGACGCTCACCTTCGGGCGCTGCATCGTGGCGACCGGCAGCGCGCCCGTGCGGCTGCCCATGCTGCCCGACTCGGCGCGGGTGTGGGACAGCGCGGCGGCCCTGGCGCTCGAGTCCATCCCCGCGAATCTAATGGTGATCGGCGGCGGCTACATCGGCCTCGAGATGGCCACCGTCTACGCCGCGCTCGGTGCGGACGTCACCGTCGTCGAGGCCACCGACGGCTTGCTGCCCGGCGTCGACCGCGCGCTGGTGCAGCC
>JAUHXL010000429.1 GCA_030426945.1 bacterium
GTCGAGGAGGGCACCGCCGCCGAGGGCCTGCGCACCCAGATCAGCGATCAGCTGCTGCAGGTCGATCACACCGTCGCGTTCCTCGGGCTGGGCTTGGAGGTCGACGAGCGCGACCGGCCGCCCCTCATCGCCGGCATCCGCGGTGGCCTCGGCTATGGCGGCTATACCTTGTCCTCGGTGGTGAGCGGGGAGCGCTTCGACGACGGCAACCTGACCGCCGGCCTCGTCGAGATGAGCCTGGGCTATCGCCTGCACCTCGGCGATCACGTCGCGGTCGGCCTGCGCGACGACCTGACCCTGCAGCTGCTGACGCCCACCGGTCTGCCCAACGAGATGCGCCGCGCCGTCGAGGCCGCCGGCGCCGATCCCGACGGCTTCGCGCTCACCTTCGGGCAGGCCGACGTGGTCAACCGCTTCGGGATCTTCGTCGAGATCACGCTCTGATGCTCACCCGGGCCCGCCCCCTGGCCATCGGCGCGCGAACCTGACAGATTCGGCGCGAACGACCGGCCGGGAGCGCGCGTGGGGCCCCACCACGAGCAGGTGTGTCCAGTCTGCCGCCAGACCTTCGGCGCCGGGCACCTGGTGTGCCCGGACGACGGCGCGCGCCTGCGCCGCTATCTGGTGGGACGCATCGTCCACGGACGCACCGTCGAGGCGCTGGTCGACGTGGGCCCCGCGGGGCTGATCTATCGGGCACGCAACGTCGGGCTCGACCGCGAGGAGGCGCTCGAGGCCCTCGATCCGCTGGTCGGGGTCGAGCAGATCGAGCGCTTCCGCCGCGAGATGCAGGCGCGCGCGCGCCTGCGCACCCTCGGCCTGCCTCGCTTGTACGAGATCGCGCTGCGCAGTGAGGCGGGCGACGATCCGGGGGCCGAGGTCACGGCCTCACCCTTCGTCTTCCGCGAGCTGATCGCCGGACGAACCCTCGAGGCGCTGCTGGCCGACGGGCCGATGCCCGCGGCGCGCGCCGCCACGCTGGTCGCGCCGCTGGCCGACGCCCTGGCCGCGGCCCACCGGGAGGGCCTGGTGCACGGGGCCCTGCGCCCGAGCGCGCTGCGGATCCTGGGCGCCGACGACGCGGCGATCCCCTGCCTGCTCGGCTTCGCCCTCACCCGCCCCGCCGCCGACGACCTGGAGCTGGCCGCCTGGGCGGCGCCCGAGGTCTTCGACGGCGCGACCCCCACCCGCCACGCCGACCTCTACGGGCTCGGGCTGCTGCTCTACACCCTGCTGACCGGCGCCAACCCGCGGGCGGACGTGGATCCCTCGGCCGGCGCCTTCGCGCGCGTCGAGGCCGAGGTGCCGCCCCTGCCCGTCGACGAGCCGCCCGGCCTCGACGAGCTGCTGCGCGCGATGTTGGCGCGCGAGGTGAGCGAGCGCATGGGCGACGCCGCCCGCGTGCGGCCCTGCCTCGAGGCGCTCGAGCTGGTGCCGAGCGCCGCCGGGCTGGCCGCGGCGCACGCGCGGCTGGCGCGGGCCGAGGCGCGCGCCCGACGAGGGCGCTGGCCGGGCGTCGCGGTGGGCGTCGCGGGCCTGGCGGCCGCCGCGGTCGCCTGGACGACGCGCGCGCCCGCGCCCCCGGCGACCCCCCCCGCGGCGCACACCGCCGCGGCGGCGATCGCGCCGGCGCGGACCCCGGACGCCCCGGACGCCGCCGTCGCCCCGACCGACGCGGCGCCCGCCGCCGCCGACGCCGCGCGCCCGCCGCCGGACGCCGCCGGCGCGGACGCCGCCATCCCGCCCCAGCGCTTCCCGCCGCTGCCCGACGTCGAGCCGACCTTCGACCTCGCGCGCGTGCCCACGGACAAGGGGCCGCTGTACGTCGCCCGCACGGAGCTCACCCGCGGCGACTGGCAGCACATCACCGGCCGCCCGGCGCCGGGCAAGGGCACCCCGCGTCACCCGGTCACCGGCGTGACCCTGGCCGACGTGACCGCCGTGCTCAACGCCGCCAGCGAGGCCGAGGGCCTGAAGCCCTGCTATCGCTGCGAGGCCGACGGCTACTGTCCGCCCGACGCGGTCGACGCCGCCGAGTGCGAGGGCTATCGCCTGCCGACGCTGGCCGAGTGGCGCGCGATCGTCGCGGTCGCGGCCCCCGACGGCCCGCCGCCCGACGATCGCGCCGTGTACTGGTCACCGGAGCGCGAGAAGGGCGCCCTGCCGGTGTGCAGCCGCGGCCCGGACGCGGCGGGCCTGTGCGATCTGTTCGGCAACGTCTGGGAGTGGTCGGGCGAGCAGGCCCGCAAGCGCGTCTGGCTGCGCACCGGCGGCTCGTGGCAGCACACCCGCGACGAGGCCGAGAACCCGGTGGGCCACAAAGAGGGCTACGGCGTGCGCTACCTCGGAGCGCGCCCGGTCCGCAGCCCGCGCGAGCCCGCGCGGGTGACCCTGGGCGCCATCACGCTGGACCTGTTGAGCCGAAGCCTGGAGCGCCGCGACGGGCGCAGCCGGCCGCTGGGTGACGACTTCGCGCTGGTGCTCGAGCTCGTCGGGCAGAACGGGGGGCCCGTGGCCCTCGACGCCTTCGACAACCGCCCGCCCGCCGCGGTGCGCGCCGGGCTGGTGCGCGTGCAAGAGGCGCTCGAGGTCCTGGGCGGCGACCTGCGGCTGGTGGTGCGGGACGGGGCAGCGCGGCTCTACCGGCGGTAGGCGCCGCGCGGCCGGGCGGCTCAGCGCCGCCGGCGGCGCAGCAGCAGGGCGGGCAGCAGCAGCAGCAGGCCGACCGGCGCGCCCTCACGGGGGCTGGCGTCGCAGGCGCACCCGCTGGCCTCGTCCTCGTCCTCCGTCACCACCCCGCCGTCGCCGCTGGGCGGCGGGACGACGAAGCCGTCGTTCTGGATGCCGCCGCCGGGGCCGGCGTCGTTGCCGCCGCCGGGGCCACCGCCGGGCCCCATGTCCCGATCGCCGGGCTGCACCGGCGGCTCGGGCTCCGGCCGCCAGCGGTTCACGCACTGGGGCTCGCCCTGCAGGATCTCGCACTCCTGGCCCGCCGGGCAGGTCACGCGCGTGCACTGGTCGAAGACGCACTGGCCGCCATCGCAGCGCAGGCCGGGGTCGCAGACCACGCCGAAGCAGGGGTCGGCCTCGCAGATCCCGTCGGCCATGCAGCTCTCGCCGTCGGCGCACACCACCCCGCCACAGGGATCCTCGACGCAGGTGCCGTCGACGCACACCGCGTACAGCGGGCAGCTGACCCGCGCGCACGTGGGGATGCACTGGCCGCCGCGGCAGAACTCACCGGCGCCGCAGTTGGCCTGCGCGCAGGGGTCGGGCACGCACTCGACGCCGTTGCACACCGACCCCGCGGCGCAGCCCGTCGAGGCGCAGCCCTCGATGACGCACTCGCCCATGAAGCACTGCTGGCCGTCGCCACACTGCACGCCGCTGCAGGGATCCTCACACATGCCCGAGACGTCGTTGCAGATGTCGCCGAAGTCGCACTCGACGCCCGTGCAGGGCTCGAGGCACAGGTTGAAGTCCGGGTTGCAGTAGGTGCCGGCCTCGGTGCACTCGTTGCCCTCGCAGGGCCGGCGGCAGCCGCCGTCGATGCACACGCCGCCGTCGGCGCACAGCTCGCCCTCGTCGACCGTACCGTCGCAGTCGTCATCGAGGCCGTTGCACTCCTCGACCGGATCCGGATCGCAGGTGCCGCAGGCGTTCACCAGCGCCTCGTCGACGGTGCCGTCGCAGTCGTTGTCGAAGCCGTCGCAGATCTCCTCCACCGGCTCGCGGGTGGGCAGACACACGATGTTGCCGTCGACGCAGGCGCGGGTGCCGCGCGCGCAGATGCCGGGATCACCCGTGGCGCACTCGCCCGGCGCGACCGGATCACCGCCGTCCGGGCCCTCGTCGACCTGGCCGTCGCAGTCGTTGTCGAGGCCGTCGCACAGATCGGGTCCGCCGTCGGGCGTGCAGACGATGTCGTCGCAGACGTCGCCGGTGCCGTCGCCGTCGTCGTCGGTCTGATCCCGGTTGGGCACGTCGGGGCAGTTGTCGCAGACGTCGCCGACGCCGTCGCCGTCGCGATCGGCCTGATCGGGGTTGGGCACGTCGGGGCAGTTGTCCTCGGTGCTGCACAGGCCGTCGGCGTCGTCGTCGATGATGCACACGCCACCCAGCGAGCGCTGCAGCACCAGGATGGCGAAGGCCTGCGCCGAGTAGTTGTTCCAGCAGCTGGCGGCGCCGCAGAAGCGGCCGTCGTTGCGCTGAGTCTCGGTCAGCCACCAGGCGAAGTCGTAGTACCAGCGCGCCGACTCCTCGGGGTAGCCGTCGGCGACGGGGTTGCGCACGCCGCCGATCTCGCCGGCGAAGAGGAAGGCGCCGCTGCCGTCGTCCTCGCTCACCTCGAGGGCCTTGGAGGCCGCCCAGAGGTAGTAGTACTGACTGCTCCAGCCGTTGATCGTGATGATCGAGTCGTAGCGGTAGTTCTGCTGCAGCCAGCGCAGGCCCGACTGCACGTTGGGATCGCCCACCGGGCGGCCGGCGAGGCGGTAGGTCCACACGCCCGACGCGGTCATCGCCGACGTCGAGGCGTAGTTGCCGCCGCCGCGGTACTTGTGGCCCCCGTCGCCGTTCTTGGCGTTGGTGGTGAAGTCGGCCGAGCGCGGCAGCGTGTCGTCGGCGTCGGGCCGCAGGGCGGCCGCGGCCGAGAGGCCGGCCATCGCGAACTGCGTGGTGGAGAGATCGCCGTCGTTGCCGGGGCTGGTGTAGTTCCAGCCGCCCTGGTTGGCGCCGCGGTTGCCCTGGGTGCCCTTGAGGGCGTTCACGGCGTTGGCCACCGCCTGCGACACGGGCACGTTCGCGCCCACGTCGTCGGGGCCGCCGGTGACCAGGTACAGGCTGAGCCCCATCAGGCAGGCGCCGGTCGGGTAGGACTCCGGGTTGTTGTTCCGGAAGCCGCCGATGTTCTGGATGCAGTGCCGCGCGGCGTCGCGCACGATGGTCTGATCCTCGGGCGGCATGCCCAGGTAGCCCACCGCCGGCGCGTTCCAGTCCGCGCTGGCTCGCTTCTCGAGGAAGCAGAGCATCGCGAGGCCCGTGGCGTCACCCCAGCTGCGGTTGGCGCGCAGCCAGGCGAGGCCGCTCTCGATCGAGGTGTTGACGCGTTCGCCGAAGGGCGTCACGGCGGCGGGCGCCGCGACCGGCAACAGGCCGGTCAGCAGCGCGAGCGCCGCGACCGTTCGAAGTCGGGTTCGAGTGGATGTCACCGGTTCCTCCTGTTCGCGACGCGGGCCGCGTCCCCCACCGAGCGCGTCCCCGCGAGGATCGCGCAACGGGACGCGACCTTCAAAGAAGATGCCAAACTGCGCGGCCCGCGAGCAAGCGCCGTTGGCCGCGCGCCCAGTGGCGTTGGGGTGCGGCGTCCGGCCCTGCTGGGGTCTGCGGAACCCGCCACCGAGACACACATGTCCCGGATCACTCGACCGCGGCCGCCCCGAACCGCGCCCGCCAATGCGCCGCCACCGATCGCCAGTGGGCCGCCGCGTCCGGCGCGCCGCCCTGGGGCAGCGGCTCGACCACGCTGACCGGCGGCGCCACGTCCCGCCCGTGCCAGCCGAAGACGACCGCGGCGGTCAGCGCCAGCAGCGCGAGGGCGGCCCACGAGGACCGCAGCGCGCCGCCTGGGGGCAGCGCGGCGCGGGCGCGCAGCAAGGGCAGCAGCTCGGGCGCGTCCTCGGCCGCGCGGCGCAGCCCGTCGGCGCCCGCCGCCAGCAGATCGACGCACCGATCACAGCCGGCGAGGTGCGCGGCCTCGGCGGGGCGGGGCCGGCGCCCGCCGAGCAGCCCGACCAGCCCTTCCAGATCGGGGTGCTCGCCGCGCCCCTCGAGGCGCAGGTCGAGCACCGCCAGCCGACCCGCGAGCGACGCGCGCGCGCCGTCGCCCGGCTCGACGCGGGCGAGCACGGCGTCACGCGCCGAGCGCGCCTCGTCCACCGAGCGGCCCAGCAGGGGCGCGGCCTCGGCCGGCGGGAGCCCCTCGACGAAGAAGAGGCGCGCCCACAGGCGCTCGGCCGGCGGCAGCGCGTGGACGGCTTGGCGCAAGCTGTCGGCGGCCCGGGCGGCGGCCGCCGCGAAGGCGTCGTCACCGCCGGGCCAGGGCACCACCGACGCCGGCGGGGGCGGGCCCGCCGCGCGCACGCGCTTGCGGGTGAAGCGCAGCGCGCCGAGGTACAGCCACGCCCCGAAGGGCACCCGCCCGCGGTAGCGGCGCAGGCGGCGCCCGGCGTCGCCGAACAGGGCCGCGACGAAGGGCTGGCCGGGTGGGTGTTCGCTGGCGGCGCCGCCCCACCGGGCCCGCCCGGTCGCGACCGCGTGGTCGACGAGGGGGCGATAGCGCGCCTCGAAGGCGAGCACCGCGTAGGGCTCGCCGGCCGCCAGGTCGCTGGCGAAGGCGCGGTCGTGGAGATCGGGGCGGTCGGGCGCGTTCACCCGGTCAGGGTGGCACAGCCCGCGGGGGCAGGTCGAATGAGGGTCCTCGGCGCTACTGCTTGGGCGGCGGCAT
>JAUHXL010000020.1 GCA_030426945.1 bacterium
TCACGTCGCGCAGGGCCGCCGGCCACTTCGCGAAGGCGCGTCGCGCCGTGCCCCGCGCCACCGTCTCGGCCAGCATGCCGCGCAGCGCCTTGGCGTGGGCCGGCGACATGGCCGTCGCGAAGGGGCCACGGCGCGGCGCGTCCACCGTGCGCCCGTCGGGCGCGCGCAGCCGCTTCACCAGGCGCGGCGTGGGCATCGTGCCGTCGGTCGCGATGGCCGACGCCAGCAGCGCCGCGTGCAGCGGGGTCAGCCGGTTGTGCCAGAACCCCGCCGCCATCCGCGCGCGCTCCAGCGCGTTGCGGGGCACGGTGGCCGTGCTCGCGTCGGTCAGCAGCGGGAAGGGGACCACCCGGTTGAAGCCCACGCGCCGGACCAGCGCGTCGAGCGCCTCCCGCTCGAGGTGCGCGTCCGCCAGGCGGGCGAAGTAGCCGTTGTTGCTGTGCGCGAGGGCGTCGCCCATGTCCGCCGTCTTCGCCCCCGCGCCCGGCGCCTCGAGGTGCTGCGCGTAGACGCGGCGGCGGGCGGACGTGTAGGCGTGGGCCCGGCGCGGCGACACGCCCGCCTCCAGCAGGCCCACCGCGGTGATCATCTTGAAGACGCTGGCCGCGGGCGCCAGGGCGCGCAGCGCCAGGTGGGGCGGGCCCTCGGGATCGAGCGTGGGCGCGACGGGGTGCCGCTCGTCGTAGCGATCCGCCATGGCCAGCACGTCGCCGGTCTTCGGGTCGAGCACCACGACGGCGCCGAACGGGACCTTGGCGCGATCCAGGGCGCGGCTGGCGGCGGCCTGCAGGGCGGCGTCGGTGGTCAGCTCCGCGGTCCAGTCGTTGTCGAGATCGGCGAAGATGTGGCCGTCGTCCGGGTAGACGCGGCCGAGATCCAGCGGGCCCGGCCGCAGGGCGGGCACCTCGAAGGTGGGCACGGCGGGCGCCAGCGCGCCCTCGGCCACGGCCTCCTCGGTCAGCAAGGGATCGGGCGTCGGCGACTCGACCACCGCGGCGCCCAGCGCGGGTCCGTCCTGTCCCGGCCCAACGAACCAGAGCACCACGGCGTGCAGCGCGACGACGTGCGCGAACACGAACCAGGGGTTCACCAGGCGGGTGCGCATGACCGATACCTCCGGCGGGCGGGCGTATCGCCCAATGTAGGCCGGTGTGATCCCAGGTGCAAGGTGGTACGTCGATGGACGCAGCGTTTCGTGTGGGGGCAGGCGCGCCAAAATCGCTTGCGCCCTCCGCGCGACCTCTGTTAGTTTCCGCGCCGCTTCGGCTTCGTAGCTCAACTGGTTAGAGCGAGCGGCTCATAACCGCTAGGTTCGGGGTTCAAGTCCCTGCGAAGCCACCCGAACCCTCCTCGTCCGCGGGGAGGGTTTTTTCGCATCTGGAGGGCGACATGAGCCACGGGATGATGCGCTTCTTCATGGCGGGCGTGCTGCTGGGCGCGGTCGGCTGTGAGGCGCGCAGCGACGGCGACGGCACCGCGGCCGAGCAGGGCAACGTGGCCTGCTCGGACGGCCTCGACAATGACCAGGACGGCCAGATCGACTGCGACGATCCGAGCTGCAGCACGGCCCGCAGCGCGTGCCCCAGCCTCGACATGGGGCCGGGCGGCGGGCCGGGCGGGGGGCCGGGCGGTGGTCCCGGCGGCGGCCCCACGGGCAACGAGACCGGCAACGCGTTGTGCTCGGACGGCCTCGACAACGACGGCGACGGCTTCACCGACTGCGCCGATCGCCACTGCACCTACAACCCTGCGGTGACCGTCTGCGCGGACGCGCCGGGCGAGCGCACGAACGACACCTGCAGCAACGGCGTCGACGACGACGGCAACGGCTTCGTCGACTGCGACGACTTCTCCTGCTCGCAGAACCCCTGGGTGTCGGTCTGCCCTGGCGAGAACACCGACGCGCTCTGCCGTGACGGCCTCGACAACGACGGCAACGGCTTCGCCGACTGCGACGACTTCGGGTGCAGCCGCAACGCGCTCGTCAGCGCCTGCGCCGAGGGCGAGGCGGGCTTCTGCCTCGACGACGTCGACAACGACGGCGACGGCATGACCGACTGCGACGATCCGGACTGCGCCGTCGCCGCCGCGTGCGGTGGCGGGCCCGCCCCGCAGCGCGACGGCGGCATGCGGCCGCCCGTCGGTGACATCCCGCCGCTGACCGGCGAGTTCCACGAGACGGGGGACGAGCGCTGCAGCAACGGGGTCGACGACGACGGCGACGGGCGCGTGGACTGTGATGATCGCCACTGCACCTACAACCCGAACGTCACCGTCTGCCCCGGCGCGCGCGAGAACAGCGACGCCCTGTGCAGCGACGGCGTGAACCAGGACGGCAACGACTTCACCGACTGCGACGACTTCTCCTGCTCGCAGAACCCCTGGGTGACGGTCTGTGACAGCGAGGCCAGCGACGTCCTGTGCAGCGACGGGATCGACAACGACGGCAACCGCTTCGTCGACTGTGACGACTTCGGGTGCAGCCGCAGCGCGCTCGTCAGCGTGTGTCGGGACGACGAGGCGGGCTTCTGCCTCGACGGCATCGACAACGACCAGGACGGCGACGTCGACTGCGCCGACACCGACTGCGCCGGGGCGTCGGTCTGCGGCGCTCAGCCCCCCGCGGACGGCGGCGCCCCGCCGGCAGACGGCGGCGCCCCGCCGGCAGACGGCGGCGCCCCGCCGGCGGACGGCGGCGCCCCGCCGGCAGACGGGGGCGCCCCGCCAGCGGACGGGGGCGCCCCGCCGGGCGACAGCGGCGTGCCCCCCGAGGATCTGCCGCCGCCCTTCGATCCGGCCGGCTTCGAGACCGGCGACGCGCTCTGCGCCAACGGCGTGGACGACGACGGGGACGGCGATGTCGACTGTGACGACATCCATTGCCTCGCCAACCCGGCGGTCACCGTCTGCGACGCGCCGCGCGAGGCGGGCGACGAGGCGTGCAGCAACGGAATGGACGACGATCAGAACGGGTTCATGGACTGCGACGACTTCGCCTGCAGCCGCAGCCCCTTCGTGACCGTGTGCGGCGCGCAGGAGAACTCGGATCGCGCCTGCAGCGACGGCGTGGACAACGACGACAGCGGCCACACCGACTGTGACGACTTCGCCTGCAGCCGCAACGACTTCGTCGGCGTGTGCGACGACACGGAGGGCGGCTTCTGTGGTGATGGGTGGGACAACGACGGCGACGGCGACGTCGACTGCGCGGACTCGGACTGCGCCGAGGCCGGCTTCTGCGCCCAGCAGTGAGCCTCGGTCGGGCGCGACGACACGCGACCACCCCCACGCCCGCCGGTCTGTGCTAAGAAGGGGAGCGATGCGCTTCGTCGTCCCCGCACTGCTCGCCTCGCTCGCCCTGCCCGCGAGCGCGCTCGCCGATCTCTACACGGTGGTGGACAAGAACGGCGAGGTCACCATCACGACCACGCCCCGCAAGGGCGCGCGCATCCTCCACCACGTCCGGGACGACGCCCCGCCCACCCGCCGCGCCCGGCGCGCCACCCGGCGCGCCACCGCCCAACCCTCGAGCCCATCGGCGCGGGCCCAGCGCTTCGCCCCGCACGTCCGGAGCGCCGCCGACCACTACGGCCTGCCGCAGGCGCTCGTCTGGGCGGTGATGAAGGTCGAGAGCGGCTTCGATCCGACCGTGGTCAGCGACAAGGGCGCGCAGGGGCTGATGCAGCTGATGCCCGGCACCGCGGGTGACATGGGGGTCACCGACGCCTTCGATCCGGTGCAGAACATCTACGGCGGGGCGCGCTTCCTGCGCATCCTGGCCAACAAGTTCGACGGCGATCTGGTGCTGACGCTCTCCGCCTACCACGCGGGCGGCGGCGCCGTGGATCGGGTCGGGGGCATCCCCTACCAGCAGACCGCCGAGTACGTCCGTCGCGTGCTGAACGCCTACTACGCCTACCAGAAGCAACTGCCGGTCGCCGACACGCCATGAGGGCAACCCTGCGGGAGGAGCTCTTCAACCTCCCCAACATGCTCACGATGCTGCGGATCGTCGGCATCCCGCTCGTCATGCTGTTCATCTGGCGCGGCGAGCCGGTCGACTGCGTGATCGCCGGCTGGATCTACTCGGCCGCCACCATCACCGACTACTTCGACGGTTACCTCGCCCGCAAGCAGGGCCTGGTGACGGTGATGGGCAAGTTCCTCGACCCCCTCGCCGACAAGCTGATCGTGATGGCCATGCTGGTGATGCTGGTGGCGCTGCACCGCGTGCCCGGCTGGCTGGTCGTCCTGATCCTCGCGCGCGAGATGACGATCAACGGGCTGCGCGCCATCGCGTCGAGCGAGGGCCTGGTGATCGCGGCGGGCAAGGGCGGCAAGATCAAGACGGCGCTCCAGATGATCGGCATCCTCTGTCTGGTGATTCACTACCCGTACGATGTGAACTTCGTGGGCCTGCACACGACGCGCATCGACTTCAACGTGGTGGGCATCTGGGTGATGGTCGGCTCGGTGTTCTTCAGCCTGACGAGCGCAATCGACTATTTCCGTGCGTTCTTCGCCGCGCTCGATCGCAAGCGACGCGGCCCCGACGAGGTGGAGGGGGCGGCATGAGTCAGCGCTCGGTGGACGTCCTGGTGATCGGCAGCGGCATCGCGGGCCTCTCCCTGGCCCTCGACG
Organism: bacterium; assembly: GCA_030426945.1. Taxonomy (GTDB): domain Bacteria; phylum Myxococcota_A; class Bradymonadia; order UBA7976; family UBA1532; genus JACKDN01. Next base: position 4,642 of record JAUHXL010000020.1, read on the forward strand.
CGGCGCGCCACGGCAGCGTGCTCGTCGTCACCAAGCGCGCCTGCGCCGAGGCGAACACGCGCTACGCGCAGGGCGGCATCTCCAGCGTGCTGGCCGACGACGACAGCTTCGACGACCACGTCCGCGACACCCTGGTCGCCGGGGCGGGGCTCTGCAAGGAGCACGTCGTGCGGCTGTGCGTCGAGGAGGGGCCCGAGGCCATTCGGCGTCTCATCGACTGGGGGGTGGCCTTCGACCGGGACGCCGCCGGCCAATACGACCTCGGGCGCGAGGGCGGCCACAGCCACCGCCGCGTCTTGCACGCCGGCGACATCACCGGGCAGGAGATCGAGCGCGCCCTCGTGGAGTCCGTCCGCGCGCATCCCGACATCGAGGTGCTCGAGAATCACCACGCGGTGGACCTGATCACCACGATGAAGCACCTGCGCCGGGGCGGCCCGGTCCAGGTCGTCGGCGCCTACGTGCTCGATGTGGAGGCGGCGCGGGTGGACACCATCCGGGCGCGCGTCGTCGCCCTGGCGACGGGCGGGGCGGGCAAGGTCTACAAGTACACCAGCAACCCCGACGTCGCGACCGGGGACGGCGTGGCCATGGCCTACCGGGCCGGCGCCCGGGTGGCGAACCTCGAGTTCTTCCAGTTCCACCCCACCTGCCTGTTCCACGCCAAGGCCAACAGCTTCCTCATCAGCGAGGCCTTGCGGGGCGAGGGCGGCGAGCTGCGGCTGGCGGACGGCACGCCCTTCATGCGCGGCTACCACGAGCTCGGCAGCCTCGCGCCGCGCGACGTCGTGGCGCGGGCCATCGACAACGAGCTCAAGCGAAGCGGCCAGCCCTTCGTGCTGCTCGACATGACCCACCTCGACGGTGACTTCATCGTCGAGCGCTTCCCGACGATTCATCGCCGCTGCTTGGCGCTGGGCATCGACATGCGCACGGAGCCCATCCCCGTGGTGCCCGCCGCGCACTACATGTGTGGTGGCGTGGCGACCGACACGGCGGGACGCGCCAGCGTCGCCGGCCTGTTCGCCATCGGCGAGGTGGCGTGTACCGGGCTGCACGGGGCCAATCGGCTGGCCAGCAACAGCCTGCTCGAGGGCGTGGTCTTCGGAGCCCGCGCGGCGCGCGCGCTGCCCGAGGCCCTCGCCGCGGCGCCCGCGGGTCTGGCGCTCCCCGAGTGGGATCCCGGCAACGCGCGGCCTCCGGACGAGGGGGTCGTCATCACGCAGAACTGGAAAGAGATCCGCCGGTTCATGTGGAACTACGTCGGGATCGTGCGCAGTGATCGGCGACTCGCCCGCGCCCGCCGGCGCATCGACCTGCTGCGCGAGGAGATCCACGAGTACTACTGGGACTATCAGGTCACCAGCGATCTGCTCGAGCTGCGCAACCTGGCGATCGTCGCCGAGCTGATCGTGCGGTCGGCCCAGCGTCGCAAGGAGAGCCGCGGACTGCACTTCAACATCGACTACCCCGAGCGCGAGGACGCGCGCTTCGGCACGGACACGGTGCTCGAGGGGCTGACCTGATCGCGGTCTGATTTTTTTGTTGCGCGGACACCGGCACCACGTTTATAACCCCGCTCCACCACGCGGGAGTAACTCAGTGGTAGAGTGCAACCTTGCCAAGGTTGAAGTCGCGGGTTCAAATCCCGTCTCCCGCTCCACCACCCGACCCGTCTAGTCCCCCACACCCCCGCCGTTGGCGGGGCACGGTGCGGCGCGGTTCGGCACCGAGGCAGAGGAGTTTCGGCACGTCCATCCATTCGCGGGAGTAACTCAGTGGTAGAGTGCAACCTTGCCAAGGTTGAAGTCGCGGGTTCAAATCCCGTCTCCCGCTCCCTGGACGTGCCGAGGCCCTGCCTCGGCTTTTTTCATTACGGCCCCGGAGAGTGTTAGAACCGAGCGTCGCGCGCAGCGCGAGGCACGCGGTGGGGGGCAGAGGTGGCCGAGGCGGACAAGCCGGATCAGCCGGGCCGGCCGGATCAGACGGGGGCGGCCGAGCGCCGCAAGACCGGCACCTACCTCTTCGTCAAGCAGGGACGGGCGCGCAAGCCCAGCGCGGGCCTGCCGCGGCGCGCCAGCCGCCCGGTGCCGATCGTCCCGCGCGACAGCCTGGTCGGTGGCGAGCTCGACGCGGCCGCGATGCCGCTTCGCCATCGCCGACCCGCCCTCGTCCCCGCCGACATCGATCGGCACCTCTGCTTCTTCTTCGCGCCCGACGGCCCGGCGGCGCAGGCCTACCGCGGCGCGGCCGAGGCCCTCGTCGAGGCGCGCGGCGCCGGGCGGCGCATCTTGGTCAGCTCGCCCACGCGGGGCGCGGGGCGCACGCTCAGCTGTCTGAACCTGGCCTCGGCCCTCGCTGAGCACCACAGCGTGGCCGTCGTCGACTGCGACGTGGGCGGTCGCGGGGTGGGTGAGGCCTTCGGCGCGCTGGAGGGGGGCTGGCCCGCTCAGCTCCGCGCGCGGGCGACCGATCCCCGGCGACCCCTCGACCTGCTGCTGGTCGCCGATCGCCTGGCGGTGCTGCCGCGGGGCCCGCAGGTGCCCGACGCAGCCACCTTCGCCCAGCTGGCCCCCGCGCTGGCGCTGCTGGTCGCGGCTCACGACCTGGTGCTCCTCGACGGGCCCTCGGTGCTCGAGGACGACCTCAGCCTGCTCGACGGCCTCTACGACGCGGTCCTCTTGGTGGTTCGCCCCGAGGACCTCGCTCGCGGCCGCCTCGAGAAGGCCGCCAGCGCCCTCGGCGAGCGCCAGGTGGTGGGCGCGCTGGTGAACGACGCCCCCTGAGCGGGGGACGCCGGCGCCGGGCGCAATGCCCAGGCTTTCCGCTTGCCTTCGACCGAGGCGTCCCGTATGTTGCCGCACCATTCCGCCGGCTCCCCAGCCGGCGGCCTCGCCCGTACGGGGGAGTGCAATCCAATTCTCAGGGGGATTCAATCAACATGGAGTACCGGAGCGTCGACATTCAGGAGCTCCGCGGCCGAACGTCCGTCCCAGAAGACGAGGACGGCAGGTCGCGGCTTCCTGGTGGCGAGTCGTTCGCAGACTTGTACGAGAAGTTTCAGGCCAACCAGAACTTCAAGGTTGGCGACATCGTGCAGGGCCGCGTGCTCTCGATCACCAAGGACTACGTAGTCGTCGATATCGGCTACAAGTCCGAGGGTCAGATTCCGATCAGCGAGTTCCGCGACGAAGAGGGCAACCTCGACGTGGCGGAGGGTGACGAGGTCGAGGTCTACGTCGATCAGGCCGACGAGGACGATGACGCCCTCGTCGAGCTGTCGAAGGACAAGGCCGAGAAGCTTCGCATCTGGGACCAGATCAGCCTCGCTTGCGAGCGGGACGAGCTGGTCAAGGGGAAGATCGTCGCCCGCGTCAAGGGCGGCCTGTCGGTGGACATCGGCGTCAAGGCCTTCCTCCCCGGCAGCCAGGTGGACATCCGTCCGATCCGCAACCTGGAGAAGTTCCTCAACCAGGAGTTCGACTTCAAGGTCATCAAGTTCAACAAGCGGCGCGGCAACATCGTGCTGTCGCGGCGCGTGTTGCTCGAGAAGGAGCGTGCGTCGCTCAAGAGCAAGACCCTCAAGATGCTCGAGGAGGGTCGGGTGCTCAAGGGCACGGTGAAGAACATCACCGAGTACGGCGCCTTCGTGGATCTCGGCGGCATCGACGGCCTGCTGCACATCACCGACATGAGCTGGGGCCGGGTCAACCACCCGTCCGAGATGGTTCAGGTCGGCGACGAGATCGAGGTCAAGGTGCTGAAGTTCAACCCCGAGACCGAGCGCGTCTCGCTGGGGTTGAAGCAGATCAGCGAGGATCCCTGGGGCCAGGCCGAGACCAAGTACCACGTCGGCGACCGCGTCACCGGCAAGGTGGTCAGCCTGACCGACTACGGCGCCTTCGTCGAGCTGGAGGAGGGCATCGAGGGCCTCATCCACATCTCGGAGATGTCGTGGACGCGCCGGGTCAAGCACCCGTCGAAGATGGTCGCCATCGGTGACGAGGTCGAGACGATCGTTCTGGACATCGACTCCAAGAACAAGCGCATCAGCCTCGGCATGAAGCAGATCGAGCCGAACCCCTGGACGCTGCTCCACGAGCGCTACCCGGTGGGCACGCGCATCCTCGGCAAGATCCGCAACATCACCGACTTCGGCATCTTCATCGGCATCGAGGAGGGCATCGACGGCCTGGTCCACATCAGCGACCTGTCGTGGACGCACAAGGTCAAGCACCCCTCGGAGCTGTTCAAGAAGGGCGACGAGGTCGAGGCGGTCGTGCTCAACATCGACGTCGAGAACGAGCGCTTCAGCCTGGGCATCAAGCAGCTGACGCCCGACGCCTGGGAAGAGGAGATCCCCAACAAGTACACGATCGGTCGGGTCGTGCGCGGGCGGATCACCAAGATCCACGACTTCGGCGCCTTCATGGAGCTGGAGCCGGGGGTCGAGGGCCTCATCCACGTCAGCGAGATGTCGCACGAGCGCGTCAACAGCCCGGCGGACGTCGTGTCCGAGGGGCAGGACGTCACCGCCGAGATCATCTCGGTGGACCGCGAGGAGCGGAAGATCGGCCTGTCGCTGAAGCACGTGGCCGACGGCGACACGCCGGACGTGCGTTCCTACCTCGAGAAGCAGGGCAAGAGCACCGCGTCGCTCGGCGACGTCTTCGGTGACCGCCTCGGCGGCTTCAAGGGCGACGACGAGGGCTGATCGCGCCCCGTCGCTGGCCCCGGCGTCGGCCCCGCGAGCGCGGATGGCCGACGCCGAGCCGCTCTCTCCTGATCGACCACACGGCAGACGCCATCCGTCCCCCGGAGGATCCGGTGACGAAGAGCGATCTCATCGAGGCGGTGTCCGACACCAGCCGAGATTGGACCAAGAAGAACGTCGAGGCGGCGGTCAACACCATCTTCGACGCGATGTCCGACGCGCTCACGCGCGGGGAGCGGATCGAGATCCGCGGCCTGGGCACCTTCCGCGTGAAGGAGCGCAACGCGCGCGTGGGCCGCAACCCCAAGACGGGGGCGCCGGTCGAGATTCCGCCCCGCCGGGTGCCTCACTTCATCGCGGGCAAGCGCCTGAAGGACCGCGTCGCCGAGCCCTGACGCGGGGTCCGGCGAGCCGGGGCGCGCCCGGCTTTACGGTCCGGGCGTGCGCGTGGCACTGTCGGCCGTCTCGGCTTGACGGGGGCGCCCGCGCGGCGCGTCCCCGAGGAGCGCGTCCGCGATGCCCACGACCGAAGCGCCTACGCCCTTGCTCTTCGGGCTGCTGGCCGGCGCGACGCTGGCGCTGATCGGGGTGCTCTGGACGGCGGCGCTCCGCGCGCGTCGCCGGCGGCGCAAGCGGCCGGTGCGGCGCTCGGTCGCGGGGGCCGGGGTGGCGCTCGCGCGGGCGCTCGAAGGAGATCTGGAGGGCGCACAGGGGGTGCTCGAGGCGGCGGTCCGCGCCGGGCAGGCCACCCCCGACGTGGTCCTCGGGCTCGTGGCGGTGCTCCGCGCCCGCGGCGAGTCGGTCCGCGCGGCGACCTGGGTGGAGCGCCTCGCTCGTCGTTCGTCGGCGCCCTGGCTGCAGGCCCTGCGGCTGCGCCTGGCGCTGGATGTTGGCGACTCCGACGGAGCGCTCCGCATCCTACGGGCGGCGGCGGCGGTGCCGCTCGAGCTGGAGGTGGCCGCGTGGGTCCGGGCAGGCCACTGGGAGGACGCGCTGCAACGCTATCGCGAGCGGACGCCCCGCAAGGCGCGGTCCTCCGAGGTGCTCGGTGCGCTGGTGGCGGGCCTCGCGGCCCAGCGGGCGCAGGCCGGTCACGAACGCACGGCGCGGCGGCTGATCCGGCGCGCGGTGGCTCTGGACCCCGAGGGGTTGCTGCCGGTCGCCGTCGGGGCGCGGCTTCACCCTCGGGCGGGCGAGCGGGCGCGCTGCGCCGCGGTCCTCGCGCAGCGGGCGCCGACCTTGGCGCCGGGCGGCGGCGCGACGCTCGCCGAGTCCCCGGCGCTGGCGGCGGCGCGCACCGCCCACGCCGCCGGGGACGTCGAGCTGGCGCTGGGCCGGCTGCGCGACCACCTCGAGGCGGCGCCGGACGATTGGCCCGCCCGGCAGCAGTACGTGCGGTGGTTGCTCGACGCCGGCACGCCCGAGGACTGGAGGGTCGAGCTGGCCGAGCTGCTCAGGTGGCGCGCGCCCGCATCCGAAGAGGGGCAGGGAGGCCAGCGCTGCGGACGCTGCCGCTACAGCGCCCCGGACGGGTTCTTCGTGTGCCCTCGCTGCGACGCGCTCGGCTCGATGATGGTCGAAGGCCGGGAGGGCCCCCCGAGGTCCGCGCCCCCCTTGGCCGTCGCGGGCGCCGAGTGGCGCGCAATACTCAATGGGATCGCCCCCCTGGAGGGGAGCGACGATGAGGAGAAGACCCCTGGTTGACACGTTTTTTTCGCCGGTGCTAACGTCCGAGTCATTCGCCCCGAAAGAGTAGCGGGATGCCGACCAACCGAACCTTCCACCTGCGCTGCTCGTTCTGCGGCAAGGAAGCGATCGAAGTCCGAAAGCTCATCACCGGGCCGCAGGTGCACATCTGCGACGAGTGCGTGGCCCTGTGCAACGAGATCCTCGCCCAGGATGGCGCGGGCGACGTGCCCGAGGGCAACGAGCGCAAGGATCTCAAGCCCAAGGACATCAAGGCCTACCTCGACGAGCACATCATCGGTCAGCAGGCCGCCAAGAAGGCGGTCTCGGTGGCGGTGTACAACCACTACAAGCGCATCAACGCCGGGGCCGACGAGGACGTTCAGCTCTTCAAGGGCAACATCCTGATGGTCGGCCCGACGGGCTCGGGCAAGACGGCCATCGCCCAGGCGCTCGCGAAGCTGCTCGACGTGCCCTTCGTGGTCACGGACGCGACCTGCCTCACCGAGGCGGGCTACGTCGGCGAGGACGTCGAGAGCATCATCAAGTCGCTGTGGATCGCCGCCGAGCGCGACGTGGAGCGCGCCTCGCGCGGCATCGTCGTCATCGACGAGATCGACAAGATCGCGCGGCGGGGTGACGGCGCGTCGAGCACACGCGACGTGGGTGGCGAGGGGGTCCAGCAGGCGCTGCTGAAGATCATCGAGAGCGACAAGGTGACGATCTATCCCGACGGGGCGCGGACGCGCCCTCAGAAGGAGCTCATCCAGATCGACACCACCAACGTGCTGTTCTTGCTCTGCGGTGCCTTCGTCGGCATCGAGAAGCTCATCCAGCGCCGGCAGTCGCCCGGCTCGATCGGCTTCGGCGCCGACTCCAAGAGCAAGTCGAAGGACGAGGACTACAACGCCCTCATCCACGACGTGACCTCGGAGGACTTCATCAAGTTCGGCTTGATCCCCGAGTTCATGGGTCGGCTGCCGGTGATCGTCGGCTTCGAGCGCCTCGACGAGGAAGCGCTGTACGAGATCCTCTGGAAGCCGAAGAACTCGCTCGTCAAGCAGTACAAGAAGCTGTTCGAGCTCGAGAAGGTCAACCTGCGCTTCACGCCGGAGGCCATGCGCGCCATCGTGCGCGAGGCGGTGGCGCGCAAGAGCGGCGCCCGCGGCCTGCGCGCCATCATCGAAGAGATCATGCTCGACATCATGTACGAGCTGCCCGATCTCGAGGATGTCCGGGAGTGCGTGATCACCGAGGGCGTGGTGATCAGCGGCGAGCGGCCCGAGCTCATCCTGGCCCGCCAGAGCGCCTGATCCCGCGCGCGCGGCGGGCCGCCCGGCCCGCGCTCGTCACCCCGACTCGTCCGACTCCCTGTGCGTCTGTTCGCGGCGGTGCGCCGTGCCTCGGCCTCGGGCCGTGAGGCGGTCGTGCGCCGACGAGGCCTGCCGGCGGTACGCTCCGCGCGTCGGGCCCGGCGGGCGGCCGCGGTCAGCTGCGGGGATGGGGCGCGGAGGGGAGAGGCGCGGCGGGCGCGGCGCCCGGCGTCAGCCAGGGCGGGGAGGGCTCAGATGCTCTGCGACAGCGAGAAGTAGTAGTACGTGCGGTGGTGCAGGTTCGAGTCGCTGTCGTAGAAGGGCTGGGTGCGATCCTTGCCGTCGTTGGTGAACAGCGAGCGGCGGGTCGCCATCGCGGCGGTCAGGCGGGTCTTCTCGAACAGGCTGTAGCTGATGCGGAAGTCGGTGCCGTGGGAGCCGACGCCGGCCTGCTGGCCCGTCTGGGCGAACTCGCTGGTGAACTCGTCGTCGGCGAACTCCACCGCGCCGTAGCTGTTGGTCAGCAGGTAGGACATCGACACGCTCAGGTCGTCGATGATCGCGTAGCTGATCCCCGTCTGCAGCAGCAGGGTGTGCAAGGCGTTGGGGTTGCCGGTGTCCTGACCGGAGACCTCACAGTTCTGCGGCGCGACCTCGCAGTCGATCTCCACCGTCGGGTTCTCGTTGAGGTAGTACAGGTAGACGAACGCGGCCGACAGGCTGAGGTCGTTCCACGACCAGGCGGCGCTGATGCTGGGGTAGGTGATCAGCAGCGTGCCGGCCGACTGGCTCGCCTTGCTGGTGGGGAAGTCGAAGCCGAGCCCCGCCGAGAACGAGATGTCCACCACCGGGATGGTGGCGAACTTGGACCAGCTCGCCCCGAGGCTGACGTCGCGGAGCTGCGTCTGGCGCACCGTGCGGGTCGACGAGCCGCCGAAGGTGGGCGCCCGGTCGAAGCTGTCCGACAGCTCCTTCTCGACCGTGAACGACGCGCTCACGCCGATCGACTTGGTGATGTCGTACCCGACGCCCGCGTCGAGCCACATGAACTGGTAGCCGAAGTTGGCGTCCCCGGTCTCGTTGTCGACCAGGTTCGCGTGGTTGAAGCGGTAGGTCAGCGCCAGGGAGCCCGAGACGGGGAAGGCCTCGCCGGCCTCGTCGTGCTGCGCCTCGGCGACGTCCTGGACGTCCTGCACCGTACCGCCGGCCTCGTCGGAGACGATGTCCTGCACGGCGGCCGGCTGATCGTCTTCGGCCCAGGCCGGCGAGCTCGCCAGCAACCCCAGCGTTGCCGCCCACGCGACGGTCGACTTGTTGCGCACCATGTGTCCTCCCACTGGATCGTCCGCGGCGTGCGCAGCGTGACGTTCCGTCAAATCGGCCCCTGCGAAAGCAAGAGCCGTACCGATGGCAGCGGCCCGTCCGTCCGCCGGTCGAGCGGCGCAGCCGAGGCGCTCATCGCCTTGCGCGGCGCGGCCGCGCGACGGCGTCAGGTTGTTAACGACGGGCCGCGCCGCAGCGCGGTCCAGCCTGATCGGACAGCTCGGCGAGGCGATCGGCCACGCGCCGGTTGAGGGTACCCTCCGGGAAGCGGCCGAGGTCGTCGGCGTCGCCCACCGGCAGGTCGGTGACCCGCGCGAGCACGGCGTCGATGTGGCGGACGGACCAGACATGGAAGTGTCCGGCCCGGACCGCCTCGACCACATCGTCGTCGAGCTGCAGGTGCTCCTCGTTCGCCGCGGGGATGACCACGCCCTGCGTCCCGTCGAGGCCGCGCACCCGGCACACGTGGAAGAACCCCTCGATCTTCTCGTTGAGGCCGCCGACCGCGTGCACCCGCCCCGTCTGGTCGACGGCCCCGGTCATCGCGACGCCCTGCCGCACCGGCACGCGCGCGATCGCCGAGAGCAGGGCCACCGCCTCGGCGAGCGACGCGCTGTCGCCGTCGAGCTCGTCGTGCATCTGCTCGAAGGCGAGGGTCGCGGCGAGCGCGGTCGGCGCGTCCGCCCGGTACCGGGCGCGCAGGTAGCCGGTCAGGATCAACGTCCCCTTGTCGTGCAGCCGCCCGGACAGCTCGACCTCGCGCTCCACGCTGGTGATGCCGTCGTGGCCGGGGGCGCAGGTGGCCGTGATGCGCACCGGCTGGCCGAAGGCGTGATCGCCGAGGTCGAGCACCGTGAGCGCGTTGACGCTGCCGACGCTGCGCCCCTCGGTGTGCACGTCGACGATGCCGCGGTCGATCACGTCGCGCAGGCGATCCTCGGGCAGCGCGTGGCGGTGCCGCCGGGCGTCGAGCGCGTCCTCGACGTGCCGGGCCGTGGTGGTGTCGGCCCCGCCGGTGCGGGCCGCGTGGCAGGCCTCGCGCAGGACGTCGGTGAGGTCACTGAAGCGCGTGGAGAGCCGATCCCGCCGGCCGGACAGGCGCACACCGAACTCGGTCAAGCGGGCGAGGGCCGCGTCCTCGAGGGGGGTCAGCCCCTCTTCGTCGATCACCCGGTGCACGTGCCCCGCGTAGATGCGCAGGCCATGCTCGTCGCGGGGCATCACGTCGTCGAAGTCCGCCTTGATCTTGAAGATTCGGCGGAAGTCCTCGGTGCCCGCGTAGAGCATCCGGTAGAGGTCGTCGTCGCCCACCGCGATGACCTTGACCTCGATCGGCACCGGCTCGGGCTTGAGCGCGGTGCTGCCGCCATGGCCGAAGTACTGCTCGGGCGACTGGATCTCGAGCTCACGGGTCTTCAAGACGCGGCTGAGCGCGCGCCAGACGCCGTTCTCGACGACGGCGTCGTTGGCGTTGAACACCAGGTAGCCGCCGTCCGCGCGCAGGATCGAGCCGCCGCGGATGTCGTTGAAGTCGACGGTCGGTCGCGCCTCGTCGCTCGGGCGCTCCACGGTGCCGAGCAGGTTGGTGAAGGTCGGGAAGTTCTCGAACACCACCGGCGGTCCATTGCCCGCGTGGTTGTCGAGCACCACGTTCACCCGCAGCGCGCGCGGCGGCTCCTCGCGCACCGGACCCTCTTCGTCGCTGTCTTCGGCGAACCGGTGACGATGCTCGGCCACCCAACGGGCGGCCCGCTCGAGCCAGCGCGCGACCCCCTCGATGGGGTACTCCTCGAAGAGATCCGCGAAGGGCTCCGCGAGGCCCGTGCGGACCGCCTCGCTCTCGAGCTCGTCGACCTCGCGCTGCAGCTTGAAGACGGCGCGGCGCAGCTGACCGAGGAGGGTGCGCAGCTCGTCCTTCAGCTCGGCGTGGCGGCGATTTGTCTCGGCGAGGCGCGGCACACGGCCCTGGCCGGTGCGCGCGATGTCGTTCAGCTCGTCGATGTCGATCGGCTTGCGTTTCCACACCGGCATGATGTCGATGTGCTGCACGCCGCCCATCTGCACCTGGACCAGCGCGAACCGCTGCGCCTCGCAGCGGGCCTCGAGGTCGGCGAGCAGGCGCTCCTCGAGCTGCTCGATGTCGCGCTCGAGCGCTCGGCGGCGCTTGTCGACCGGATCGGCCTCGAGGAAGCGCCGGATCATCTCGGGCAGCTGCTCGACGAGGGCCTCGAAGTCGCGGCGCAGGCGGCGCGCGACGCCGCCGGGCAGCTCGAGCAGCCGCGGGCGGTCGGGATCGTCGAAGTTGTGGACGTAGACGAAGTCACGCGGCGGGCGCGTGCGCTCCACCTCGGACTCGAGCAGCGTGCGCACCGTGGAGGTCTTGCCGGTGCCGCTCGGGCCGCAGACGAAGATGTTGTAGCCGGGGGAGCGCATCGCCAGCCCCAGGCGCAGGGCCTCGATGGCGCGCGCCTGGCCGATCAGGGTCGGGGTGCCCTGGGCGTCGCGCAGCGGCTTGAGGCTCGCCGGATCACAGCGCCAATGAAGATCGTCGGGCTCGAGGCGGCGCGAGGCGTCGCGGGGTGTGTGGGCCAAGGCTCCCCTCTCGCGGGCGGGGCGAAGGGGGCCTCATAGCCCAACCCGACCGCCGGAGGGAAGGGGGACGTGCTACTTGCCGAGGGCGGCGAGCAGGTCGTCCGCCGCGGGAGCCACGGCCGCGAAGGGGTGACTGTGCTGCGCGAGGAAGGTCACGGTGCGGCCACCCCGCAGGAGCACGGTGGTCCGGGTGTACCGCGGGCCGGCCTCGGTGGCGACGACCACGACGTCCGCCGGGGCGATGCCCGAGGGCAGGGCCACCGGATCGTCGAAGCTGAAGGTGACCTGGACGTCGCGGTCGAGATCGATGGGGCGCGCGGGCGGGGCCCCGAAGGCGGGCGCGCTGAGCGCGGTGACGGTCAACAGGGCGAAGAGGCGGCTGAGGGTGCGCATCGGTCACTCCGGTTCGGTAGCTGGGCTGTCCCGCGGACCGCGGGACCCCTGGCTTTGCGTCCCACCCTCGCGGGTGGTTTGCCGTTTCGTCGGGGAGGGCGGCACCACGCCGCCGCTCCAGGGTGATTCGGTCGTGCTGGGTGAGCAGTCGGCGGGTCGCGCCGGATCCCCGAGCCGCGTCGGGCTCGCCTGGGTGCAGGTGAACCCGGCCCGAAGGGGGCGAGGGTCGGGAAGGTGTCAAAAGGAAAAGGGAATCCGCCCGCGGGCGGTGGGCGGGTCGCGTCGGACCCCGGCGCGAGCCTCGACGCCCGATGGGCGATGTTCTAGATCGCAGGGCAGGACGAGGAGCGCGCGTGGGGAAGGTGACCTACCGAGGCGTCGGACTGGCGGCGCCCGACGCCGAGGCGATGGCGGGCCTGCTGGAGCGGGTGGACGGCTCGGGCGGCGCGTCCGTGCTGCTGTCGCGCCTCGACGACGGGGGACGCCGGGGCCTGCTGGAGCTGTTCTCGGCGGTCTTTCGCGCCGGCATGCACGCCGGCGTCGACGCCTCCATCGATCACCAGGCGCCGGCGCCCCCGCCGGCGGGCGAGCTCGGCGCGTCCGCCGCGCCGACCCCGCGGCCCGTTCGCACCCCGATTCAGGCCGTCGTCGAGCGCTTCCGCAACTCGGAGCTGACGTTGCCTCAGCTGCCCGAGGTGGGCGTCGAGCTCAACAAGCGCCTGACCGATCCCGACTTCGACATCGCCAGCGTCGTCGAGCTGATCCGCCGGGACGCGACGCTGACCGCCAAGGTCATGGCCCTCGGCGCCTCACCGGTCTTCGCGGGGGGGGCTCGACCGCCGCGCTCGTTGCACGACGCCATCGTCCGCGTGGGCTCGCGGGAGCTGGTCAAGTACCTGATGGCCTTCACCAATCGCCGCCTGTTCTCGTTCAAGAGCTCGTCCGCGGCCGCGTCGATGCGCGATCTGTGGCAGCACAGCCTGGCCACCGCCGTCATGGCGGAGCAGCTGGCCGGGGAGGCCAAGGATCTGCACCCGGCGACCGCCTTCCTGCACGGCCTGCTGCACGACATCGGGCGCGCGCTGCTGCTGCAGATCTTCGATGAGCTGCCCGACGCACCCTACGGCCCCGACGAGGTGCAGCGCACCATCGACGCGCTGCACGGGCAGTTCGGCGCCACCCTGCTCAAGAAGTGGCGCTTCGACGAGTCCTTCGCCGAGGTGGCGATGTTCCATCACCAACCGCAGAAGGCCTTCTCGAACCTCGAGATGGTGGCCGCGGTCGCGCTCGCCGACGTGGCGGCGTGTCGAATGGGGCTCGGCGACGAACAGCAGACCTTCGGGGACGAGGATCTCGCCCGGCACCCCTCGGCGCAGCTGCTGGGCATCTCCCCCGAGGCCCTCGACTTCGCGCAGCAGCAGGCGCGGCGCAACTTCGACGCGATGGCCCAGCTGGTTTGAGAGGCTGTTCCCCCCGCCAGGCGCCCCGTCGCGCCGGCGGAGCGAGGCCGGGCCCCTCGCCGGGCGCCCCCGCCGAGGAGGTTCACTCCGCGCAGTAGTTGAGGTCGCGAACGCCGCTGACGGGACCGGCGCAGAAGCTGCCCGCGGGGCAGCGGGGGGCCGCGGGATCGCAGACGGCCACGCAGGTGCGCTGGCCCTCGCGGTCGAGGCAGGCGGTGCCGACCACGCAGTCCCCAGGGGCGCAGGCGGCGCCGGCGGGGGTCGCGCCGGCCGGCACGCAGACCGGCGCCGAGATGCCCTGGACCGGGCCGCACGTCTCGTCCGCCGCGCCGCAGCCGTCGCGCAGGGTGCAGGCGGTGACGCAGGCGCCCCAGCCGGAGCCCTCGATCTCGACGGCACAGAGCCCGTCGGCGCAGTCGTCGCCGGCGGGATCGCAGACCCGTCGGCAGGCTGTTCGGCCGAGGAAGGTCAAGCAGCTCGACCCCGGCGGGCACGCGGCGGCGTCGCAGGTCTGCGCCTGGATGCGGGTGACCGGGGCGAGGCAGAGGGTGTCGCCGGTCGCGGTCAGCCGGCAGTGCTCGCCGCGCGGGCAGCCGCGGTCATCGCGCGGATCACAGCCCTGGGTGGGCCCGGACTGGACCCCCTCGCCGCAGCCGAGCGCCAGCAGGGCGAGCAGCGGCGCGAGGACGCGGCGCGCCGCGCGCCTATCCATCGGCGCACGCGTCGAAGTGGGCGCCGAGCGCCGCGAGCCGGTCCGCGGCGCCGGGCAGCTCGACGCCGTCCACGCTGCGCACGGGCGCGACCCGGAGGACGGCGTTGGTGACGAAGGCCGGCCCCTCGAGCAGGCGCGCGCGCGGCAGGGGGGCCTCGCGGGCGTCGAGGCCCTGATCGCGGGCCCAGTCGAGGACGACCGCGCGGGCGATGCCGGGCAGCAGATGCCCGTCATCGGCCGGCGTCCACAGGCCCCCGGCCTCGACGACGAACACGTTGGTGGTCGCCCCCTCGAGCACGGCGTCGGTGGCGTCGCACCAGATGGGCTCGACGTCGTCGGGTGACTCGGCCAGCGCCATCACCGAGGCGAGGTAGCTGGCGGTCTTCAGGTGCGGCAGGGCGCGTCGCGGGGCCCGCACGGTGACGAGATCGACGCCGCGGGCGCGCTTGCGGGGGACGGCGTCGGGGAGGCGCGCCGCCGACACGACCACGGTGGGCGTCGGCCGGGCCGGCGGCCGCGGTCCCTCGCCGGGGCCGCGGCTGACCCGCAGGCGCACCATCACCTCGCCGCGCTGGAGGCCGTTCGCCTCGAGCACGGCGCCCACCGCCGCGCGCGGGTCGATCGTCAGCGGCGGGAAGCGCAGGGCGGCCAGCGTGGCGTGCAGGCGCGCGAGGTGTCGGTGGAGCGCGATGGGTCGTCCGTCCACCGCGCGCAGCGTCTCGAACGCGCCGTCGCCGTAGAGGAAACCTCGGTCGTCCGCGCGCAGGACGGGAAGGTGGGACGGGGCCAGCCGACCGTCGACCCAATGCATCGTGGGTGCTTCGGACACGCGCGAACCCCCAGCCGATGGGCACGCCAAGCGGGTTGTGCTCCCCGGGGGCGCTTTGTACCATGCGACCGCTTTGGCCGAGTGTTTTTCGTGGAAGCATCGGACCTGTCGGGTCCCGCCGTGCGCGGCGGCCGGGCAGGGTGGCGTATCGGCCCGTATCCGACCGTTCGAGCCCGCAGCAGCGGCGCTCGGACGGCCCGCGCGGGCGTGAGCGATCGACGGCATCACGTCGGGTCGCGCGGCATTCGAGTTGCCCCAAATGGACAAGGACCTGGAGAGCTACCGCAGCCAGCTGGCGAGCAACCCGGACGACGCCGAGGCGCTCGCGAGGCTGGAGGCTGCGCTGCTGAAAGCCGGTGACTGGGACGGGCTGGTGGCCCTGACGGCGGAGCGGGTGGACGGGCTCGACCCCGCCGAGGCCGCGGACGCCTGGGAACGCCTGGTGCTGGACCTCGTCGAGCACGGCGAGACGCTGGAGGATCTGTCCTCGGCGTCCCGGCTGGCGCTCGTCGTGGGTCGCGTCTACGACGTCCGGCTCGACCGCACCGACGAGGCGATGCTGAGCTTTCAGCGCGCCTTCCAGCTCGACCAGGCCAACGTCGAGGCCCTCGAGGCTGCCCGGGCGTCCTACGAGGTCCGCGGCAACTGGGAGCTGGTGCTGCAGCTCTACACGCTGCAGGCCCAGGCCACGGAGCACCCCGAGGCGCAGGCGGAGGTGCTGCTGGCGATGGCGGACGTCTGCCTGAACCGGCTGGACCGACCGACCGACGCCGTCGTGTGCGTCCGTCAGGCGTTGCAGCTGGTGCCGGAGCATCCGGGCGCCGCGCCCTACGCGGAGCTGCTCAGCTCGGCGGAGCGCGACGTCCTCGCGCGCGTCGAGGGCAAGGTGCGCGCCGCGGAGGCCACCCGCGATCCGCGCCAGCGATCGGCGCTGCTCGTCGAGGCGGCGGAGCTGGTGTTCCAGGTGACGCCCCACGACCCGCGCACCGAGACGCTGCTGCAGCAGGTGCTGGAGGCGGATCCACGCAACGAGGCGGCCCGCACGCTGTACGAGCAGTTCCTCGAGGCCAACGCGCGCTGGGCGGATCTGGTCGAGTACCTGGTCGGCCGGGCCGAGGCGACGGCCCGCAAGGGCGACCGCCAGGCGATCTATCAGCGGCTCGCGCTGGTGGCGCAGAGCGCGATGGGGGATCCCGCCCAGGCGGTGAAGTGGCACCGCGAGGTGCTCAAGCTGAACCCGGTCGAGCACGACTCGCTGAACTACTGCGTCGACTACTACAGCGAGCGCGAGCAGTGGCTGGATCTCGTCGAGGTCTACGAGGCGGCCCTGCGCACCCGGCACCGCGGCGGCAACGAGTCCGCGATGCTGGTGCAGATCGCGATGATCCTCTGGAAGAAGGTCGAGGATCTCGACGCCGCCGAGAACTACTTCAAGCGCATCAAGCTCAACGATCCCCGCAACGGGCTGATGCTGCAGTTCTACAGCGAGTTCTACCAGGCGCGCAGCGACTGGAAGCGCCTGCTCGGGGTGCTGGCGTCACGCCAGAACAACGAGACCTCGGTCGACGCCAAGATCGGCATCGGCCTCGAGATGGCCAAGGTGGCCGAGCACGAGCTGGGCAATCTCGAGAAGGCGATCGACATCTGGAAGTCGATCCTCAAGCTCCAGGGCGAGCACGTGGTCGCGCGCGACAACCTGCGTCGCCTGTTTCACAGCACCGGCAAGTGGAACGCCCTGCTCGAGTTCCTCAAGGAGGACCTCAAGCTCGCCGCCGACGACGCGGTCGACGAGCAGGTGGGCATCTACGAGCAGATGATCGCGATCTACCGCGACCAGCTGAACCTGCCGGTGATGGTGATCAACACCTACAACCAGATCCTGCAGGTGGATCCCACCAACGCCGAGGCCCTCGACGCGCTGCAGCAGAAGTACGAAGCGAGCGCGCGCTGGAACGACCTGATCGGCATCCTGAAGCGGCGGGTCGACGCGGCGCAGGCCCGCGGTGACGAGGACGAGGTGGTCGCGCTCGACCGCCAGATCGCCCAGCTGTGGCTGGAGAAGTTCTCGAACCCGAACCAGGCGATCGAGTACCTCGAGGGCATCCTCGAGCTGCGGCCGGCCGACGACCAGGCCATCAGCCAGCTGATCGAGATCTACCGTCACCGCAAGGACTGGCGGGCGCTGTACGGCATCTACCGGCGCCAGCTGGAGCTGCTGACCGGCGACGCGCGGCTCGACCGGATGGTCGAGATGGCTCGGATCGCCGCCAAGCGCCTCGACGAGAAGGAAGAGGCGATCGATCTCTGGCGGCAGGTGATCGAGGCCCGGCCCGGTCAGGCGAAGGGCTGGGACGCCCTCGAGACGCTGTACCAGAAGACGGAGCGGTGGGACGATCTCGCGCACCTGTACCGCGACCGCATCGCCGGGCTGGAGCCGGACGCGCGCGTCGAGCAGCTCAAGAAGCTGGGGGCGGTCTACGCGGAGCGCCTCGACGACGAGGCCCGGGCCGCGGACGCCTGGCGTGACGTGCTCGCCCTGCAGCCGGGGGAGCTGCACGCCGAGACGTACCTGCGCGAGCTGTACCTCCGGCGCGCCGACTGGGACGCGCTGACCGCCCTCTACGGCGACAAGGGCGACTGGGAAGGGCTGGTGCGCCTGCTCGGTGGGGTGGCGGCCGACGCGCCCGACGTCGCCACGCGCGTGGAGCTCCTGCGCCGCATGGCCCAGGTCTGCCTCGTCGAGCTCGACAACGAGTCGGCCGGGGTGGAGTGCTGGGAGCGCATCCTCGACGAGGACGCCGACAACCTCGAGGCGGCCCGCACGCTGGGGCCGTACTACGCGCGCACCGAGCAGTGGGATCGGCTGGTCGCGGTCTTCGAGGTCATCCTGCGCGACGACCCGGAGGATCCGGTCGTCGTGATGACCGATCTCGCGCGGGTGCACGAGCAGCACCGCGGCGACGTGGCGCTGGCCTACGGTTGGAACGCTCAGGCGCTGCACCGGGCCCCCGAGCGGGAGGGCCTGCTGGAGGAGGCGCGGCGAACGGCCGGCGCGAGCGGGCAGTACACGGAGCTCGCCGAGCTGCTCGAGTCGATGGTCGAGGAGGTCGACTCGGTCGAGGTGGAGGTGCGCCTGCGCCGTGTCCTGGCCGAGATCTGCGCCGAGGAGCTGGGGCGCAACGAGGACGCGGCCCTGCACTACGAGCGCGTCCGCGCCCTGGACGGGGACAGCGACGCGGTGCTCGCCGCGCTGGAGTCGCTGTATCAGAAGCTCGGCGCCTGGGAGCAGCTGCGCGCGATCTATGATCGGCAGCTCGACCGCGCGGACGAGCCCACCGATCAGGCGCGCATCCTCGTCGACATCGGGCGGCTGCACGAGACGGTGCTCGACGACGCCACCGAGGCGCAGGCGGTCTACGCTCGCCTGCGCGATCTCGAGCCGACGAACCTCGACGCCCTGCGGGGCCTGCAGCGGCTGGCCGAGCGCGCCGAGGACACCCGGGCGCTCGCGGATTACGTGGCCGCGGAGCTCGCCCTCGTCGACGCGCCGGCCGACATCGCGAGCCTGCGCTTCCGCCTGGGCCAGCTCGCGGAGCGGCAGGGCGAGCTCGAGGAGGCGCTCGAGGCCTTCGCCGAGGTGCTGTCGCTGGATCCGGAGCACATCGGCGCGGTGAAGGCCCTCGAGAACTTCCTCGACGGGGCGCTCGGCGCGCGCGCCGCCGAGATCCTCGAGCCCTACATGCGGGCCCACGAGGAGTGGTCCAGCCTGCGGCGGGTGCTCGAGCTGCAGGTCGAGGGCAGCGATGATCCCGACTTCCGCGCCGCCCGGCTGCGTGAGGTCGCGGGCCTGCGCGAGCGGGCGCTGTCGGATCCGCGGGGCGCCTTCGACACCTGGCGCCGGCTGCTGGTCGAGGCCCGGGGCGACGCGACGGTGCGGGCCGAGATCGAGCGGCTGGCCGCGGAGCTCGCCGCCTGGGAAGAGGTCGCGGCGCTCTACGGGCGCTTCGCGATCGGCGGTGATCTGGCCGACGAGGACGCGGCGCTGAGCGCGCTGTACAGCCGGCGGCTGGCCGCGCTGCTCGAGGACCGACTGGCCCGCTTCGCCGACGCCCGCGCGACGCTCGAGGCGCTGCTGGTGGAGCAGGGCGACGATCTGGCCACGCTGGAGGCGGTCGATCGGCTGACCTCGCGGCTCGAAGACTGGCGCGGCCTCGTCGAGGTCTGTGAGCGCCGCCTCCCGCTGCTCGACGGGGCCGACGCGCGGGTCGAGACGCTCTTCCGCGTGGGTGATCTGTGGGAAGAGGTGCTCGACGAGCCGGAGAACGCGGTCGACGTGTACCGCAGGGTGCTCGGGGAGCAGCCGGCCAACGAGCGCGCGCTGGCGGCGCTCGAGCGCATCTTCCGCAACGTGGGGCGGTGGCGCGATCTGGCGGATCTGCTCGAGGAACGCCTGGCGGACGCCGACGGTGAGGCGCGCATCCCGCTGGCCTTCCAGCTGGGTCAGGTGCTGGAGACGAAGCTCGACGCGCCCGACGAGGCGGTCGAGCGCTACGCCGACGTCCTGGCGCAGGCGGCCGATCACGAGCCGGCGATCGACGCCCTCGAGACGCTGCTGATGGACGACGCCGACGAGGCGCGCGTCCTGCGGCACCGCATCTGCGAGGTGCTCGAGCCCATCTACGCGGCCCGCGACGACTGGCAGTCCGGCGTCCACCTGCTGCAGGTGCGCCTGACGGACGCGCGCACCGACGCCGAGCGCGTGGACCTGCACGCGCGCATCGCGCGCACCTACGAGGATCGCGCGGCTGATCCAGTGGCGGCCTTCGCCAGCTACGGCGCGGCCTTCGCCGAGGACTTCGGCAACGCGGACGTGCTCGCGCAGCTCGAGCGCCTCGCCGAGACCCTGGGCAGCTGGCCGGAGCTGGCCGCCGTGCTGCGCCGCGGGCTGGACGATCCGGAGCGGGCCGCCGCGCTGGATCCCGCGCTGCGCCGCGCGATGACCGCCCGGGTGGCGGCGCTCTACGAGGAGCGCGTGGGCGATCTGCACGAGGCCATCGCCTTCAACCGCCGGATGGTCGAGGAGGACGAGGCCGACGCCGAGGCGCTCGCGTCGCTCGACCGCCTCTACGGCCGCGTCGACGACGTCGAGGCGCTCGCCGAGGTGCTCGAGCGCCGCATTGACCTCACCCTGGACGCGCCGGCGCAGGCGGCCCTGTGCTTCCGGCTCGGCGCCCTGCTCGAGGAGCGGCTGGACCAGCCCGAGCGCGCCATCACGGTGTACCGGCGCGTGCGGATCGACATCGCCCCCGACGACCTGCGGGCCCATCAGGCCCTGGAGCGGCTGTACGCGGCCGCCGCGGACTGGGAGGCGCTCGTCGAGGTCGTGCTCGATCACGCGGAGCTGACCGAGGACGACGCGGGCACCATCGCGCTGCTGTTCCGCGCGGCCCGCACGTACGAGGACGCGCTCGACAACCCGGAGGCCGCGGTCGACGTCTACCGCCGGGTGCTGGCCATCGACGAGGCCCATCGAGACGCGCTGGCGCAGCTGGACCGCCTCTTCGGGCTGCTGGCGCGGCCGATCGATCTGCTGGACGTCCTGGAGCAGGAGCGGGCGCTGGCCCGCGACGACGCGGAGCGCAACGCCTTCGAGTACCGCATCGGTTGCCTGCAGCGTGACGCGCTCGGCGAGCTGTCGCGGGCGGTCCTGGCCTTCCAGGCCGTGCTGGCCCGGGATCCCATGCACGCCGAGGCCCGCGGGGCGCTCGAGGGGCTGTTGGAGGCGCCGGAGGTGCGGCTCGAGGCGGCGCGCATCCTGGTCCCGCTGTACGAGGACGACGGCGCCTGGCAGCGCCTGCGGGACACGCTGCACGGCACGCTGGAGGATCTGGACGATCCCACCGAGCAGGTCGAGACGCTGGAGCGCATCGCGACCATCGAGGAGGCCTACCTCGATGATCAGGCGGGGGCCTTCGCCTCTCTGGCCGAGGCCTATCGGCGGGGCGAAGCCAAGGCCGCGCTGGAGCCGGAGCTGGAGCGCCTGGCGGATCCGCTGGGCAACCTGGCGGAGCTGGCCGATCTGTTCGCCGAGGTGATCCCCCTCGCGCCCGAGCGCGCGGTGGATCTGCATGTCAAGGTGGCGAACCTGGCCGAGCACCGGCTCGACGACGCCGAGCGCGCCATCGGGGAGCTGCGCGAGGTGCTGCTGCTCGAGCCCGAGAGCCGGGCGGCCCTCGACGGCCTCGAGCGCCTGTACGAGCGAACGGGCGACGCCGAGTCGCTCGTCGAGGTGCTCGACCGCAAGGCGGAGCCGGCCGAGGACGTCGATGCGCGCAAGGCCCTGTTCCGGCGGATGGCCGGGATCCAGGAGGACGTCCTGGGGGACGCGGCGGCCGCCATCGACACCTGGCGGCGCGTGCTGGCCGAGGACGAGGCGGATCTCACGGCGCTCGACGCGCTGGAGCGGCTGCTGGGTCAGACGGAGCGCTGGGGCGAGCAGGCCTCGCTCTTCGAGCACCGCCTCGGCATCGCCAGCAGCGGGGCCGCGCGCGCCGACATCGAGTACCGCCTGGCGCAGGTCTGTGAGGTCCGGCTGGCGGACGGGCAGCGCGCCCTGGATCTGTACCGGGCCGCGCTGGCCGAGGTGCCGAACCACCCGGGCACGCGGGAGGCGCTGGCGGGGCTCTTCGCGGAGCCCGCGCGGGCCGAGGCGGCGGGCATCGACCGCCTGCAGGTGGCGCGCATCCTGGAGCCCCTCTATCGAGCGGACGGCGACGACGCCGCGCTGGTGACGGTGCTGGACGTGCGGCAGGCCGCGCTGCTGGACGATCCCGTCGAGCGCTGCGCGCTGCTGAACGAGGTGGCGGAGCGCCGCGAGGGCGCGCTGGACGATCCCGAGGGCGCCTTCGATACGCGCGCCCAGGTGCTGGCCCTGATGCCGGAGGACGCGGACAACCGGGCCAGCCTGCACCGGATGGCGGAGCGCACGGGGCGCTGGGACGAGCTCGCCCTGCGCCTGGACGAGGCCGCCGCGGGCGCGTTGGATCCGGATCTCAAGGTGGCCCTGCTGTCGAGCCTGGGCCGGGTGCACGAGACGCGGCGGCACGACGACGCCGCGGCGCGGGACACCTACCGCGAGGTCCTCGACATCGAGCCCGGCAACCGCGCGGCGACCGAGGCGCTCGTCGAGCTGTTCTCCCGCACGGCCGCCTGGGAGGAGCTCGTGCAGCTCTACCTGGACCAGGCCGAGGCGTCGCTCGAGCCGGAGGAGCAGAAGGCCCTCTACTTCAAGGTCTGTCAGCTGCTCGAGGACGTCATCGACGACGTCGACCGCGCGATCGCGACCTACCGCAAGGTGCTCGAGATCGAGCCCGACAACGCGCAGGCCTTCCAGGCGCTGGAGCGCTTCTTCGTTCAGCAGGGGCGCTGGGTGGATCTGGCCGAGCTGCTGCGCGACGAGATCCAGTACGCCGAGGCGGCGGACCAGCGGGCCGATCTTCGCCACCGGCTCGCCGAGGTGCTCGAGGCGCAGCTCGACGATCTGCACGGCGCCGTCGAGGCGTGGCGGACCACGCTGACCGACGACGCGCCGGACCACGCGGCGTCGCTCGAGGCCCTCGAGCGCCTGCTGATCGAGCTCGACGACGACGAGGCGGCTCAGCGGCTGCAGGTGGCGGGCATCCTCGAGCCGATCTACGCCGACGCGGCGCGGTGGGACGACTGGGTCATGGTGATGGAGGTCGCCCTGACCTATCAGGATGATCGCTGGCAGCGCCTCGACATCCTCACCCGCATCGCCCGCACGCAAGAGGAGAAGCTCGCCGCGCCGGAGGCCGCCTTCGCCGCCTACAGCCGGGCCTTCGTCTTCGACTACGGCAACCCGGAGCTGCAGGCGGAGCTCGATCGCCTCGCCGCGCAGCTGGGCCTGTGGCAGGGGCTGGTCGAGACCTACCTGACCGGTATCGAGGGCTTCCAGGATCTCGACGCCGCCGTCGAGATCCTGGCCAAGGTGGCGCGCACCTTCGACGCGCGCCTGAGCGACGCGGATCGCGCCATCGAGTGTTACCGGCGCGTGCTGGCGATCGACGAGACGAACGCCGAGGCGCTCAACGCGCTCGAGCGCATCCTGGCCGCCGAGTCGCGGCACCAGGATCTGGTGACGGTGCTGTCGCGCAAGGCGGATCTCGCCCGCGACGTGATGGAGAAGAAGGAGCTGCTCTACCGGATCTGCGAGATCTGGGAGGAGGTGCTCGACCGTCCCGATCAGGCGATCGACACGTACCGGCGCATCTTCGAGGAGGATCCGGAGGACCAGAACGCGGTCGAGGCGCTCATCCGCCTCTACGAGCGGACGGCCCAGTGGGAGCTGCTCGTCGAGGTGCTGCAGGAGAAGCTCGACGCGGCCAACGACGACGAGGAGCGCAAGGCCATCCTGTACCGGATCGCGCGCACCTACGAGGAGCAGCTGAAGGATCCGGACGAGACGATCCTGACGTATCGGTCGGTGCTCGAGTCGGATCCGACAGACCGCCGGGCGCTCGAGGCGCTCGACCGGCTGTACAGCCGCGAGGGCCGCTGGGGCGAGCTCATCGATCTGCTCGAGGGCGAGCGCGACGCCTTCGAGGGCGAGGACACCGCGCGGGCGGACGCCATCGAGCTGCGCATCGCCGATGTGCTCGAGCATCAGCTGCACCAGGTGGAGCAGGCCATCGAGCGCTACGGGGAGATCCTGAAGCGCCAGCCGGGGAACGCCGACGCGCGGCGCGCGCTGGAGCGTTTGCTGGGCGACGAGAGCCACCGCCTGACCGCGGGCCGCGTGCTCGAGCCCTACTACGAAGCGCAGGACGAGCCGGAGGCGCTCGCCCGCGTCTACGAGCTGCAGCTGCTCGACCTCGACGACCCTTCGGAGCGCATCGATCTGCTCAAGCGCCTCGCCGAGCTGCGCTACGCGGTGTTGAAGCACCCGCGGAGCGCCTTCGAGAGCTACGCGCGCGCGTTCCAGGAGGAGACGACCGATCCGGACGTGCTGCAGGCCCTGCACGACCTGGCCGACGAGCTGACCCTGCATGATCGGCTGGCCGATCTGTACCGCGACCGGGTGGCGCAGACCCTGGACACCGAGATCGCCCGGGATCTACACCGGCGCCTGGCCCGCATCTACGACGGCAAGCTGGACGATCATCGCGCGGCGGTCGAGTCGTGGCAGGCGGTGCTGAACACCGACAACTATGACCCGGAGGCCCTCGAGGCGCTCGACCGGCGCTACACGACGGCCGAGAACTGGCAGGCGCTGATCGAGGTGCTGCGGCGCCGCATCGACGTGGGCGGCGACGACGACGGCTACGATCTGCGGTTCCGGCTCGGCTACCTGCTCGAGGTGGTCGAGGGGGACGTGGCGTCGGCCATCGACCTGTACCGCTCGATCCTCTGGGAGAAGCCGGATCACACCTTCAGCCGAGAGGCCATGGAGCGGCTGGCGGTCCACGTCGAGCATCGGCGCGCGATCGCCGAGGTGCTCGACCCGATCTACCGGGACGCCGCCCAGTGGGACAAGCTGGCGATCCTGACCGAGATGCGCATCGAGCTGAACGAGGATCCGCGGGAGCGCGCGCTGCTGT
This sequence comes from bacterium, assembly GCA_030426945.1. GTDB lineage: Bacteria > Myxococcota_A > Bradymonadia > UBA7976 > UBA1532 > JACKDN01. Next base: position 29,281 of record JAUHXL010000020.1, read on the forward strand.
GGACCCAGTCGGCCCACCTGCGCGAGCAGGAGCTGAACGACTCGGACGCCGCGCTGATGTGCATGCTGCGCGCGCTGGACGAGACGCCGACCGACGAAGAGGTGCGCGGGGAGCTGGTGCGCATCGCCACCGAGCGCGGCGCCTGGGCGCAGCTGGCCGACGCCTTCGCGGCGAACCTGGACCGGGTCGAGGATCTCGATCTGCGGCTCGACGACAACCTGCGCATCGCCGATTGGTGCCGCGGGCGGCTGCGGGATCCGGGGCGGGCTGCGCAGCACTACCTGGCGGCGCTCGAGATCGATCCGGGCAACGAGCGGGCGCTCGACGCGCTCGACTCGCTCTACGAGCAGGCCGAGGACTGGGCCTCGCTGGCCGACATCCAGCGGCGCAAGGCCGACGCGCTCTTCGATCTCGACGAGAAGCGGGCCCGGCTGCACCGGCTGGCCGAGCTGAGCGCCGACAAGCTGGCCGACGCGGCGGGCGCGGTGGCGGCGTACGAGGAGATCCTCGACATCGACGAGACCGACGCGAAGGCGCTGCAGGCGCTGGAGCGGCTGCACGAGCGGGCCGAGGACTGGCCGGCGCTGGTCGGGGTGCTCGAGCGGCGGGCCGAGACGATCTACGACGGCGAGGCGTTGGCGCGCATCCACCGTCGGCTGGGCGAGCTGGCGCGGGATCGACTGGACGACGCGGCCCGCGCGGCCGAGGCCTTCGAGCGCGTGCTGGATCTCGAGCCCGACGCGCTCGACGCGACCGAGGCGCTGATCACCCTGTACGGGCAGCTGGCGAACTGGGCCGCGATGCAGGAGGTGCTGGTCAAGAAGCTGGCGGCCGTGGGCGACGATGATCGGGCGCGGCGGGCGGTGCTGTTCGCGTTGGGTGACAACGCGGAGACGGAGCTGGATCGACGGGACAACGCGATCGAGTACTTCCGCCAGATCCTGGCCGCCCAGCCGGCGGATCGCGAGGCGCTCGACCGGTTGGTTCAGCTGTACGAGAGCACCGAGCGCTGGTTCGACCTGGTGCAGGTGCTGCGGGACCACCTCGAGGCCGTCGGCGACGCGATCGAGCCGGCCACACGGGTGCGCCTGCTGGTGCGCATCGCGGGCGTGGCCGAGGAGCACCTGCTCGACGCCGATCTGGCCATCGAGACCCTCGACGAGGTGCTCGAGGCGGATCCCGACCACGCGGGCGCGCTGAACGTGCAGGCGAAGCTGTACCAGCGGTCGGGTGAGTGGGAGAAGGCGGCGGCGTTGCTGGAGCGGGCGATCGAGCACGCGGACGACGGGCCCGACCGCGCGGTGGCGTGGCGCAACCTCGGGTTGCTGTACCTGCGGCAGCTCGACCGCCCTGCGGACGCGCGCCGGGCGCTCGAGGCCGCCGTGTCCGACAGCGGCGACGCGCAGGCGCTCGAGGCCCTGCTCGAGATGGCGCGCGAGGCGGGGGACGACGCGACGGTGGCGAACCTGCTCGAGCGGCGGCTCGACCAGGCCACGGGCGACGAGCGGGTCGCGCTGCTGTCGGAGATCGCGACGCTGCGGGGCCGGGCGGGGGACGCGGTCGGCGCGGTCGTCGCGCTCGAGGAGGCCCATCGCATCGCGCCGGAGGACCTCGCCGTCGCCGACGCCCTGCTCGAGGCCTACTTCGACGCCGGGCGGCACGACGAGGCGGAGCCGGTTCTGCAGACCATCATCGAGCGGTTGAAGGCCAACCGTCGGTTCAAGGACCTCTTCACCTACAACTTCCGCATGGGCTGCGTGGCCGAGCAGCGCGGCGACGACGACGCCGCGCTCGACTACTTCACCCAGTGCTTCGAGTTCGACGCGACCTTCGTGCCCAACCTCGTCCGCCTCGGGCGACTGCACTTCCGTCGCGAGGACTGGGACAAGGCGTTGAAGACCTTCCAGACGGTGCTGCTGCACCAGATGAAGCTGGATCGCGAGGGTCGGGTGGACGTCTTCTATCACCTCGGCCGGGTGCGTCACGCGCTGGGGGACGAGCGCAAGGCGAAGGACATGTTCAACCGTGCCCTGGCGCTGGACGCCGATCACGGGCCCAGCCGCGCGGCGCTCGACGCGCTCTGAGAGGACTGGAGTCTCCGTGAAGGACGCGCTGTTGCTGGGCACCCTCGGGGTGGTGCCCAAGAACCTGCTCAGCCGCGCCGTGGGCGCGGCGGCCCACGCGCCGCTGCCCGCGCCGGTGCGGCGCGCCAGCGTGTGGGCGTTCGCCCGCGCCTACGGGATCGACGTCGCCGAGGCGGAGATGCCCTTGTCGGCCTACCCGACGGTGGGGGCGTTCTTCACGCGGCGCCTGCGCGCCGGCGCGCGGACCGTCGACCGGCGCCCGGGCCGGGCCGTCAGCCCGGCCGACGGGCGCGTGCTCAACGCCGGCCGCATTCAGCATGGCGAGCTGCTGCAGGCCAAGGGCCGCCGCTTCACGGTGGCGGAGCTGCTGCGCAACCGGCACGAGGCGGATCGCTTCGTCGGGGGTAGCTGGCTGACGGTCTACCTGAGCCCGCGCGACTACCACCGCGTGCACCACCCGAGTGAGGGGCAGGTGCGGGCGGCGCGCTATATTCCCGGCCACCTGTGGCCGGTGAACCGAGCCGCCGTCGACAACATCGAGGATCTGTTCTGCGTGAACGAGCGGGTGGTGACGTACGTGCACGGGCCGCTCGGCGAGGTGTGTACGGTGATGGTGGGGGCCACGTCGGTGGGCCACATCACGATGGCGTACGATCCCGCCCTGCAGACCAACCGCGGCCTGGTCGGGGGGCTGCGCGACTATGATCCGCCGCGCCGGGTCGCCCGGGGTGACGAGCTGGGCACGTTCCATCTCGGCTCGACGGCGATCGTGCTGTTCGCCAACCCGGCGGTCGAGCTCGAGAAGCTCGAGGCCGGTGAGGTGGTGCGCATGGGGCAGCCCGTGGCGCGACTGACCGGGAAGTAGGTTCGGCCGACGCGGCGCGCCACGCGTGTCGTGGGGTGTCTTCGCTGCGCCGGCGACAGGCGTTCGGGCGCTCCCCGGCAGAATCCGGACCGAGCGGATGCCGGGCTGGGGGCGGGGGCCAAGGCGGCGGATCGCAGGGCTCCTCGACGGATCGCCAGCGCTTCGCGGTGCCGGCGTCGGCGCGCAGGACGCCGCACCGCGGCACGTCGGATCGTGTGGGGACGGTCTCGGAGGGGGTTCACCCCTCCGAGGTCGAGCCGGGTGCGTCCACCGGCGGCGAGGTCGAGACGGGAGGCCGCAGGAATATCGGAGATATTTCAGGTGCCGACCACCGAAGAGATCGCCGACAGAGGGCGTGTCGGGCGACGTGCCGAAGGTTTTCGAACACCCTCTTAGAGGGCAGCGGCGGCCCGTGCTAGCATCGGGGCCGCGGCGGGCAGAGGTAGGGGGACTTGGCCCACAACGACGACAACGCCGAGCGCGCGGCCGAGACCGCCGGCGCCACCGACGCGCAGGACGACGACTTGGAGCGTAGCCGCATCTTCTCGCTCGGCGAAGGCGGGGGCGCGCCGCTGGCGGCGGTGTTCAAGACCCGCAAGCCGGGGGGACGCCGCCGGCGCCGCAGTGAGGCGCCGACCGGCGCGGCGACGCCGGAGGCGGACCGTGCGGGGGCCGATCCCGGCGAGGCCGACGGGGACGGGCCGTACGACATCGTGCTGACCGACGCCTTCCGCGTCGAAGAGGGCGTCGCGCCCGCCGCTGAGCGCGGCTCGCCCGCAGCGGCGCCGCCTGCAGCACCCACCCCCCCGGCGCCAGGGTCGCCCACGCCGCCGCCCGCTGCGCGCGCGCCGTCGCCGCCGCCCGGGGCGGTACCGCCCCCGCCGCCGGAGCCGACGCCCCCCCCGCCGGCGACCGAGCCGGTCCTCGAGCCGCAGCAGAAGGGCCCGCCGCCCACGCTGCCCGAGCTGGTGCCCCCCGACGCCGATCCGGTCTGGGCGCGCGACGCGCTGCTCAGCCTGGCCGGCGACTACCTCAAGCAGCACCGTACGCCGACCGAGCGTTCCTGGTTCGCCGAGGTCTTCCGGGCGGAGTACCTGAAGGCTCACCCGGTGCGCGGCGACGCCACGACGCGGGCCGAGGTCGACTTCATCGAGGCCCGGCTGAGCACCACCCAAGGCGCACGGCTCCTCGACGTGGCCTGCGGCTATGGTCGCCACAGCCTGGAGTTGGCGCGGCGCGGCCACGAGATGGTCGGGTTGGACCTCAGCCTCGACATGCTCAAGCGCGCCCTCGCCACCGCTCAGGAAGAGGGCCTGGCGGTGAAGTTCGTGCACGGCGACATGCGCGACCTGAACTTCGACCAGGTGTTCGACGGCGTGCTCAGCTTCGACACCAGCTTCGGCTTCTTCTCCGATGCCGAGAACATCGCCGTCCTGCGTTCTCTGCACCGGGCGCTGAAGCGGGGCGGCCGGCTCGTGATCGACGTCCTCAATCGCGACCACGCGATCCAGTCCATCCCCAACCGCAACTGGTGGGAGGGGGACGGCTGCCTCGTTCAGGAGGACATCGAGTACGACCACGTTCAGAGCCGCCTGCGCATCAAGCGGTTCCTGGTGTACGCGGACGGCACCCAGCGTGATTACGACATCTCGCTCCGGCTGTTCGGACCCCACGAGTTGGCGCGGGCGCTGGAGCTCGTGGGCTTCGAGATCGTCGACATCTCGGGCTCGGTGCACAGCGCGGGCGCCTTCTTCGGCGCCTTCAGCCCCCGCGTGGTGATCACCGCGCGGCGGCGCAACGACTGAGGCTCAGGGGCAGGCAGCCGCGCCCCGGCGGGGCGCGGCCTCGAGGGCGGCGGCTCGGCGGCTCCGTTCAGCGACGACGCTTCTTGTCGTCCTCCTCCGGGGGCAGCTCCAGGCCCTGGATGCTCTCGTAGACCAGCAGGCCGGTCGACAGGACGAACCCCTCGTCGCTCTTGCGGTCGAAGGTGCCGGTGACGACGTACTGCTCGCCCACGGTGAGCGCGTCGCGGACGCGATCATCGATGCCGACCAGCAGCAGCTTCTTGTCGCCGCCCGCCGGGGTGTCGGCCAACCACGCGTGGGGGCGCTCGCAGCGCTTGGCGTCCTCGGGGCACTCGTACTTCTCGACGAGGTAGCCCCGCGCGACCAGCTTCTGGCCGAAGTACTTCTCCCGGCGCGCGACCAGGCCGTCGACGCGCATCGTGCCGTCCGGGTGCGTCTCGGGTGGGATGGTGCCCTCGAGCTTGATGAGGGGGGGCAGATCCACTCGGGCCGGGGGGCCGGCGTTCTGCGGCTTCTGCTCGACCTCGGGCGTCTCGGCCTTCGGCGGGGTGCAGGCCGCGAAGGCTGCGGCGAGTCCGACCATCAACGACAGCGTGCGCATGGCTCTTTGTTCCTCGAACGTTGATCCGGGCGGGCCGGCAGCAGGATCAGTCCGCCTCGGCGAACTCGATGCGGACCGTCCGGCGTCCCAACGTCTCGCCGTTGACCGCTTCGATCAAGTCTTCCGCGAAGTCGTCGTGCACCGACACGAGCGCGTGCCGGCTGCGCAGCTCCACGTGGGCGATGTCCTCGGGCAGGATACCGCCCAGCTCGGCGAGCGCCTCGCGCAGCGCGTCGGCCTTCATCCCGTCGCGCCGGCCCAGGTTGACGAACAGACGGGCGTGATCCGGCTCGAGGGGAGGCGGGGGGGCGTCTCGCGTCGCGTCGGGGCGCTCGGCGCGCTCGGGGCGGGCGGCGCGCTCGGGGCGGTCGCCGCGCTCGGGGCGGGCGGCGCGCGCGGGGCGGTCGGCGCGCTCGGGGCGGTCGGCGCG
>JAUHXL010000430.1 GCA_030426945.1 bacterium
ACGAGCTGGGGCGCACGCAGCAGGGCAACAACAACCCGTACTGCCACGACTCGCCCCTGACCTGGGTGGACTGGACGCTGGCCGAGAGGAACGCCGATCTGCTGCGCTTCGTGCGCCTGCTGCTGGTCTTGCGCCGGCTGAGCCCGGTGCTGCGCGGCGAGCGTTTCCCCGTCACCGCGGGCCCCGAGGCCGAGCTCGTCTTCCACGGCGTGGAGCCGCGCGCGCCGGAGTGGGCCGACTGGGCGCGCACGCTGGCCTTCGAGTGGCGGGAGCCCGCCGGCGCGGGCGGCCTCTACGCGGCCTTCAACATGCACTGGCAGGCGCACACCTTCGTGCCGCCGCCCGCGCCGACCGGCTGCCGCTGGCACACCGTCGTCGACACCCACGAGACGCCGCCCGCCGACATCGTCCCCGTCGACGAGGCCCCGCCGCTGCGCGCGCGCTCCCTGGCGCTCGGGCCCCGCAGCGTGCAGGTGCTGGTGGCCCGCCCGGCGGGTTGAGATGGAGCCGCTGGTCATCCCCAGCGCGACCGCCTGGATGCCCCTGGTGGTCGACTTCGTGCGCGCCGTCGCGGCCGAGGGCGGGCTGAGCGCCGAGGCGACGTATCGCCTGCGCCTGGCCGTCGACGAGATCGTCTCGAACATCATCGGGCACGGCTACGTGGAGTCGGGGCACGACGGCTTGGTGCGCCTGAGCGCGCGGGTCAGCGAGGACGCCGTCGAGGTGATCATCGAGGACGACGCCCCGGTCTTCGATCCGCAGGCGACGCCCGCGCCCGGGCTCGACCTGCCGCCGCACGAGCGCCCGACCGGCGGCCTGGGGCTGTTCCTGGCGCAGCACTGTGTCGACGACCTGCGCTACGAGCGCCGGGGAGAGCTGAACCGCAACATCCTGGCCGTGCGCCGCGGCGAGGGCGAGCGCGGGGCGCCGCCCGGGCGGGTGCTGGTGATCGGCGAGCACCCCGAGGTCGTGGCCTGGCTGCAGGCGGAGGGGCACGACGTGGCGGTCGAGCGGGCCGTCGCCGCGGGCATCGATCGGTGCGCCGATCAGCCCTTCGACGTGGTGATCTACGGGGCCGAGGTCTCGCCGTTGACGACCGCGACGTTGGGGGATCGCAGTGAGCCGCCGGGCGTGTTGGTGCTGGCCGCGTCGGTCGAGGCGGCCGAGGCGCACCTGATCGACGAGGGCGTCGACTGGGCCCACAGCCCGCCGCACCCGGCCGAGCTGCGCGGGCGGGTGAGCCGCCTCGTCGAGCGGCGGGCGCTGCGCGCGCGCCTCCATCGGGCCAGGCTGCAGTTGGGCGCCCTGCACCGTCTCGCCGACGACTTCACGCACACGGTGCTGCCCCTGGGGTTGGCGCTGTCCCGGGAAGAGGACGCCGACCGCCTGATCGAGCGCATCGTGGTCGAGGCCCAGACCCTGTGCAACGCCGACGGCGGCACGCTGTACCTGCGGCAGGGCGCGACGCTGCGCTTCGCCCTGGTGCGCAACGACTCGCTCGGCATCCGGCTCGGCGGCCTCGACGGCGCGCCGGTGCCCTTCGAGCCGCTGCCGCTGTACGACGCCGACGGTCGGCCCAACACCCGCAACGTCGCCACCACCGCGGCCCTCGAGGGCCACACCATCAACGTGCCCGACATCTACGCCGCCACCCACGGGCCCTACGACTTCTCGGGCCCGCGCGCCTTCGACGCCACCTTCGGCTATCACAGCACCTCGTGCCTCACCGTGCCCCTCGCCGAGCCCTCGGGCCGGCTGCTGGGCGCGCTGCAGTTGGTCAACGCGCGCGACCGCGAGTCGGGCGAGCAGGTGCCCTTCGGCGCCTACCTGCAGAAGGTGGTGGAGTCGATGGCGTCGCAGGCGGCGGTGGCGCTGAGCCGCCAGCGGCTGACGGGCTTCCGCGACGGCATGCTGGAGCTGGCCCACGACCTGGCCATCGGCCGGCGCATCCTCGAGAGCTTCCAGCCCGCCCAGCTGCCGGCGCCTCCGGGCTGGACGCTGGCCGCCCGGATGCGCCCGGCGCGCAACGTGGGTGGCGACCTGTACGACGCCTTCCCCTGTGGCGATCACCTGATGGTGGTGGTGGCCGACGTCTGCGACAAGGGGGTGGGCGCGGCGGTCTTCATGGGCCTGTTGCGCACGCTGCTGCGCGCCTACGCCGAGACCACCGGCGCGCTGGCCGCCACCATCGAGCACACCAACCGCTACCTGGTGCGCGAGCACGGCGCGTTGAACATGTTCGCGACGCTGTTCGCCGCGACCCTCGATCCGGAGACCGGGGCGCTGCACTTCGTCAACGCCGGGCACGGCCCGGCGCTGCGCGTGCGCCGCGGTCGCGTCGACGCGCACTTCGCGGCCACCGGCCCGGCGGTGGGGGTCATCGACGGCGCCGCGTTCCGGGTGGGGCACGCGCGGCTCGCGCCGGGCGACGCGCTCTTGGCCTTCACCGACGGCGTGACCGACGCCCGCGACGCGGACGGGCGCGCCTTCGGCGACGCCGCGGCCGAGTCGGCGGTGTCCCACCCGCAGGCGGACGCCGAGGCCCTCGTCGGGGCCCTCGACGATGCGCTGCGGGCCCATGTCCGCGAGGCGGAGCCCTTCGACGATGTCGCGATGTTGGCGGTGATGCGGGCGCCCGACCGCGGCTGACCGCGTGGGGGCGTCAGTCGGCGAAGGGGTTGCGGTCCATCGCCAGCTGCAGATCGCCGATGTTGTCGATGATCGTGCCGATGACGATGGCCAGATCGATCACCACCGACAGGGCGGTGCCGGCCAAGGGCACGAGCGCCACCAAAGTGCTGCCGAGCCCGGCCCACCGCGTCCAGTCGCTGGGATCCGACCAGATGGACCAGACGTCCGAGATGCCGACGACGATGGTGCCGGCGACGGGCACCTTCTTGCCGGCCATCTTGGCCAGCATCTTCATGCGGGTGCGCTCCGGGATCATCTCGGCGAAGAACTTCAGCAGCGTCGGCCCGATGCGCGCCGCCTCGCCGGGGTTCTTCTTGAGCGCGTCGACGAAGTCCTTGGCCGCCGTGCGGCTGTCCTTGCCGTCCCCCTTGATCAGGGCCGACAGCAGCAACAGCAGGCTGGCGATGCCATCGCAGCGATCGATGGGCTCGAGCACGCCGGCCAGCGTGCCGAACTTCGGGATGCGCCGCATCGCCCTCTCGAGCGACTTCACCGCGGGGCGGCGCATGGACGGGGTCAGCACCTTCCAGATCTTGGCGACGCCCTTGAACGCGTTCGAGGTGCCGTAGCGGTTCTGCCCGGCCTCGAAGTGGCGCCACGCCTTGTAGAGCGCCGCGATGCCCTCGGCGGCGTCCGTGCGTTTGCGCAGCCAGCTCAGCGCCTGCTTGCCCGAGTCGTCCTGCGCCGCGCCGAGCACGGTCAGCAGGAACTTCATGAACTTCTCGGGCAGCTTGTAGGCCGAGTTCGTGATCAGATCGGCGGTGATCGTCTCGGGCGGGTTGCCCGACGACGACTGCGAGCCCTGGCTGGGCGTGGACATGCCGCCCGACCAGGGATCGGTGCTCATGCCGCCCCACCAGGGATCGGTGCTCATGCCCCCGTCGCCGTACGGATCGTCCGGCGTACACATGCCGCCGTCGAGGGGGCCGGGTGACATGCCGCCGTGGCTGGCCGGCGCGCTGCTCGAGCTGCTGCCGCCGCCCGCGTGGGCGCCGCTCGAGCTGCCGCGCCCGGTGGACGCCGTGCCGCCCGGGCGCCGCGGCGAGGGGGGCGGCGCGCCCGCGCGGCGGGCCGGAATGACGACGCGGTCGCCGGGGTGGATGAGGTTCGGGTTGGGCCGCTTGCGCCGGAAGTCGGCGTTCTCGGGCGCGTCGTACAACGCCCGCCAGCTCGACAGACCGTGCGCGCGCGCGATCTTCGACAATGAGTCGCCGCGCTCGACGACGTAGACGATGGGCGTGTCGCTCATGGCCATCCCCAGCAGCCGCTGAAAGCTAGCAGGTGGCCCGAGCCGCCGCAACGCGCGGGACGGTGAACGGCCCGGGCCTTAGTTGTTGCTGCGGCGCACCCGACGGAAGGGCTCGAGGAAGGCCGCCAGCGAGGGCGCGTTGCGCGACTGCACCCACACGGTGCCGTTGCCCTGGAAGTCGGTCACCAGGCCCTCGCCGCTGAAGAACAGCCCCTTGAAGCCGCCGAACTTGCGCACCCGGAAGTCGAGCCCGTCGGTGAAGCCCACGATGTGGCCGTTGTCGACCGTGAAGCCCTCGCGGCCCACCTGCACCGCGTGCAGCGCGCCGTAGCTGTTGAAGTACAGCTCGCCGGGGCCGGTGCACTTGAGCATGAAGAAGCCCACGCCGCCGAAGAACGACTTCAGCCCGGCGATCTTGCTGTCGAGCTTCATGTCGCCGATGTGCGCGAGGTACGCGCCGCTCTGCAGGATGAAGGTCTCGCCGGGGCCGAGCACCTTGTGCTGCAGGTCGCCCTCGGGGGCCGGCGCCAGCAGCAGCTCCTGCCCGGCGGCGGTCGAGGTGAAGGTGTTCTGGAACAGGCTCTCGCCGCCCATCAGCTTGCGCTTGGCCGCCTGCCAGATGCCGCCGCGCATGCTGGTGGTCATCTGGACGCCGCCGCTCATCGACACCATCGCGCCCGACTCGGCCACCACCGTCTGGCCGGGCGCGTCGAAGCGCAGCTTCAAGAGCCCGAAGTCGGGCGAATCGAGGATCTCGCCGTGCATGTGTCTACTCCCGGCGCGGGGGCAGCTTGGGCCCCACCGACTTGCCGAACTCCGAGGGGTTGCGCGTCTGCAGGTACAGCCGGCCGCGGCCGCGCATGCGCAGCACGAAGCCCTCGCCGGACAGGAAGCTCGAGATCCAGCCGGCGGCGGCCTTCTCGAGCTTGTACTCGATGCCGTCGGTGAAGGCGACGAGGTGCCCCGTGTCGACGATCAGCTCGCCGTCGAGATCCATCCCGTGGATGGCGCCGAAGGCGTTGATGAGCACCGGCCCCGTGCCCTCGGCCTTGAGGAAGAACAGCCCCTCACCGGTCAGGAAGCCGCGCATGCCCTGCCACTTGGCGTCGAGCAGCACCGACTCGGGCGCCGCGACGTAGCTCGAGCCCTGGATGAAGAGCGTCTCGCCCGGCTGCAGCGGGTGCACCACCATGTCGCCGGCCAGGCTGGGCGCCAGCGACACCTCGGCCGGCCCGTTCTGGGCGGTGAACGTGTTCGTGAAGAACGTCTCGCCGCCCAGCATCGTGCGCTTCAGGTTCTTGAGCAGCCCGCCCTTCTTGCCGCCCATCGGGCCGTCGGTGCGCACCCCGATGTTGCTGGACATGCTGACCATCGCGCCCGACTCGGCCACCACCGACTCGCCGGGGGCCAGCGAGCACACGGCCAGGGTGTGCGCGGGCTTGTATCGGATGTCGAATCGCATCGCGCCTACCGCAGGAAGGGCGAAATCCAGCCCACGAGGGCCCCCAGATTCCGCGATTGGATGTACAGCTTGCCGGTCCCGTTGAACTCGCAGACCAGGCCCTCGCCCGAGAAGAACAGCGACTTCAGCCCGCCGCTGACGCCCTTGATCTTGAAGTCGAGCGACGAGTCGAAGGCCACGATGTGGCCGGTGTCGACGATGTAGGTGCCGTTCACGTCGATCTCGTGGATGCCGCCGTAGCTGTTGATGAACAGGTCGCCCTGCCCCGACGACTCGAGGAAGAACAGGCCCTCGCCGCCGAACAGCCCGCGCAGGCCGGCCCAGCGCATCTTCGTCTCGAGCTGGCCGCTGCTGGCCAGGTAGCTGCCCGCCTGCACCAGCAGGCTGCGGTCGCCCGAGTTCATGCGCTTGTGCCAGATGGGGCCCGACAGACCCGGCGCCAGCACGACCTCGCCGCCCTGGCCGGGCGCGGTGAAGGTGTTGACGAACATCGTCTCGCCGCCGAACAGCTTGCGCATCAGGGCGACGAAGAAGGCCATCACCTTGCCGAAGAAGCCGGACTTGTTGCCGGCGTTCAGCGCGGTGGTCATCTCGATGCCCGGGGTCATCGTCACCATGGCCCCGGCCTCGGCCTCGATGGACTCGCCCGGCGCCAGCTGCACCCGCAGCCAGGCGAACGACGGGCCGTATTCGACGGCGTGTTGCATGCCACTTCCCGGTCGGTTGCGCGCGCGCCCCGCCCGCCGCACCATGCAGCGGACCTGCGCGCGGGAGCATCAAAGAACGATGGCCGACGAAATGCAACCAAACCCCTTTCGGCCCGCCGAGCCGCGGAGCGAGCGGCCGAGCGCCGGCTTCGGCCACTCGCCGCGCCGCCTCGCGCTGGAGATCGGCGGTGCCGTGGTCGTCCTGGCCCTGCTCATCTGGGGCGCGTTCGCGCTGGCGTCCTGGGGGGCGGGACTGTTCGCGCGCTTCGTGCCGCCCTCGGCGGAGATCGCGCTGGGCGAGAACACTTGGGATCAGCTGGCGCCGCCCGCGGCGCAGTGCACCGACCCGGCGGCCCTGGCCTACGTCGAGGCGCTGGCCG
>JAUHXL010000431.1 GCA_030426945.1 bacterium
CCGGATCTGGGCTGGGTGCGCGCGCGCATCGCGCGGCCCACGCTGGTGCGCTTCATCGAGCACCCGCAGGCCGTCGATCCGCAGAGCGCGATGCCGAAGCAGGCCCTGCAGGCGGGCGACGCCGAGCTGATCGCCGACTTCCTGCTGCACGTGCCGCTGAAGACCGAGCCGGCCCCGCCCGCGCAGGCCCCGGCGGTGCCGCTGTTGGCGCGCAAGGTGACCTACGACGAGGTCTTCGACGAGGTGCTGGGGAAGATCTGTGTGCACTGCCACATGCACCCCGCGAGCAACAACGGCGACGGCGGCGCGGGCAACACCGGGGGCCTCGGGTTTGCCGGGCTGGGGCTGGATCTCGAGACCTACGAGGGGTTGAAGCGCGGCTTGGTGCGCGAAGGCGCGCGCCGCTCGGTGCTCGAGCCCGCCGCGCCTGGCGAACCGCCGCTGCTGCTCGAGGCCCTGTTGCGGCGGCACCGCGAGGCGGCGCGCGACCAGCGGACGCCCGATCGACTGGCCGGGGCGCTCGGCCCCGGCCCCGACGCCGCGCGGCCAGGGATGCCCCTCGGGTTGCCGCCGCTGGATGTGGGGCAGCTGTCCCTGATCAAGACCTGGCTCGCCCAAGGCGCGCCGGGGCCGATCACGCCGCGCTGAGCCCCCCGGCGCGCGCCCGATGGGGCCGCGCTGCGGGCGGACGGGCGTTCGACCAACCTTGAACTAAGTTTGTGCAATTTGGCGCGTTGCCTTACGGGGCAGGTGTCCCATTTCGCCACGGTTCATCCTTCGTAAAACCTTGCATCAACGTGGATCAAGGGTTGGCCCACGCCTTGCGTAGCGGGAGGGCGAACTTCAAGCGAGGCGTCCCATGATCCACGGCAGCGAGCAGACCGAAACGATGACCCCCGAGCAGGAGGCGGCCCTCGTCGACCGCGCCCAGTCGGGTGACCAGCGCGCGCTCGATCAGCTGCTCGAGGCGCACTACCAGCGCATGTACTACCTGGCCCTGAAGGTGACCCGGAACCCGACGAAGGCCGAGGACGTCACGCACGACGCCTGCACCCAGGTGCTGCGCCGCATCGGCCAGTTCCGCTCGGAGGCTCGCTTCGGCTCGTGGGTCAGCCGCATCGTGGTGAACTGCGCGCTCCTGCGGCACCGCAAGGAGAAGCGCATGGTGCCGACCCCCGAGATCTACTCGCCCGCGGCGGTGGCCAACGAGCCGCCCCCGGAGCGTCTGGCCAGCGATCGGGAGCTGCTCGACCTGACCGACCGCTTCCTCGATCGCCTGCGCGACGGCGACCGCCAGCTGTTCGTGCGGCGCTTCGTCGACGGCGTCTCGTTGAAAGGTTTGTCCAAGGAGACGGGCTTGTCGCTCCCGGCCCTGAAGAGCCGGTTCCACCGCGCGCGCCTGCAGCTGCGGGCCGAGCAGCGGCGGATGCGTTGGGGTCAGGTGGGCGCCTGACGATCCTTCGCTTCTTGCCGCTCGTGTGATTCGGCGTCGTCGCCGATACTGTGCGGGCGCGGTCAGGTTCCCGTGACCGCGGCGAGAGGGGGCCCATTGGGCGAGACTCCGCTGGCGAGCGCCGAGCAGCTGGCGCAGATGATGGCGGCGCTGGGGGTGGTGGTCTACGAGGCCGACGCCCGGGGCAACCTGCGCTGGGTCTCGGAGAACGTCGAGGCCGTCTTCGGCGTGCCGCGCGACGTCCTCCTGGCGTCGCCCCTCGAGGCCCTGCATCGCATCCACCCGGCGGACTTCGAGGACGTGACGCAGGCCCGGCGGCGGCAGCTCGCCGTCGGCGGCACCTTCCGCGTGGAGTACCGGCTGCGCAGCGCGGACGGCGCGTGGCGGTGGGTGTCGGACGCCGGACGCCGGGCGCCGGACGACGCCGACCGGGTCATCGGGATGGTGGCGGACATCGACGAGCGGCGCACGTTGACCGAGCAGCTGCTGGCGGCCCAACGTAACGAGCCCATCGTGCGGCTCACCCGCGGCGTGGCGCACGCCCTGAACAACGAGCTGACCACCATCCTCAGCTTCACGCATCTGGCCGAGGGCGATCTGCCCAGCGGATCGGCGGTGGCATCGGACCTCGCCGAGGTGCGTGACGCCGCTGATCGGGCCGCCTCGTTGGTGCGCCACCTGAGCGCCGTCGCGCACCGCGTCGCCGAGCAGCCCACCGTCGTGGATCTGGCCGACGCCTTGCGCCGGCTCGACCGACTGCTGCGCTGGACCCTGGGCGAGGACGTCGAGTTCACGCTGCTGCTCGAGGAGGACGTGCCGTCGGTCTTCATCTCGCGGGTGCACGTCGAGCAGCTGGTGCTGAACCTCGTGCTGAACGCCCGCGACGCCACCGGCGCCGAGGGGCACATCGTCGTGCGCCTCGACCCGGTCGAGTTCGGGGCGCGGCTGACCGTCCAGGACGACGGGGAGGGGATGACCGACGCGGTGCTCGCGCACGCCTTCGAGCCGCTGTTCACCACGAAGGGCGCGGCCGGCACCGGGCTCGGCCTGCCCATGGTGCGCGAGATCGTCGAGCTCGCGGGCGGCCGCCTGTCGGTGGAGAGCGAGCCGGGCACGGGCACCACCTTCGAGGTCTTGCTGCCCCCGGCGCCCGCCAACGCGGCGCGCGGGGTGCCCGCCTCGGACACGCCCGCGCCGCCGACCGTCGCCGCCCGCGGTCACGCGCTGGTCGTCGAGGATCAACCTCAGCTGCGCCGCATGATGGCGCGCCTCCTGACCAGGGCGGGGTTCGCCGTGCGCTCGGCCCACTCGGCCGAGCAGGCGATGGCCGGGTTGGCCTCGGAGCAGGCGCCGGATCTGCTCGTCACCGACGTCGTGCTGCCGGGACGCAGCGGCGTCGAGCTGATCGAGGCGATGGCGACGGCCGGGCTGCACCCCGCCCTGGTGCTGGTGTCGGGCTACGTCCACGAGCGCTCGCCGCCCGGCGAGGTGGGCCGGGCCTGTGTCTTCCTGCCCAAGCCCTTCGGGCCCACCGACCTCCTCGAAGCCGTCGAGCAGGCGCTCGGCTGAGAGGCTCTCGACCGACCCTCCGAGGGCGCGCCGGGGGCGAGTCGCGGGCCGGCCGCGGCTCGTCGTCATCGCCGCGAAGGCGCGACCGCCCGCGCGTCCGAGGTGTCAGGTTGACGGAGTTGTCAGCGCTGTGTAGCGTGCAACATGGTCAACAGGGGGCATGCGGATGTCGAGCGCGGCCACGGCGCGGGGTGAGGGTCCGGGTGAACCAAGTGAGGTCGAGATGCTGGTCAAGGAGATCGCAGAGCACCGCGGGGACGCGCTGCAGACGGCCTTCGCCACCCGGGCGCTGCGCGCGGTGGCGAACTTGATCGCCGATCTCGAGCAGAGCGCCCTGCGCTCGGCGGTCAGCGCGCCCTCGGATCTGGGGGCTCTGCTGCAGGCCATCGGCAGCGAGGGGGCCCTCGACCGGATGCGGCAGGCCGATCCGCTGGCCGCCGCCCGGCTGCGCGGCGTGCAGGCGCGGCTTCGCCTGCTCGAGATGGAGGGGGGCGCGCTCGGCGCCACCGCGGTGGCCGAGCTGTTGGGCATCTCGCGGCAGGCGGTGGACAAGCGGCGCCGCTCGGGTCACCTTCTCGCGATTGATCGGCCGCGGCACGGCTATGCGTACCCGGCCTGGCAGTTCACGGAGGGGGGCGTGCTGACGGGGCTCGGCGCTTGCCTCGACGCGTTGCGGGACCACGATGCCTGGATGCAGCTCAGCTTCTTCCTCACCCCGGCCGACGCGCTGGGCGACGAAGCCCCGCTCGCGGCGCTGCGCCGGGGTGACGTGGGGCGCGTCCTCCGCGCCGCCGCGCTCTACGGGGAGCATGGCGCCGGCTGAGCCGCCGCCCCCGCGCCTCGGCCCGGGCGCCGGCGGGGCGCCGGGCGTCCCGTCGCCGGGCCCCCACCCCGCGCCGCCCCGCGATCTGGCGGACCGTCCGCTGCCCCTGCGCACCTGGCAGTCCCCCTGGCTGCGCATCCACCGCGCGGTGCGTCCGCCCCTGCACTTCGGCCGCTCGGGCGACAACCGCTTCGACGACGCGGCCGCCGAGTTCGGTGTGCTGTACCTGGGCGCGGACTTCGAGGGCGCCTTCGTCGAGACCTTCGGGCGGGTGGTGGCCGACGCCCCCCGGCTGGTGTCGGCGCGGGCGCTGGGGGATCGGCTGCTGACGCCGATCGACTTCGACCCGCCCCTGCGCCTGGTCGATCTCTCGGGGCCGGGGCTGGGTCGGTTGGGCGCGGACGCGCGCCTCTGCGCGGGGGACTACCGCGCCGCGCAGCGCTGGAGCCGCGCGCTGTGGGCGCATCCCGAGGCCCCCGACGGGCTGCTGTATCGCTCGCGCCACGATCCGTCGCGCCTGTGCGCGGCGGTCTTCGAGCGCGCGGCCGGGCGCGCGCGGCCCCGGCCGGGGGTCAGCCTGGTCGCCCTCGACCTGCGTCTGCACCTGGCGGCGACCCTGGACCTGTACGGCCTGGGCCTGGTCGACTGAGGGCCTGGAAGGACGAGCCGACGATGATCCAGTTTCCCCAGCTCAACCGCGCCGCGCGCGCGGCGCTCGAGTCCGAGGGGCGCTTCCCGGGGAAGTGGGAGACGATGGCGGAGCTCGAGGTCGTGGCCGACGGCGCGCTGGCCCGCCTGCGCACCCGCCGCGCCGAGCTGGCCGCCGGCGGCTCGTGGGGTGAGCGCGCCCGCACCCTGGTCGATCGCCTGCTGTGGACCGAGCGCCTCGAGTACCTCGATCGCGACGACGTCTCGGCGGCCCGGAAGCAGCGCATCGTCCACGCCCTGCACCGGATGAACCAGGGCCTGCTCTCGTACCACCGCTTCCTGCACCACCTGCGCCCCGCCATCGAGCACGTGGCGCGCCGCGAGCGCCGGGCGGCGCGCGTGCTGGAGCTGGCCTCGGGGTCGGGTGAGTTCACCCTGGCCCTCGGGCGGCTGGCGGCGCGCAAGGGTCTGCCGGTCGAGGTGACGGGCAGCGACATCGTGCCGGCCTACGTCGCCGACGCGAACATCCGCGCGGAGGCCCGGCGGCTGCCGGTGCGCTTCGTCGAGCTCAACGCCTTCGACCTGCTGTCGACGCTGACGCCGGGCGACTACGACATCTACTTCATCGCCCAGTCGATCCATCACTTCTCGGCCGGCCAGCTCGCGATGATGGTGGCGCAGGCGGGGCTGGCGGGGGCGCGGCACTTCGTGGGCATCGACGGGCGGCGCGGGCTGCTGATGGCCGTGGGCCTGCCCATGTTCACGGCCCTGTCGCTCCAGCCCGACTTCGTGCACGACGCCGCCATCACCGCCCGCCGCTTCTACAGCGAGGCCGAGCTGGCGCTGATCGCCGACCTCGCGGCGCCCGACGCCGACGTCAGCGTCGCCCGCGCCGAGCCGGGCTACTCGGTGCTGCACGTCCGCTACTGAGCGCGCCCCACGTACAGGTGCGCCGCGCCGAAGGTCATGCGGTGCACCTCGACCTCGCGCAGACCGCTCGTGCGCATCAGCGCGGCGAACACGTCGGGCGGCGGGAACGCCGCCACCGACTGTTGCAGGTAGCGGTACTCCTTCTCGCCGGACAGCCAGGCGCCCATGCGGGGCACGACGTGGTGGACGTGGAACCGGGCGGGGGCGAAGGCGGGCTCGGCCAGCTCGAGGATGGCCACCGGTCCGCCCGGGCGGGTGACCCGGGCCATCTCGCGCAGGCCGGCGAGGCGATCGGGCACGTTGCGGATGCCGAACGCGATCGTGCAGCCGTCGAAGGTGTCGTCGGCGAAGGGCATGGCCTGGGCGTCGCCCTCGGTGAGCGTCACTCGGTGCGCGAGGCCGCGGTCGGCGATCTTCGCCTGCCCCACCGCCAGCATGCCGGCGCTGGGATCGAGGCCCACGACCGTGGTGTCCGGGTGCGTGTCGGCCAGCGCGAGCGCCACGTCCGCGGTGCCGGTGGCGACGTCGAGCAGGGCCCCGGCGTCGGGCATCGCGGCGATCAGCCGGCGGCGCCAGCCGCGGTCGAGGCCGAAGCTCATCAGGCGGTTCAGCAGGTCGTACCGGTGGGCGATGCGGTCGAACATCGCTCCGCTGCCGTCGGCGGTGCTCATCGGTGGCTCTCCAGGAGGGCGGTCAAGGGGCCGAGGGCGGCGGCGTCGAGGGCCTGCGGTCCGTCGCTGCGCGCGGCCGCCGGATCCGGGTGCACCTCGACGATGACGCCGTCGGCGCCGGCGGCGAGGGCGGCGGCCGCGAGGGGCACGACGAGGTCGCGGCGGCCCGCGGCGTGCGAGGGATCGACCAGCACCGGCTGGCGGTAGGCGTGCTTCAGCAGGGCCACGGCGCCCAGGTCCAGCAGGTTGCGCGTCTCGGGATCGAAGCCGCGCACGCCCCGCTCACAGAAGACGACCGTGCCCGCGCCCGCGGTCAGCAGGTGCTCGCCGGCCAGCAGCCACTCCTCCACCGTCGCGGCCATGCCGCGCTTCAGCAGCACCGGCTTGC
>JAUHXL010000432.1 GCA_030426945.1 bacterium
GTGAACCGCACGCCTCGCCTCCTGCGCCATCCCCCGCGCGCCGGCCAGCATACCCCGCCCGACAGCCCGTGTGCTGGCGCGGCGCGTCCGCCTGGGGCTACATTCGCCCCATGACACGCGCAGCACTGTTCCTGGGCCTCGCCGCGCTGGCCACGGCCTGCGTCGAAGAAGAGCCCCGAGCCGGCGAGTCGGGTGGCCTGTGCCGCCTGGGCACCTCGCCCTGCAACGAGGGTCTCGTCTGCTTGCAGGGCGGCTGCATGCCCATCGGCGCGGTGGAGCAGGACGCCCAGCCGCCCCTCGAGGTCACCTTCAACCTCGAGAAGCGCAGCCTGATCGCCGACGGCGAGGACAGCCTCATCGCCCGCTTCGAGGTCTTCGAACGCGAGTCCGGCGAGCCGTGGGTCGGCGAGGTGCGCACCTGGGTCGACCCGCCCAACGCGGGTATGGTGGGGCCGGCGCGCATCGAGCTCGAGGACGGCAAGGCGGTCACCCGCCTCATCGCCTGCAAGACGGGGCGCGACGGCTGCCCGCCGGCGACGGCGGTATTCAAGGTGGCGACGCTGGAGGATCCGCTCGATGCCGTCGGTCAGTCCGAGCCGATCACGATGCGCGGCGACGGCAGTCCCCCGCCCGGTGGCGGGGGCGGCGGCCCGGGCGGTGGGCCGATCGGCGGCCCGGGTGGCGGCCCGACCGGCGGGGATCCCGCCGTCCCGCCCGCGCAGGCCCGGACGCGCTGCAGCGGCGCCAACGGCGCCGTGGCCTTCCTCTCGGCGGGCAACCGATCCTACACCTACGACGACACCGAGCTGACGGTCAGCCCTGGCTCGCTGCAGTTGGTGGCCGATGGCAAGGCGCGCCTGTCGATGTCGTTCCGCGACGAGGGCACCTGGGGTGACGTTCCCCCCGGGACCCATCCCTTCCAGAGCACCACCGACTACGAGATGGACATGGCGTCGGTGCTCTCGATCTCCGTGCGCTCGCCCGAGCAGGGCGTCACCTGCGCCGTCAACCGCGCAGTCACGTACACGGGCAGCGCCGAGGTGCTGGCGCTGGAGGACGGGCCCAACAACCCGAACAGCGGTCCGGACATCCTGTCGCTCACGTTCGAGGGGCAGTGCACAGGCGACGACGGCACGTTCGCGGCGGCCGGCTGCATCAACTACGACGCGCCAGAGCGCTGACCCCGGCCCCGTGCGCTACACTCTCCCCGGGCCCTCGCGTACCGACCCCACGCCGCCCCTGGGAGAAAGCGCCCATGCCCCACCCCGCCCTCCGCGCCCTGCTCGCGCTGCTGCTCGCCCTCCCGGCAGCCGCATGGGCGCAGGACGAGGCCTCCGAGCCCTGTGACGACGTCGTCGAGGTCGACCGCTTCCGACTGCTGCGCCAGCTCACGCTCGACCTCGCGGGCCGGGTGCCCACGGTCGCCGAGCTCGAGGCCGTGCGCGACGCCGAGGACGTCGGCGAGGCGCAGGTGGACGCGCTGCTGGCCGCCCCCGAGTTCTCGAACTTCGTGCGCCGCCACCACCACGACCTGCTGTGGCCCGCCACCGACGCCATCGAGGTGGTCAACGCCGCGGTGGCGCTGCTGCTGCCCGCGCAGCTCTACATGTACGAGGGCGACGGCGATCCCGACCGCCTGTTCCTACTGTTCACCGGCATCTACGGGCGCGGCGGGCTGGTGCCGTGCAAGGACGAGCCGGCCGAGTGGGATGAAGACGGGAACCTGATCTTCGAGACGCTGCCCGACGGCACGCGGCGCGAGGGCTGGGTGATGGTCGAGCCCTACTGGGCGCCGGGCACCGAGGTGAAGGTGTGCGCGCTCGAGGCGCGCATCCAGCCGGTGTCCGACACGGGCGTCGCCTGCGACACGGCCCAGGGCCTGCTGACCGGCACCTGCGGCTGCGGCCCCAACCTGCAGCACTGCGCCAGCATCCCCGTCGCGCTCGACGTCGCGCTGTCGCTGCAAGAGCAGGTGATGCGCATGGTCGAGCGGCCCATCGCCGAGGGACGGCCCTACACGGACGCGCTGATCGGGCAGACCGAAGAGGTCAACGGCCCGCTGGTGCACTACTACCGCTATCTGGCGCCCATGGCGCTCGACCCGATCATCCTCGAGCCCCCGGTGCCCGTCGCCGAGCTGCCCGACGTGCCCTACGGCGACGCCGACTGGCACCCGGCGCCACGCGCCCACGCCAAACACAGCGGCCTGCTGACCAGCATGTCCTACCTGCTGCGCTTCCAGACCGACCGCGCGCGCGCCAACCGCTTCTACAACGCGTTCCTGTGCGAACCCTTCGTCGCGCCGCCCAACGGGCTGCCCAGCCCCAACGACGAATGCAGCCAGGAGCCCAACCTGCGCAAGCGCTGCGGCTGCAACTACTGCCACGGGCGGCTCGAGCCGGCGGCCGCCTATTGGGGGCGCTTCGCCAACGCGGGCACCTACTACCTCGACCCGGCCACCTACCCGACCTACCTGGCGCGGTGCGCGGCCTGCGCCGAGAACCCCGACCGCATGTGCGACTTCATCTGTGATCGCTTCTACGTCAGCGAGATCGGGCACCCCGACGAGGCGCCCTACGCCGGCGTGCTGAGGTCGTACCAGTGGCGGGACGCCGACGAGGTGGCGCACGTCGAGGCGGGGCCGCAGGCGCTGGTCGAGGCCAACATCGAGAACGGCAAGCTGGCGCAGTGCGTGACGCGCAAGGTGTTCGAGCGCCTGTACCACCGCCCGATGAGCCCCAGCGAGGTCGAGGACGAGCTGCCCGCGCTGGCCGCCGACTTCGCCGCCGGCGGCTACGACTTCAAGGCGCTGGTGAGGGCGCTGGTGCTGCACCCCGGCTACCGGAGGATGGCGCGATGAGCCGCACGATCGTCCGCCTGGCCCTGCTGCTGGCGCTCTTCGGCTGCGAAGAGGAGGCCGCGCCGATCTCACCGGGCGGCGACCCCGGCGCCGGTGGCGTTCCGGCCGTCGAGCCCGACGTCGGCGCGCCCCCCAGCGAGGCCGCGCCGCTGACCCGCGCGCCCGGCCGCATGACCATCGAGCAGCTCGCCCGCTCGATCCCGATCATCACCGACGGCATCGCCTGGACCGAGGACTTCGGCGCCGGCCCCACCGACATGCTGCAGGTGCTGGCGCCCACGCTGGGCGCCCCCGACTACCTGCGGGTGACCGAAGAGAACCTCGAGCCCACGCTGATCATCGCCAAGTTCATGCAGGACGCGTCCAACCGCATCTGCGTGCGCTGGGCGCAGCGCGACGCCGACGCGGCCGACCGCAGCCTGGTGGTGCACGACGGCCCCTGGGACAGCCTCGACGAGGCCCACGCCCGCGCCGCCCTGCGCGCCCTGCAGCTGCGCTTCTACGGCCGCCACGTGCCGCCCGACGACGACGCCGCCATCGACGACCTGTACGCCCTGTTCGTCAACGCCTCGTCCACCGCCCCCGCCCAGCGCGCCGCCCGCGATGGCTGGCTGGCGGTGTGCATCGCGATGATGACCGACCCCGAGTTCGTCCTGTATTGAGGTGCGCCCGATGAACCGACGCGACTTCCTGTGGCGCACCGGCCTGGCGGCGGGCGCCTTCTCACTCGGGGGTCTGATGCCCCGCGTGGCCCGCGCGGCGGGCGAGAACGATCACTACTTCGTGTTCGCGTACTTCGAGGGCGGGTGGGATCACCTGCTGGGGCTCGACCCGCGCGATCCGACGGTCTTCACCGACGCCGACGTGCGCGCGACGGGCATCCAGCCCGCCTACGATCTCATCCCCGCGGCCTTCAGCCGCGCGCCCATCGACGCCGGCCCCTTCGAGCTGGGCCCTTGCGCCGCGTCGCTGGCGCCGCTGGCCGATCTGTTCAGCGTGGTGCGCGGCATCAACATGGCGACGCTGACGCACGAGGTGGGGCGCCGCTACTTCATCACCGGGCGCCCGCCCTCGGGGCTCACCGCCCGCGGCAACGCGGCCGGCACGCTGGCCGCCGCGCAGGTGACGCTGGACACGCCGGTGCCGCACCTGGCGCACCTGGTCGAGTCGTACAACGTCGACCAGCCCGCGCACGCCGCCGCGCTGCCCGTCGCCGCGGTCGATCACCTGCAGTACATCCTGCAGGAGAACCTGGGCCTGCCGACGGACATCCCGCCCAACGTGAAGGGTGCTTTGGGCGACTACTGGAAGAAGCACCGCGACTGCAGCGGCGAGCACGGCGTCGCCGCCTCGCGCCTGGCCGACATCTACCGCGAGAACCGCGCGCGCGCCCGCCAGGTGGTCACGTCGAACCTGCACCGCAGCTTCCAGTTCGCCGGCCCCGACACCGCCGCCGCGCGCGCCCACTACGGCCTGCAGCCCGGCCAGCTCGAGACGCCCGCCGGCCGCGCCGCGCTGGCCGCGCAGGCCCTGAAGACGGGCCTCAGCCGCGTGGTCAGCGTCGCGCTGAGCACCCAGCTCGACACCCACGACCAGACCTGGGCCAACGACCACAGCACGCGCCTGTACGCCGGCTTCGACGCCCTCGCCCGCCTGCTGACCGACCTGCGCGACAGCGAGGCCCCCGGCGGCGGCTCGATGCTGGCCAAGACCTCGATCATCGCGTTCAGCGAGTTCGGCCGCACGCCCCGCCTCAACGAGCGCGCCGGCCGCGACCACCACCTGGGCAACTGCGCCCTCGTCGCCGGCGGCGGCCTGCGCGCCGGCCAGCTCATCGGCGCCAGCAGCGACAACGCCATGGGCCCGGAGCTGATCAACCTGCAGACCGGCCGACCCGACGAGACCGGCGTGAGCCTCATGCCCGAGCACGTGCTCGCCACCGTCCTCGCCAGCGGCGGCGTCGACCCCAGCGAGCTGCGCGTCGACCCCATGCCCGCCCTGGTGGGCTGAGGGCGGGCAAGGCAGCGTGAGTCAAACGGGCTTCTCGGCGCGCTCGCTCGCGCTGCTCCGCTCGATGCCCGGCCGCCGCGTCCGCGGCGTCTGGCGCATCCTGTACGACACGACAGGCGCACGCACGCTGCCCGGCCCGCCCGGCGACGCGTCGTCGAATTTGGGTGTCGACGACGGCGACCTCGAGCTCCTCCTGGACGACCGACTCGTCCGCTTCACGCACGCGCCGAACTGCAGCGCGCTGTGCGTGACCGACACGCCATGGGACGACGACTTCGCGCCGCCCCTGAGCCCCGAAAACGAGGCCTACGTCGCCGAGTGCGGCAAGTGGACCCGGTACGACGCCGCCGACTGGCCGCGCTACGCCGATCTGGTCGGCCAGCCGATCACCGCCGTCGCCGCGATCGTGGCGGAGTGGGCGGCGGACGCCCCAAGGGTCATCGGCGCCCGCCTCTCGACACCCGATCGCAGCTTCTGGCTGGTGGCGCGGAGCGACGAGGTGTACGTCGAGTGGCAGCGCCCGAGAGACGGACGAGAGGTGAATCTGGGTGATCTGGACGCCTACGCGAAATAGGCACGCCGGACCGGTCGACTGGGTTGCGCCGATGTCCAAACGCGCATCCGCGGTCGGATCCGCCATCAGCCAAGGAACTGGACGCGCGCCCTTCCGCTGGATCCCGCGCAGGTCGAGGTGGACGTCAGCCAAGGGCAGGACCGCTCTGGCCGGCCTCCTCTCGGTCGTTGCCGGCTTCCTGAACATCGGCTGCGTCTCGAACAGTGAGACGTCTCGGCGACAGTCGAGCCAGCGTGCCCCTTCGATCCCTGAGGCTGACCCCTCGGATCAACGCGCACACCAGAGTGGCGACGCACCCGATCGCCAGTCGATCTGGGCGGAGTGGAGCCGCATCCCGCCCCCGTGCCCCACCTATCATCCAACACCGCCGGCTCTGCGGCGCGCCGGCTCGACGCTCATCGTCAAGCAGCAGTCGGACCACACTGGCCCCATCATCGTCGGTGACGGCCCCTTCGGACCCGTGGCCCGAGTTCCCGATGCCTGGTGCTGGCAAACCAAGCCCTGGGCGCCCGAGCAGACGTCCGAACGGCTGTCCCCCAGTCGGTGCGCCGTCCCGGCGCCTCCTGGGCTGGGATGCGGGCTGATCCTCCGCCACGATGACCCCGTCGCCCAGATGCTGCTTCGAACCGGCCAGCCACGGACCCACAACACCGTCACGCAGGACGTCCTTCGCATGGACGCTCTGACCAGTATCGAGAAGAGCTTCGTCTTCCTGTCCGACTCACCCCTCTACAGCATCGGCCACCCCGGCCCTGTCCTGCCCTGGCTCCTTCCCGACTTCACGCACAGCGCTCGGTATTGCCAGGCCGACGGGTGGCGACCGCAAACTGGTCTGCCGCTCTGTGGCCTACCCTGGGACGGCGCCTTTCGACTCGGGGTCGAAGGCTACGAAGTCCGCGGGCCCGAAGCAGACGAGGCGCCCAACGCCTTTCGGATCGTCGCCGTACTGATCACGCTCGGTGACGAGCACATGCGTCTCCAGGCGGGCAAGGCCCTACGAGGCGTGACGCGGCGGGGCATGTCCTTCGTCGCTTGGT
>JAUHXL010000433.1 GCA_030426945.1 bacterium
GCGTCGATCATCATGCACCCGCGCGTCTGGGAGGCCTCGGGCCACCTCGCCGGCTTCAGCGATCCGCTCGTCGACTGCAAGGTGTGCAAGGAGCGCTTCCGCGCCGATCAGGCCCCGCGCGCCGAGGCGGGGCAGCCGGTGGTGCTGACCTTCGCCGACAAGGGGCGCGCGAAGGTCGCCGCCGAGGTCGTCGAGCAGCAGTTCGGCGTCACCCTCGAGCGTCGCGGCAAGGAGCTGCACGGCGCGGTCGCCGGCGACCGCGGCTACGTCTGCAAGGTGTGCAACTCGCCCTTCCTGAGCGAGGAGCGCCAGTTCAACCTGATGTTCCGCAGCAGCCTCGGCCCGGTCAGCCCGCTGGGCGCAATCGCCAACGCCATCGAGAAGGGCGAGTTCGAGGGCCTCGCGGGCAACGACCTGCGCGCCAAGATCGACGAGGTCACCAAGGACGGCGCGGTGTACCTGCGGCCCGAGACGGCCCAGGCCATGTTCGTCCAGTTCCTCAACGTGCAGCAGTCGATGTCGATGAAGGTGCCCTTCGGCATCGCCCAGATGGGCAAGTCGTTCCGCAACGAGATCACCGTCGAGCACTTCATCTTCCGCAGCTGCGAGTTCGAGCAGATGGAGATGGAGTTCTTCTGCGAGCCGGGCACCGACGACGAGTGGATGGCGTACTGGTGCGAGGCGCGGATGAGCTGGTGGCAGCGCTACGCGAACGATCCCTCGAAGTTCCGCCTGCGCGCGCACGAGCCCGACGAGCTGGCCCACTACGCCAAGGGCTGCTTCGACATCGAGTACGCCTACCCCTGGGGCTGGGGCGAGCTCGAGGGCGTGGCCAACCGCACCGACTACGACCTGAAGAAGCACGCGCAGTACAGCGGGGCGAAGCTCGAGTACTTCGATCCGCAGCAGCAGAAGAAGTTCGTGCCCTACGTCATCGAGCCCGCCGCCGGCGCGACCCGGGGAGTGCTGGTCTACCTGCTCGACGCCTACCACGAGGAGACCGTCGAGGGCGCCAAGGGCCCCGAGACCCGCGTGGTCATGCGCTTCCACCCGCAGCTCGCGCCGATCAAGGTGGCGGTGCTGCCCCTCGTGAAGAAGAACGAGATGCCCGAGAAGGCGCGCGAGGTCGTGCAGGCGTTCCTCGCCCGCGGCATCGCGGCCAGCTACGACGAGCAGCACGCCATCGGCCGCCGCTACCGCCGTCACGACGAGATCGGCACCCCCTGGTGTTTGACGATCGATGGGCAGACGATGGAGGACGGCAGCATCACACTGCGCGACCGCGATACGATGGAGCAGCGTCGCATCTCCATCGACGACGCAGTGGACGAGATTCAGCGCCTCCTCGCCGTCGGTTGACGCAACCTGGCGGGGGGCCGCGGCCTCTCCTCCACGAGGAGGACCGCATGTTCCGCACCGCCTGGACGATCACCCACCTGCGCGGCATCCCCCTGAGGCTGCACGTGTCGCTGCTGCTGGTGGTGCCCTTCATCGCCGCCTCGGTGGCCGCGCGGGATCTGCCCTTCCTCCTCTACCGTCTGGGCGTGGATCCCGGCGCCCTCACCCTGCCGCCGCTGGCGCTGGGCCTCGTGGTCGCCGTCGCGCTCTTCGCGGGCGTCCTGCTGCACGAGCTGGGGCACGCCTTCACGGCCCTCCGCCACGGCGGCCGGGTGCGGGGGATCACCCTGATGGTGCTGGGCGGCGTCACCGAGATCGATCACCCGGACGCCACCGCGCGGCAGCGCTTCTGGACCGCTCTCAACGGGCCCCTGGTCAGCTTCGCGGTGGGCTTCGGCGCGCTCGCGCTCAGCCGCCTGCCCGGCCTGCCCCTCGACGCCGTCGTCGTCGGCCTCATCGTGGGGCTGCTGAACCTGGTCATCGCGGTCTTCAACCTGCTGCCGGCCTTCCCGCTCGACGGGGGGCGCGTCCTGGGCGCCGTCCTCGAGCGCTGGCTGAGCCCCGACCGCGCGGTCGACGTCGTGGCGGCGCTGGGCCGCGTGGTGGCCATCGGCCTGGTCGTCTGGGGCGTGGCGGTGCACGGCCTGATGCTGGTGCTGATCGGCGCCTTCGTCTTCTTCGGCGCCGGCGCCGAGCGCCGGGCGCGCCGCTCGGCGTTGGCGGTCGAGGGGCTCACCGCCCGCCAGGCGATGATCACGCGCGTCGCCACCGTCTCGCCGGACCTGCGCCTCGCCGGCGTCGCGCGCCACATGCTGCTGCAGGCCGCCCACGCGGCGCTGGTGCGCGATCTCGACGGCGTCCGCGGCGCGCTGCAGGTGACCGATCTGCGGGCGGGCGGCGGCGAGACGGCGGGCGAGCTGGTCGACGGGGAGCCGCTCTTCGTCCACGTCGACGATCCCCTCGACGAGGTGGTCCGCGCCATGCGGGATCGCGAGCGCCCGGCCATCGTCCTCGATCACTTCAACGCGGTCGCCGGCGTCGTCACCCCCGTCGAGGTGCGGCGCGTGGCCGGACTGAAGGCGGTGGCCGACGCCGATCTGCCCTCGGCGGACGCGCCCGCCCTCGGCCGCCCCGGCACCAGCTGGAACGGCTGAGCGCGCGCGCACCGGCGCAGTCGCGCCGGGGCCCTCGGGGCGTGTAGGCTGCACGCCGCCGCCGCGAGGAGGATCCGATGGTTCAGCTGACCGTCGACGGGGCCGTCGCCCACGTCGAGCTCGATCGCCCCGACAAGCTCAACGCGATGGACCCCGCCTTCTTCGAGGGCATGGTGACCGCGTTCCGTGACATCGACGCGCGCCCCGAGGTGCGCGCGGCGGTCGTCTCCGGTCGCGGCCGCGCCTTCACCGCCGGGCTCGACGTCATGGCGATGATGCCCAAGCTGCCGATTCAGCCCGGTCCCCCCGACGGGGCGCGCCAGGCGCGGCTGCACCAGCTCATCCGCGATCTTCAGCAGGCCTTCCTGGGGATCGAGCGCTGCCGGGTGCCGGTCATCGCCGCCGTCCACGGGCCGTGCATCGGCGGCGGCGTCGATCTGATCACCGCCTGTGACATCCGGCTCGCGGCGGCCGACGCGCGCTTCGCGGTGCGCGAGACGAAGATGGCCATCGTGGCGGATCTGGGCACCCTGCAGCGCCTGCCCGCCATCGTGGGCCCCGGCGTCGCGCGCGAGCTGGTGTTCACCGGCCGCGACTTCGACGCGGCCTACGCCGAGCGCATCGGCCTCGTGAACCGCGTGCTGCCGGACGCCGAGGCCGTGAAGCGCGAGGCGCTGGCGGTGGCCGCCGAGATCGCCGCGAACCCGCCGCTGACGGTGCAGGGCGCCAAGCGCGTGATGAACGAGGCGCGCCGGGCCGAGATCGACCGCGGCCTCGAGTACGTCGCGACCTGGAACACGGCGCACCTGATCACCCAGGATCTCGGCGTCGCCGTGGCGGCCTTCGTGTCGAAGCAGACGCCGGAGTACGAGGGTCGGTGAGCGCGGTGTCGATCGATCCTGCGCGCCTCGACGCCATCTTCGACGAGTTCGAGGAGCTCAGCCGCGAGCTGGTCGTCCTGCAGCGCGGGGTCGCCGCCATCCACAGCGAGCTGGCGCTGCTGCCGGATCGGTCCGGTGAGGCGAAGCTGGACGCCCTGCGCGCCGAGCGCGACGAGAAGCTGATGCGCTGGGCGACGTTGGCCCTGGCCTGGCGGCTCGAGGGCGGGCGCATCGTGCTCGAGGATCCCGACGAGACGATGCACGAGCGCGTCGACGGCGCGCACCCGCAGACCGCCCCGGTGGCCCCCGTCCCTGCGCCCGGGGCGTCGGGGGACGACTCGATCGAGTCGCTGTCGGAGAGCGACGAGGACGAGGACGATCTCGATCTGTCGATCCTCGACAGCGTCGTGCTGGGCCCCAGCTGGGCGCAGGGCGACGGCGTGGCCTCGGTGCCCTTCGACGTCGACGCGGTGCACGGCGTGATCGAGCGCTTGGGCGCCCCGCGCGCGGAGCTGAGCGACGACGAGCTGCTCGACGAGGCCGCCCGGGTCGACCGCGAGGTGACGCGCTGCGCCGAGTGGTCGGCCTTTCCGCGGGCCATCCAGCAGGCGCTGCTGGGCCTGCTCGCCGCGCGCCTGCGGCGGCTGCAGGACGACACCAGCTCGCACCTGCGGGCGCTCTTGGCGCTGCAGCTGAAGAAGGACTTCGCCAAGCTGACGCAGTTCTCGAACGAGCACCAGCCGGGGTGGATCACCGGCCTCAGCCGCAGCCATCGGCCGGAGAGCGCCAGCTGGATCGGCGACGCCGAGTTCTGGTGGAGCGCCCTGCGGCGCGAGCTGGGCGGCTTCGCGCTCGACGCGGAGCGCGCGGCGCTCAACCCGGAGGTCGCGCTGCGCGAGCTGGCGGCGGTGGTGGGTGAGGACGTGCCCAGCCCCGTGCGGGTGCGGCGCGCCGCGACGCGCGCGCTCAACGCGGGCGTCCCGCCCGAGGATGGTCGGCTGGCGCGGCTGCTCATCGGTCACCTCGACGCGCTCAGCGGCGACAAAGCCCTCAAGCGCCTGCGTCGCGCCGTGCGGCAGGCCGAAGCCCACGACGCCGAGGGGCCGGTCGACGGGAGCGACGAGGACGAGGCGGACGCCGCGCTGCCGCCCGACTGGCCCCACTTCGGTCGCACGCGCGGACGCGCGGCGGTGATGGTCGGCGGCGAGGTGCGCGAGCCGGCCCGCGCCCGCATCGAGGCGGCCTTCGGCTTCGAGTCGGTGGAGTGGATCAGCGGCTGGGACATCCGCACCGTGCAGAGCCTCAGCGAGCGCGTCGGCAACGGCGGCGTGGACTTCGTCGTGCTGCTCGCTCGCTTCATCAGCCACAAGGTGACCGACATCCTGCTGCCGCCCCTGCGGGAGGGCGGCGTCGACTGGGTCATGGTCAAGCAGGGCTACGGGGTCAACCAGCTGCGGATGGCGATCGAGCGCTACCTGGGCGAGGGGCGCGCCACCGGCAGCTGAGACCGGCGGGGCATTTTTTTTCTCGTCGGCAGAACTTCTCGCTGGGGGAGGCGTTCGAAGGGCCATACCTCGCACCTCGGAGCATCCCCATGAAGCGCACCGCCCTCGTCGCCCTCGTCGCCGCCACCGCCCTCGTCGCCACCACCTCCGTCGCCAGCGCCTGCGCCATGCGCAAGCGCCCGGTCGTCGCCGTCGTCGCGCAGTCCGAGCTGCAGCAGGGCGAGGCCGCCGAGGCGCGCGGGGAGCTCCGCACCGCCATCCGCCACTACGAGCGCGCGATGAACGCGCAGGGCCCGGCCGCGGAGCGGGCGCAGGCCGCCCTGCGGGCTGGGCTGCTGCACGCCAAGGCGGGCAAGGCGGCGCGGGCCGAGGCGCGCTTCGCGCGGGCGGCCGAGCTGGCGCCCGACGCTGCGACCTTGCGGGCGGTCGCCAGCGCCCAGCGCGGCGTCGGGGACGTTGCCGGCGCGCGCGCCGCCCTGACCCGCGCGCTGGCGGTGGACGCCGTCGCCGCCGCCGACGTGCACGCCGAGCTGGCCGTCCTCGAGGCGGCGGCCGGTGATCGCGCCGCGGCCGAGCGCCACCTGACCCGCGCCCGCGTCGGTGGCGCGTCGGCCGAGGCCGTCGTCGCGGCCGAGCGCGCGCTCGGCGGTGAGGCCGAGGTGGCCAAGGCTGACGTGGCGACCCTGCGTCTGTAGTCTGCCCCTCATGCGTCGCCCCGCCCGCCGCTCGCCCTCGCTGCTCCTCCTCGCGCTGCTCGCCGCGCCCCCCGCGGTGGCCGCCCCGGCCGCGCTCGGCCCCGCGGCCGAGCGCGGCCGGGCGCTCGTCGAGCGGGCCCAGTGCAACCGCTGCCACGCCATCACCCACGTCGACGGCGACCGCGGCGTGCCGCCCGCCGACCGGGCGATGCACTGCGTCGATTGCCATCGCTGGATCCTCGGCACGAAGGGTGATCCGGCGGCCATCGCGCGCCAGCGCGCCGACTTCCCCGACTGGGACCGGTACCTCGAGAACGTCGTCCACTTCACGCGGCTGCCCGACCTGGGCACGCTGACCCGCCGCGTCCATCCGGGCTTCGTCCGCGGCTTCCTCGACGCCCCCTTCGATCTCCGGCCGCACCTCGAGACGTCGATGATCCCCTTGCGGCTGGACGCCGCCGAGAAGGACGACGTCGTCGCGTACCTCGCCGCGCTCAACGGCGCCGATCCGGACGCCCCGTTGGCCGCGCCGCCCCCCGTCCCGCCGGGCCGCGTCGAGGCGGGGCAGGCCCTCTTCATCGCGCGGGGCTGCCCCACGTGTCACCGCGTGGGCGCCCTGCCCCTGGGCGCCGCCTTCGACCAGGCCTTCTACGCGGCGATGAAGAAGGCCGTGCCGCCCGGCGACGTGGCCGCGCCGGTGCTGACCGCTCCGGATCTGGGCTGGGTGCGCGCGCGCATCGCGCGGCCCACGCTGGTGCGCTTCATCGAGCACCCGCAGGCCGTCGATCCGCAGAGCGCGATGCCGAAGCAGGCCCTGCAGGCGGGCGACGCCGAGC
>JAUHXL010000434.1 GCA_030426945.1 bacterium
CGCGACCTGCGGCGCCGGCTGCAGCTGCGGCTGGGGCTGCCCGCCGAACGCATCGCGGTGCACGCCACCGGCAACCGGTCGGGCCCGGACGCGGTCGGCCTGTGGGGCCCCGGACCGGCCGTCGCCGGCCTCGACGCCCTCGAGCAGCGCGGGCGCCTGGGCCTGTTGGGCGAGGGCGCCGTCGGCGGCGTGGACGAGGGCTGGTGGACCGAGGTGGTCCGGCGCAGCGCCGCGGCGGCCCGGCAGGCCGGCCCCTCGCTGCGGCCCGTCGAGGTGCGCGCGGCCCGCGTCGAGCTGCCGACCGATCCGCCCCTGCCGGTGGACGGCGCGGTGCGCGTGCCGGACTCGGACGGCGACGGCCGCGCCAACGACCGCGAGGATCTCACCGCCTGGCGTCAGCGGACGCCGCTGCTGGTGCGCGACGACGCCCTCCCGGGCACCCGCGGGCTGGTCCTGCGGGCGGTGGCGCTCGAGGACGCCGCGCAGCGCGCCACCGTCGCGGTGCTGGTCGGCACCTCGGCCGCGCCCGCGGCGAGCCCCCGCAACGAGCCCACCCTCAACGCCGACGTCGCGGGCGAAGCCCGGCGCACCCTCGAGGCCGCGATGCCGGGGGCCGTCGCGATCTGGCTCACCGGCGCCTCGGCCGACACCGTCCTCCTGGGGCGCGACGCCTTCGTCCCCGAGGTCGACGACGCGGGACGGCCCGTCGACGCCGAGGGGCGGCCCGTCGAGCGACTCGAGCAGGCCGCCGCCGCCGCTCGCCCGGTGCAGGCCCTGGGGCGCTTTCTGGCCGGCCACGCCCTGCAGTCGCTGGACGACGCGCCGCCCGCCCCCGCCGCCATGACGCTGTCCTCGCGCTACGCCTGGGTGCCGCTGACGAGCCCCCGCGTGGCGGTGGCGGCCTGGCTCGGGGTGATGGCGCGGCTCGGCGACTGGCTCACCGGCCGCCGCGCCACCAACGCCTGGACGAGCGGCACCACGACCCCCGCGTGCGGTGGCCTCGGCTGCGCGCGCTATCGGCTGGACCGCCTGGCGCTGGGGCCGATCACGCTGCTGACCACCCCCGGCGGCCTCGACGACGCCTACGTGCGTGGCCGCGCGGGCGGCATCCTCGAGCTGGCCGATCAGCGCACCCTGACCGACCTGGATCTCGACGGGATCGTGGACATCGACGATCCCGAGCTGCGCGTGATGGCGCGCGGCCGCGACGGGGCGCTGCCCATCGTGCTGGACGGCCCGGCCAACCCGGTGGTGCTCGCCGGCGTGACCGGCCTGGGCGCGCCGAGCCTCTGGATCGTCGGCGGCACCAACGGCGGGGTGGGCTCGCTGCGTCCGGCCCCCGAGGTTCAGCGGGTCTTCGAGGGGCAGCTCGAGCCGCTGCTCGAGATGGTGCGCTCGCCGGGCACGGCGAGCCTCGATCTGTGCGCCCTCGGCTACCCCTGCGCCGGCGCGCTGACCCTCGGCGCGCTCGTCGACCGCCTGGTCGCGGCGCTCCCGGCCCAGATCGCCGACGTGCGGGCGACGCAAGAGCTCTGGCTGAGTGAGCCCTTCGCCGCCACGGACGGACCGGTGACCGGCGCCTGGTGGATCGAGGACCCCATGGGGGTGGCGCGCGTCGCGGGCGAGGCCGGCCTCGTCCTGGGCCCCGGCAACACCGCCTTCTTCGAAGGGGTCGACCTCGACGCGGCCGGCGTCGGGGTCGGTGATCGGCTGGTCATCGA
Organism: bacterium; assembly: GCA_030426945.1. Classification (GTDB taxonomy): domain Bacteria; phylum Myxococcota_A; class Bradymonadia; order UBA7976; family UBA1532; genus JACKDN01. The sequence continues at coordinate 1,722 of JAUHXL010000434.1, forward strand.
CCGCGAAGACGCCGCCGGCGAGCCCGACGGTCGCCCGGTGGGCGGCGTGCTGCCCGTCGTGCTGCGCCAGCACCCGATCGCGGCGGACGCGTGGTGGTCGGCCGCGCCGAGCGGCGGCGACTACGTCTACAACACCGCCTGCGAGCTGCTCTTCGACGGGGCCTGCCCCCACCGCCGCCCCACCGTCGGCGACGATCCGAACCAGAGCCTGCCCCGCACCCCGTGACGGTCTCGGCCGCCGCAGGCCGCCCGCTGCGCGCACCGCCGCGTCCCACTGATCCTGGGCGGAGGAGCGCTACTGGGCGCGCAGCGCGCCCTGCTTGCCGTCGGGATCGACCAGCTCCACCTGCGGCACGCCGTCGCGATCGACCGTCGCGGTGACCACGCCGACCCCACCCCCGCGCGCGAGCTCGAGCAGATCGGGCGCCGCGCCGCCGCCCCCTCGGCCGACCACCAGGCCGCTGGCGTCGGGGTGGTTCAGCAGCCCGACCCCGATGCGCCGATCGACGTTCTCGGTGAGCACCCGCGCCGCGTTGCGATCCACGAACAGCCGCACCGCGCTGCCGGTCGCCGGGTGCGCCAGTGAGAGGCTCGCGCCCTCGTCCCGCGCGTTCACCAGCAACGCCCCGCCCCCGTTGCCCCCGTTGAGCAGCAGCAGGCCCTGCTCCGACGCCAGCAAGGTGGCCCGGATGGCGCCGTCTGCGCCGGCCAGCGCCAGGCGGGGCGTGCCGCGGACGCCCAAGGCCAACCAGGCCCGCGGCCGACCGTCCTCGTCGTAGAGCGTCAGCTGCGGGCCGTCCCGCCCGACGCCCAGCGCCGCCCGGGTGCGCCCACCCGCCGACAGCTCGACCCCAGCGGGGGTCAGCTGCAGGCTGCGCCCAGCGGCGCCGGACAGCTCGACCACCTCGCGGGGCGACAGCCACAGTGAGGCGGCCACCGCCAACACCGCCAGCAGCAACAGGGCGGTGACCCGCGCGAGCGCGCGGGTCTGCCGCAGATCGGCCTCGATGAGGGTCAAACGTTGTTCGGGCGTGAGATCCATGGATGCATGGAAGGACGGGCCGCCGAAAAGCGCAACTTTCGCGCGCACTTGCTACTCCAAGGTAACGACGCGACCGAAGGCGCGCGGTTCGCGCCCGGTCGCTCGCGGTACGCGCATTGCTTCGCTGCACGACGAGTCGGGAGGTGGATCATGACCGCCCACGCGCTCGACAACACGGCGATCGCCGACGCCCTCGACCGGATCGCCGAGCTCCTCGACGCCGCCCATGACGATCCCTATCGCCGCCGGGCCTATCGCCGGGCCGCCCAGACCGTCCGCGGGTGGCCCACGCCCCTCGCCGACGTGCTGGAGTGGTCGGGGCGGGCCGGCCTCGAGCGCCTGCCCTACGTGGGGCCGCGCATCGCGGCGATCATCGAGGAGCACCTGACCACCGGCAGCGTCCAGCGCCTCGACCACCTCGAGGCCACGGTGCCGACCGAGGATCTGTTCGTCGCCCTGCCCGGCATCGGCCCGCGCCTCGCCCGCCGCCTGCACGACGACCTGCACGTCGGCAGCCTCGAGGATCTCGAGGTCGCGGTCCACGACGGGCGGGTCGCGGCGCTGCCCGGCTTCGGCGAGCGCCGGGTGCAGGCCCTGCAGCTCGAGTTGGCGTCGGTGCTCGGCCGGGGCGCCCGCCGGCGCGCCCGCCTGCGGCGCCACCGCGAGGCCCCACCCGCCCCCACCGGCCCGGCTCTGGGCCCGCCCGAGGTGGCGACCGTGTTGGCGGTCGACGCGGCCTACCGGCGCCTCGCGGAGCAGGACGCGCTGCCCAAGGTGACCCCCCGACGCTTCAACCCGACGCACGCGCGCTGGCTGCCCGTCTTCCACACCGAGCAGGACGGCTGGGCCTTCAGCGCCGCCTGGTCGAACACCGCCGCGGCCCACAAGCTCGGCCGCACCCACGACTGGGTCGTGCTGCACGCGGAGCGCGGCGAGCGCGCCGATCATTGCACCGTCGTCACCGAGCGGCGCGGCCCCCTGGCTGGGCTGCGTGTCATACGAGGGCGCGAGGCCGAGTGTGCCCGCCATTACCAGGTCCGCCTGCCCGGCGCCCTGCGGCGCGGGGCGTGAGGCGGTCCTTCGACGAGGAGTTCGGCGTGCACGAGCACTGCCCCCTGCGCGGCGCGGTCGTCTGGCTGACCGGCGTGCCCGCGAGCGGCAAGTCCACCCTGGCCCGCGGGCTGCGCGACCGCCTGCGCGCCGTGGGCGAGCCGGTCCTGTGGCTGGACAGCGACGATCTCTGGCCCCGCGTGGCCCCCGCCGACGGCGCCCCCCCGGCGCCCGGCGCGCGGGGGCGGTTCTACGATCTGCTGACCCACCTCGTGACCCGCGCGAGCGAGGGCGGCGTGACCACGCTCGTCAGCGCCACCTCGGCCCGGCGACGGGACCGTGATCGCGTCCGCGCCCTCGTGCCGCGGTTCCTCGAGGTGCTGGTCGTGTGCGATCCCGTCGAGCTGCGGCGGCGGGATCCCAAGGGCCTCTACGCGGGCTTCGACGCGGGCACCGTGCACCACCTGCCCGGCGTCGACGTGCCCTTCGAGGATCCGGCCGATCCGACGGTGGTGGTCGACACGAGCGGGCGCGACGCCGAGGCGGTGGTGGCCGAGCTGCTCGCCCACCTCATCGACCGGGGCTGAGCGCCCCCAGGATCTCGGCGACGGCGTCGCGCAGCAGGGTCGCCCGCCAGCCCCGGCGCAGCGCACACGCCGCGTCGCCCGCGACGAGCTGCTTGACCTGCGCCCGCGTCGCCAAGGCCTGCGCGGCGATGCCCTCCCGCTCGGCGATGGCGGCCGCCGCCTCGAGCAGGCGCTCGGCCGCGGCCTCCTCGTCCGGCGTCGACGCGCGCCGCTGCGGGTGGACCGGCCAGGCCGAGGGGGGCAGCGCGCGCGCGGCGTCCAGCGCCGCCGCCAGCCGCCGACCGGCCGCGCCGCCGACCCCGGCCCGCGCCACCGCACGGGCGTCCTTCGGGTCGCGCTCGACGAGATCGAGCAGCGGCCCGTCGTCGAGCACCCACCGGCGCGGCGTGTCGGTCAGCATCGCCTCGCGCTCGCGCCACGCTGCCGCGGCCTGCAGCCGGGCCAGGGCGACGCCGGTGCAGCGCCCCTTCCCCTTCACCCGCCGCCAGGTCGTCTCGGGCCGCACCCGGTAGCGATCCTCGCTCGACAGCTCGGCCAGATCCTCGTCGAGCCAGTCGGTGCGGCCCTTGGCCGCCAAGCCGTCGCGCTGCACGACGTACAGCTCGCGCAGGTAGCGCACGTCGTCCGCGGCGTAGGTCAGCTGGCCGGGCGCCAGGGGCCGGCGCGACCAGTCCGTGCGCGTGTGGGCCTTGCCCAGCTTGGGCCCCAGCATGGCCTCCACCGCCGCCGCGTAGCTGACCTGATCCCCCAGCCCCAGCACCGCCCCGGCGAGCTGCGTGTCGAAGATGCGCCGCGGCAGCCGGCCGGTCTCGTGGTAGAGGATCTCGAGATCCTGCTCGCCGCTGTGCATGACCAGCAGGTGAGCGGGATCGAGCAGCACGTCGAAGACCGGATCGAGATCGTCGAGCCGCAGGGGATCCACGCAGGCCACCAGCTCGGGCGTGGCGACCTGCAGCAGGCACAAGCGCGGATAGTAGCTGCGGGCTCGCAGGAACTCGGTGTCGAAGGCGATCCACGGGGCATCGCGCAGCGCGGCGCACAGCGCGTCGCGGGCGGCGGGCGTATCGATCAGGCGGTCGCTCATCGGGGCTCCTCGGCGGCGGGTGAACCACCCGCCGCGCCGACGCCCTTTACGCTGCGGCGGCGGCGCGCATAGGGTGTCGCATGCGTTCGCTCGGGCGGTTCTCGTACCTGCTCGTCGTGCTGGCGCTCACCCTGCTGGTGGGGTGGCGCACGGTGGACGATCTTCGCTTCGATCCCGCCCGCTACGGCGTCGATCAGGTGGGGCCGGACGTCCGCGAGCAGCTCGCCGCGCTCGGGAACGCCCTGCGCGCGGGCGAGGGCCGCGGCGCCGCCGACCGCCTGCGCGGGGGCGAGCTGCTGGCTTGGGTCCTCTACGGGCTGGCGAACGTCGAGCTCGGGCTGCGCTACGCGCCGGGCAGCCCACCCCGCGAGCACGCGGCCGCCGAGGCCCGCGTCGCCCTGGCGGCCGTCGAGCACCCTACCCTGCAGGCCGGCTTCCCCACCACGCGCGAGCCCCCTCACGGCATGCAGTACCAGGGCCTGGTCCAGTGGCTGCGGGGCGGCATCCTGCTCCTGGCCCGACCCGACGCGCGGGATCCCGACACCGTCCGCGACTTCCGCGCCGGCTGCGGGCGCATGGCGGCGGCCTGGCGCCAGAGCCGCTCGCCCCTGCTGCCGAGCGCCGGTGATCGCGATCTGCCCCTCGACAACATCATCGGGCTCGCGGCCCTGCGCCTGCACGACCAGCTGTTCACGCCCCGCTATGGCCCGCTGATCGATGCCTGGCTGCAGGCCGCGCGGATGCACCTCGACGCCGAGACGGGCCTGCTGCCGCATGATCGCGACGAGGGCCCGCGGGGTACCAGCACCGCGCTGGCCCTCCGCTTCCTCGCGGAGCTCGATCCTTCGCTCGCGCAGGACGCCCTGCTGGCCTTCCGCGAGCACTTCCTGGATCGCCTGGTCGTGCTGCCGGCGGTGCGCGAGTACCCCAAGGGGGCGCGGGGTCCGGCCGACGGCGACAGCGGGCCGCTGGTGGGGCCGGT
>JAUHXL010000435.1 GCA_030426945.1 bacterium
GGGCGCCGCCCATAGCGCAGCAGGTGCGGCACCCGCGTGTCCTCGGGGATCAGCGGCTGCCCGATGAGCGCGTTGACGAAGGTCGTCTTGCCGGCGCCGGGCCGCCCCACCACCGCCAGCAGCAGGGGCTGGTCGTGACCCTCGATCAGCCGCTCGACGCGGCTGGCCAGATCCGCCAGACCCTCCGCGCCGGCCAGCACGCGGCCCAGCCGGTGCAGCCGCTCCACCACCTCGGCGGGCGGGCGATCACCGCCGTGCGAGGCCGAGGGGACGGGGCTCGAGTCCACCCCCGCCAGCGAGCGCGACTCGACCGAGCCGCCCGGCTCGAGGGGCGGCGGCAGCGGCGGCTCCAGGATGGGCGTGGGCGGGGTCACCTGAGTGGCCGGGGGCGCCTCGACGGGCTCCAGCCGCGGCGCGTTCGAGGCGTCGTCCTCGGCCAGCAGGCGGTTCACCGCCGCCTCGAGCAGGGGCGCGATGGGCCCGCTGGCGCGGCGGGCGGCGGCCGGCGGCGGCGCCCCGTGCTGGGTCGGCGGCTCGACGACGTAGGTCTCGTCGTCGTCGTCGTCTTCGTCGTCCTCGGGATCCACCGACTCGCCGGCGAGGGCCCGGCGCAGCAGGCGCTCCCCCGACGCCTCGGGATCGTTGACGCCCGCGTAGGCCGCGCCCAGCAGCGGCTGCGCCCACCGATCGTCGGCGCGCAACCGGATGACCGCGCGGAAGCGCTCGGCGGCCTGGGCCGCCTGCCCCGCGGCGAGCTCCGCTGCGCCCAGCGCCAGCAGCAGGTCGGGATCCGGCGCCTGCCGCGCCAGCTGCGCCGTCAGGCGCGCCCGCGCGGCCCCGTGTCGGCCCGCCAGCACCTCGGCCAGCCCCGACGCGGCGTGCCCCAGGGCGTCCGAGCCGTCCACGCCGAGCAGCGCGCGCGCGTGCTCGGCGGCGCGCCCGAAGTCGCCCCGTCCGGTGGCCGCCCGCACCGCGATGCGCAGCGCCTCGCGGGGCGCGTCGGTGAGCGTCGCGGCGGTCTCGGCCGACATCTCGGCCTGATCGAGGCGCCCGCTGCGCAGGTTCAGGTGCGCGTGCAGCAGGTGCAGCCAGGCCTGATCGGGCGCCGCGGCCATGGCCCGCAGCACGTACCCGTGGGCCTCGCCGAGGCGCCCCTCCTGCGCCAGGGCCTCGGCCATGCCGGCCAGCGCGCCGGTCGACTCGGCGTTGCGCCGCAGCACCTCCTCGAAGATCGGGCGCGCCTCGGCCGGCCGCTCCAACGCCAGCAGCGAGCGCCCGAGCGCCACCCGCGGTGCCTCGGCCGCCGCGTCCAGCGGCAACAGCCGCCGCAGCACCGCCACCGCCTCCACGTGGCGCTCCTGGCAGCGGAGGGCGTCGGCGAGCACGAAGAGCAGGCCCGTGGCGCGCGGATGCAGCTCCAGGCCCCGCCGCGCGAGGGCCTCCGCCCGCTCGTAGCGGCCGTCGACGACGTAGCACTCGGCGAGCGCCGCGATGGCGCCCGCGTGGTCCGGGCGTGACTGCAGGGCCTGGCGCAAGAGCTCGGCGGCGCCCTCGACGTCCTCCTGCAGCACCCGCACGCGGGCGAGGGCCAGCAGACCCGCGAAGACCGGCGTGTGACCGATGAGCTGGGCGAGCGTGCGCTCGGCGCGGAAGAGATCGAAGCGCGCGAGGTGCGCCAGGCCGGTCAGCAGCGCGACGGCCGGCTCCTGCGGGCGGCCGAGGCGGGCGAGCTCCTCGAGGCTGTCGTCGGGCCGGCCCTCGACCAGCTGGGCGTGCGCCGCGCGGAGCGGCACCGCGGCGTCGGCGGGCAACGCCAAGCCATCGAGCGCCCGCTCTAGGTCCTCCGCTCGCATCGGATCGCTGCCCCCTCGGGGCGTCGAGCATACGCGGGCCCGCGCGCGACGGTCAATCAGGGCTCCCCGGCTCCGCGACCGCCCGCCACCACCCCGCGAGCTCGTCGAGCTCCCGGCACACGGGCGCCGGCGGCAGCGCCCGCAGCAGCACCTTGCCATAACCGCGCGCGGTCAATCGCGGATCGAGGATGGCGACGATGCCGCGGTCGGCGCCCGTGCGCAGCAGCCGCCCGAAGCCTTGCTTCAACGCGAGCGCCGCGCCGGGCAGCTGCACGCGGCGGAAGGGATCCTCGCCCCGATCGCGTGCCTCGGCCAGCCGCGCCTGCAGGACGGGATCATCGGGGACGCCGAAGGGGAGCTTGTCGATGATGACCAGCGACAGCGCGTCCCCCGCCACGTCCACCCCCTCCCAGAAGCTGGCCGTGCCCAGGAGCACCGCGCCCGGCGTCGTTCGGAAGCGGGTCAGCAGCTGATCGCGCGGCGCCTCGCCCTGGCGCAGCAGCGGCCAGGGCAGCCGGTCGCGGAGCCGCGCGTGGACCGCCGCGAGGTTGCGGACGCTGGTGAAGAGGACGAAGGCCCGGCCGCCGGTCAGCGCGGTCAGCCGCTCGGTCCAGGCGGCGACGGCCGCCGGATGCTGCGGCGATCCGGGCGCGGGCAGATCCGCGGGCAGGAAGAGGCGGGCCCGGCCGGCGTGATCGAAGGGGCTCTCGAAGAGGGCTTCGGCGGCGTGATCCGGGACCCCCAGGCGACGCCGCGCGTAGTCGAAGCCGCCGTCGACCGCCAGGGTGGCCGAGGTGAAGACGACCGCGTGGCGCCGGGCATAGAGCGAAGACTCGAGGCGGGCGCCGGGATCCACCGGCTGGCGCCCCAGGTGCGTCCCCCGGCCCCGCGCCTCGCGGAAGGCCACCGCCGTCTCGTCCCCGTGGGGATCGAAGAGGCGGGCGAGATCGTCGCGCAGCGCGGCGGCGCGGCGCGCGAGGGCCGCCACCGGCTCCCCCTCACCGGCCCCCGCCACCAGCGCCCGCGCCGCCTCGGCCAGCGCGTCGTCGAGCGCCAGCCACGCGTCGACCCACGCGGCCGGCATGCCGTCATCGGGCCAGGGCGCGCGCCCCCCCTCGGGCGGACGCAGCGCCTCGAACAACACGGCGGCCGCGGCCGCCACCGCGCCCACCTCCACGCGAGGCGCGCCGCCCCCCACCCGCCCGGCGTCGCGCAGCCAGGCCTCGACCCGGCCGGTGCCCACCTGCACGCCGAAGAACACGGCGGCGATGTCGGCCACCGCGTGGGCCTCGTCGAAGACGACCACGTCGTGATCGGGCAGCGCCGCCCCGCCCGCCTCGCGCACGACCAGATCGGCGAAGTACAGGTGGTGGTTCACCACCACCACGTCGGCGGCCGCCGCGCGAGCGCGAGCGCGGGTGACGAAGCAGGCCTCGTAGTGCGGGCACCGCCCGCCGAGGCAGGCCTCCGCGTTCACCGTCAGCGCGTCCCAGACGGGGGCGTTCTCGTCCACCTCGGGCAGCTCGGCGCGGTCACCGGTGGCGGTCGTCGCGCGCCACCGCGCGAGGGCGGGCCACGCCACGTCGGCCTTGGGCGGCGCCTCCTCGAAGCGCTGCAGGCAGAGGTAGTTGCGGCGCCCCTTCAGGACCGCCGACGAGATCCCCCCGGGCAGCGCCGCCCGCAGCAGCGGCAGGTCCTTGTTCGCCAGCTGATCCTGCAGCGCGCGCGTCCCCGTGCTGATCACGACGCGGCGCCCGGACTGCACCGCGGGGACCAGGTAGGCCAGCGTCTTGCCGGTGCCCGTGCCCGCCTCGGCCAGCAGCACCCCGCCCTCGGCGACCACCGCCGCCACCCGCTCGGCCAGCGCGAGCTGGGCGGGCCGCCACTCGAAGCCGGGCAGCGTGCGGGCGAGGAGCCCGTTCGGCCCGAGCACATCGTCGGGGGTCTCGATCACCCGCCCCTTTTACTCACCCGCCGCGCGCTGAGATAGTCTGGCGCCATGAAGCCCTACCTGCACATCGTCGGCGCCCGGCCTCAGTTCGTGAAGGCCGCCGTCGTCCTCGCCGCCGCCGCGGATCGCCCTCGCCACCAGCTGCTGCACACCGGCCAACACTACGATCGGGCGCTGTCGCAGGTGTTCTTCGACGAGCTGGACATGGCGCCGCCCGATCACGCGCTCGACATCGGCAGCGGCAAGCACGGCGCGCAGACCGGCGCCATGCTGGCCGCCATCGAGGCGGTCGTCGAGCGCACGGGACCGGCGGCGGTGGTGGTCTACGGCGACACCAACTCCACGGTCGCGGGCGCCCTCGCCGCCGCCAAGCTGCACGTGCCCGTCGTCCACGTCGAGGCGGGCCTGCGCTCCTTCGACCGCCGGATGCCGGAGGAGATCAACCGCATCGCCACCGATCACGTGTCCGACGTGCTGCTCTGCCCGACCCGACGCGCCGTCGATCAGCTGGCCCGCGAGGGGCTCGCCGAGGGCCAGGGCGCTCGCCGGGTGCTGTTCACCGGCGACGTGATGCTCGACCTCGCCCGGCGGGTGGGCCGCACGATCCGGACGCGCAGCGCGGTGGGGCGGTGGTTGGCGGATCCCCAGGGCGCACCGCCCGCGCCCCTCGACGCGCTGCCCCCGGCCGCGGCCCACGCCGGCGGCTTCGCCGTCGCCACGCTGCACCGCGCCGCCAACACCGACGATCCGGCGCGCCTCGCGGCGCTGCTCGCGGCCCTCGGCGACCTGCCCTGGCCGGTGCTGCTGCCCCTCCACCCGCGCACCCGCCACGCGATGGCGCGCGCAGGTCTGAAGCCCACGGGCCGCCTCTGCCTCGCCGAGCCCGCCGGCTACCTCGACTTCACCGCCCTGCTGCATGGCTGCGCCCGCGTGCTGACCGACTCGGGTGGGGTCCAGAAGGAGGCCCTCTTCGCCGGCCGCCCCTGCGTCACCCTGCGCGACACGACCGAGTGGCCCGAGACCCTCGTGGGGGGCTGGAACGTGCTCGTCGGCGCCGACCCCGAGGCGCTGCGGGCCGCGGCGGGCGCCACCCCCGAGGGCCCCGCGCCGGTCGACGCGTTCGGCGACGGCGACGCCGGCGGCGCGGTCGCGCGCGCGGTCGAGGCCCTCGGCTGACGCCGCTTCGCGTCCTTCGCCGCCCCTCACCGCCCCCGCCCACCGTCGCCGGCCGCGACCCCGCGGGGGTTGTCGCGCTACGCCGGACGTGCTTTGATCCGCGACCGTGGAGCGGCCTGCGCCTTCCCGCCGGCTCGCTCGTGAACCCAGGAGGCGACGATGGGCCAGTTCGAAGTCGGCGATATGGCGGTTTACCAGGGTCAGGGCATCGGGCAGATCACCGATGTCGGGACGATGGAGGTCGCGGGCAACTCGCTCGAGGTCTACACGCTGCGCATGGACAGCGGCACCATCGTCCGCATCCCCACCCACAAGGCCGCCGACGTCGGGCTCCGCGGGCTCATCGATCCGGACGAGGTGCCGTCGGTCTACGCGGTGCTCCGCGAGGAGGCCGACCGCCCGAAGGACAAGACCTGGAACCGGCGCTTCCGCGCCTACAACGAGAAGCTGCGCACCGGCTCGGTCCTCGAGATCGCGCAGGTGATGCGCGACCTCTACCGCCTCAAGAGCGACAAGGAGCTCAGCTACGGCGAGCGCCAGATGCTCGACCAGGCGCGCTCGCTGCTCGTCAAGGAGCTCTCGCTGGCCACGCAGCGCGACGAGATCGAGGTCGCGCAGGAGCTGGAGGACATCTTCGCCGGCGAGTGCTGAGCCGCCTCTCCGCGGTCGGGGCGCCCACCGTCGCGCCGTGACCGCTCGGAAACCTTCCCTTCCCCTGGTTGTCTACGAGTCCGCAACGGTCGGAAGGACTGCGCGAGCCGATGGCCATGGACGATCCGTCCCGGGACCCGGGCCCCGACAGCGAGGACGACGCGCTCGACGACTGGCTCGAGGACGACGCGCCCCCTCGCCGGACGGGCTTCACGATGCGGCACCCGCTGCTGCTGCTCCTCGTCCTCGTCGGCGCGGTGTTCATGGCCGTGCGCAGCTGGCCGGGCACGGCGTACATGCTGCAGGCGCGCACACCCGTCGAGTGCGGCAGCATCACCGAGCGCCCGCGGCTGCGGGCCGAGGATCCGCAGGCCCTGCCGCCCCTGCCCCACGACACCTACTGCCACGTCTCGGGCGCCGTCCAGCTGCTGACCACCCTGGCCACCGGTCAGGCGCGCGATCTCGACGACCCCTACCGGCGAGACGAGGGGCGTCGCTTCTTCGTGAAGCTGGCCGGTGACAACGTGTTCGCGGTCCTGGCGGCCGATCGCAAGGACGTCGTCAACCACCGGCTGCGCAAGGGCAGCCTCTTCGGCTTCCAGCTCGACGAAGCCGGCCGCATGATCGATCCCGACCTCGAGCCCGGCTACGCGAACACGGCCCGCACGCTGCGGCTGAAGTTCAGCATCCCCGACAGCGAGCCCATTCGGATCTTCGACACGACCGACCAGCCCTCCAGCCGGTGGCATCACGCCGCCGCGCTGGTGGCGATGGTGTTCACCGCGCTGCTCGCGCTGCTCGGTCTGGTGCGGGTGATCCGCCGCCGCCG
>JAUHXL010000436.1 GCA_030426945.1 bacterium
CGACCTGCCGCGGGTGGACGCGGCCGACTGGCGCGCCCGCGGGCTGGCCGGCGCCGAACGCTCCGCCGCGTGGTTGGGCCTGCGCCGCGCCCTGGGGGACGCGGACCCCCGCCTGCGCGGCGCCGATTTGTTCCTGTCGACGGGCGTCACCTTCGACCGTCGTCGCGCCGACGCCGCCCTCGAGGGCAGCGGGAACGCCTGGCCCCTCGACGTGGACGCCCTGCTGCGTCGCTACGCGCGGGTCGCGCTGGAGGCACGGTGAGCCGCCCGCGGCACGCGCTGGTGTTGGGCAAGTTCATGCCCCCGCACGCGGGGCACCTGTACCTCTGCCGCTTCGCGCTCGGCATGGCCGAGCGGGTCACCGTGGTGGTCGGCACGTCGCCGGGCGAGCCCATCCCGGGTGATCTGCGGGCGGCGTGGATGCGGCGGCTGATGCCCGACGCCCACGTGGTGCACCTCGACGCCGTGCTGCCCCAGCACCCCAGCGAGGATCCCGACTTCTGGGCCATCTGGCGACGCGCGCTCGAGGGCGTCCTGCCCGCGCCGGTGGACTGGGTCGTCGCCGGCGAGGGTTACGGCGCGACGCTGGCGCAGACGCTGGGGGCGGCCTTCGCGCCCCTCACGCGAGGCCTCACTTACGGCGACCTGAGCGCGACGGCGGTGCGGGCGGACCCGCTCGGCCATTGGGATCGGCTGCCCGACTGCGTGCGCGCCTGGTATGCGCGTCGCGTGCGCGTGGTGGGCCCCGAGAGCGCGGGCAAGACGACGCTCGCGGCGGCCCTCGCCGAACGCTTCGCGACGCTCTGGGTGCCCGAGTACGCCCGAACGCTCCTCGAGCCGCGCGGCGGCCGGGTGGAGCGTTCCGATCTGGCGCTGATCGCGCGGGGGCAGGCCGCCAGCGAGGACGCCCTCGCCGAGCGTTGCGACCGCCTGCTCATCTGCGACACCGATCCGACGCTCACGCGCGCCTGGAGCGAGGCGCTGTTCGGCGGGGTCGACGCCGAGGTCGTCGCCGCCGGCGCCGGACGGCACTACGCGCTGACGCTGCTGCTCGCGCCTCTGCGCGCGTGGACGCCCGACGTGGTGCGCTACCAGCCGGCCGAGGCCCAGCGCCGCGCCTTCTTCGAGCGTTGCCGCGCGTTGTATCCGTCGACGAACCGGATCGTCCTCGACGAGGCGGATCCCGCCGCGCGCCTCGAGCGCGCCGCGGCGGCGGTCGCCGCGCTCACCCGCTCGGCGTGAGGTCGTGGAAGTCCGCCGCCAGTCGATCCTCGGCCCCGCGCGACGCGTTGTCCGCGTTGGGTGATCGCGGCCCGCCCTCGACGACGAACCGGAAGTCGACGCTGTAGCGCGTGGTGCCCAGGATGGGGTTGGGCTGGGTCTGGTGCAGCTGCGCGGCCGAGAACAGCAGCACGTCGCCGGCCTCGAAGCCGAAGCGCACCTCCGGCCCGCGCTCGACCGGCACGATGGGCTGGGGGTAGTCACTCAGCGCGGTGTCCCCGTGCCAGCCGACCTTCTCCATCCAGTCGGTGTATTCGAACTGCGCCGAGCTGTTGGGCACCGGCCGGTCGAACCACCGGGGGTAGAACGCGAAGGCCTGCTCGGGCCCGATGTCGAAGAGGGGGATCCAGCCGTTGATCTGCGTCTGGGGGCAGCCGTACCAGGTATCGCGGTGCAGCAGGTAGACAGGCGCGGCGTCCGGCTGATCCTCCGTGCCTTGGGTCACCAACCGCAGGCGAAGATCGTCCACGCGGGTGTACTCGGGCAGCCCGAGGGCGCGCAGGATCTCCGAGACGGCGCGGCGGACGAGGGGGCTGCCGCCGAGGGCGGCGCGCAGCGTACGCAGGTGGGGCAGGGGGTCGCGCACGCGCGGCACGTCCAGCTCGGTGCCCTCGGGGCACAGGGCCGCCAGCAGGCGCTGGCGCACGTCGCGCACCAGACGCCGCGAGGCGGGCAGGCCGCCGAAGACGAACAGCTCGCCCTGATGCAGGCGGCGCAGCAGGGCGTCGGCGTCGGCGGGGGGCGGGCGATCATCGGGCCAGGCTCGGCGGACGACGGGATCGGGGGCGGGCGCGCTCATGAGGCGAGCATTCCTCTCACCGCCGGGCGGTGTCAACGCGGGCGGCGCGCGACCAGCAGCAGGCGCGCCCCCTCGTGGCGGCCGCGGGCGGTGGCCGGCCAATCGGCGAAGGTGCGCAGGTCGACGAACCCGGACGCGCGCAGCTCGGCGCGCAGGCTGGGGGCGGGCAGCATCGCGAAGGTGAAGCGCTCCCGGTAGCTGGCCGCGGTGCCCTCGGGGGCGGTGAGCATCAGGTGATCCTGGTGCACCCACAGGGCGTCGTGGAAGTCCCACGCGTGGCTGGGTGTGCGCACGCAGGTGACGCCGCGCACCGCCGCCGTCTGCGGAGCGGGCGCCTGGTAGAAGCGCAGGAAGCGAAGGAAGTTCGGGGCGTCGAGCACGAGCACCCCGCCCGGCCGCAGGGCGGCCCACGCGCGCCGGAGCGCCCGAGCGCGCGTCGCCGCGTCGGTGAGGTAGACGATGGGTCCGTTGGCCAGCACCACCAGATCCCAGCCGGCCACGTCCTCGAGGGCCTCGACAGCGACGCCCCGCACCACGCCGCCGCGCGCCCGGGCCGCGTCGGCGTAGTCGGCGTCGGGCTCCAGACCCTCGACGCGCCCCCCGAACCGCTCCGCCAGCGCCGGCAGCAGCCGCCCGGTGCCGCAGCCGACGTCCAGCACGTCGCGGGCGTCCGGCGCGACGCGCCCGAGGAAGTCGACCACGGCGCGGACCTCGTCCAGACGCCCGAGGAAGGCGTCGTACAGATCCGCCCGGCTCAGCCCCACGCGGGCCAGCGCCGCGCGGATGGCCGCCGGCGGGTCCGGCGCGGGCAGCGCCTGTGTCACGCGCGCGCCTCGTCGTACAGGCGCAAGGCGAAGCGCCCGGCCACGGTCGCCCGATAGCGCGCGGCCTCCTCCTGAAAGCCGACGGGCGCCCGCTCCATCGGCGGCAGCCACGCGCCGTAGGCGTCCGGCTTCACCATCGGCGCCGCCAGGGCCGCGAAGGTCAGGTCGGCCGCGCCGAAGGCGTCGCCCGCGAGGTAGCGTCGGCCGTCCGCCAGCAACCCTTCGACGTCCGCGAACACCGCGTCGATCTTCGCGCGCGAACGCTCCGCGCCCGCGGCGTCGATCTTCATGCTGCGCCGCATCGCCCAGCGGATGGGCCCGAAGAGGGCGCCGAAGACGCGCCGCTGCCGGCACGGCCCCACCCAGTGATCCGCCGCCTCGAGCACCCCCGCGCGGTCGGGCAGCAGGTGGAAGTACGCCAGGCGCCGGGTGTGCGGCCCCAGCCGCTCGTCGAAGTCGTCCTCCAGCCGCCGCGCCGCGTCGCCCGCCGCGTAAGGCCGCCAGCGGCTGTCCGGGTGCGCGTCGATCCACGCCAGGATGTCGGTCGAGTCGAACAGCGTCCGATCCTCGAGCACCAACACCGGCGTCGAGCGCCGCCCGCCGTGGCGCTTCACGCCGTAGACGTGCATCAGCGGCAGCCAGGCCGACTCGGTGAAGGGCAGCCCGGCGCGCTGCAGGGCCCAGCGGGCCTTCTCGCAGTAATGCGACGGGGCGATGGTGATCAGGGTGGGGGTGTGCATCCGCGCATCTTGCCACCCGCCGCGAGCGCGCGCACCCACCACGCAGGACGTTGCCGGCGTATCGGGCACCGCGTACGGTGCCCCCATGAACGAACCCAACTCCCAGACGCTGACGCCCCGCCTCGTCGTGCGCGACGCCCCGGCGGCCATCGACTTCTACATCCGGGCCTACGGCGCCGAGCTGCTCGAGCGCTACGCCATGCCCGACGGCCACGTCGTGCACGCGCTGTTGGCCCTCGGCGACGCCCGCTTCAGCCTCGCCGAAGAGGCGCCCGACTGGAACACGTTGGGGGCAGAGTCCATCGGCGGCAGCCCCGTCATCCTGCAGTTGAGCGTCGACGACCCAGACGCCACCGCCGCCCGCGCCGTCGAGCTGGGCGCGAAGGTCATCTTTCCGATCCAGGATCAGTTCTACGGCCGCCGCGAGGGTCGCATCGCCGATCCCTTCGGCCACCTGTGGATCCTCGGCCGCGTCATCGAAGACGTGTCGCCCGAAGAGATGGAGCGCCGCATCGCCGCCTTCGCCGCCGGCTGAGGGGCTGGGGAGATCCCATGGGCCGCGCGCTGAACGTCCTTGGCTGGATCGGCTACGCCGCGACCGTCGCCGTCGCCTTCGCCACCGGCTGGCACGACGACATCCTCACCTTCGCGGGCCCCGCCGGCGCCGCCAAGGCGACGCTCTGGGCCGGGTGGCTCGGCTTCCTGGCTTACTCGATCCACTGCGCCCGACACGAGAATCTGTTCCGCACCATCGGCGTGCTGCGCGGCTATTACTGGGGCCGCCAGATCGGCGCCGACCTCTACATCTCGGCCACGCTGTCGCTGTGCGTCATCCACCTGAACAGCGGCGATCCCCTCGTGACGCTGCTGTGGGTGCTGCCGGTGCTCTTCTACGTGAACCTCGCGATCCTCGTGTACGTGCTGGTCCACTTCGAGCAGCTCGTCGCGCACTTCGGCTGAGGCATCGCGCCGCTCAGGTGCCCTGCGCGAGCCGCCGCATGTGGTGGTAGGCCGCCTCGATCAGCGCGCGCAGCGCGCCCTCGTCGACCGCCTCGCCCGGCCGCAGCTTCACGTGCCGCATGAACTTGCCCGTGCCCGAGAGCAGCCCGGCCGGGTCGGGCAGCGCGGCGCCACCGAAGAAGCCGACGTTCACGTGGGCCGTGAAGAGGTTCACGTACCCGAAGGCCGCGTCCCCCACGCAGGCCGTCGGATGCCCGTCGTGCAGCAGCTCCCGCACGTCGTCGCCGCAGCGCCGCATCACCTCGAACCACGGCCGCCCGAGCGCGCTCAGCGCTGGGGGCCGTCCGGCGAACCACGCGTCGATGGCCGGCGCGTGGCGCACGGCCGTGGGCAAGCGAAACAGCCGTTCCATCACCCTCCTCCTTCGCCGTGGGCGGCGGACCCATCGTACCCATCGGGCCGCGACGATCCGAGGGATGGACCGCCGAGGTCGCGCCGCTCGAGTCGCGGGCGACGCTCGCGGGCCCGGCGATAGACGGCCGCCCGCGTGGGCGGTCGTGGTGCGCTTCGAACGAGCGCGTTCACATCCACGCGCCGATCCGGCACCGTCTGTGGCCTGCGCGCGCGGATCGCCGGGCGCGCACCACGAGCGAGGAGCGGACCTTGAGCGACGCGGTCACTCTCGAGGGCGAATGCCTGTGCGGCGCCGTTCGCTTCGCCGCCAGCGGCCCCGTGCACGCGATGTACCTGTGCCATTGCAGCCGATGCCGCAAAGAGACCGGCTCGGCCCACGCGGCCAACATCTTTCTGCGCGACGCCACGCTCACCTGGACGCGCGGCGGCGACAGCGTCCGCCGCTACGCGCTGCCCGGCACCCGCAAGGCGCGCAGCTTCTGCACCACCTGCGGCAGCCCCGTCGCGCGCGCCGCCGGGGCCACCGTGATCGTGCCCGCCGGCGCCCTGGACACGCCGCTCACGTTCGCGCCCACCGCCCACATCTTCTGCGACAGCCGCGCCCCCTGGGAGGACCTGCTGCCGGCGACCCCGCGCCACGCCGCGCTGCCGGGCTGACCCGGACGGTCGAGCGCGCGCGTGGGCGCTGGCCGACCGTCCGCCTCCGCGACGCTCACCGTCCGCTACGCACCTCCGCCTCGGGCGCCCCGCACCAGCGATTCAGGGCAGCGGCCAGGAAAGCGTCGCCCAGGATCCCGACCCACGCGACGTACCCGTCGGGCCGGATCAGCACCGCCGGCGGAGCGACGACTTCACCGACGACCGGCAGTTTCCAACTCCATGCTCACCCCACACGTTGAACCGGAGCTTCACGAGCCCGTGATTCCAGGGGCTCGCAGCCGTCATCCCCACATCGTCACGGGGCGTCCCTCTGGTGCGCCGGCGGCGATCGCCACTTGCACCTCGGTGCTCGTTCTGTTACGAAACGTCGGCACATCGAGCAATAAGCAGACGTTTCGACACGGTATGGCCGACCCCGAACCTGATCTCTCCCCGGCCCAGCGCCAGGTTCTCGAATTCGTCCGACAGGCGGGCGTGCTGCGGCCCCGGGATCTCGATCCGCATGGCCTCCCCCGCGAGCACCTGCGGCGCCTCCGGGACAAGGGCCTCCTCGACCAGGTGGGCAGGGGCCTCTACGTCCTTCCCGACGCCGACCTCGGCGCCCACTTCGGGCTCGCTACGGCCTGCAAGCGGGTGCCGCACGGCGTGATCTGCCTGCTATCCGCCCTGCGCTTCCACGAGATGACCACGCAGGCGCCGTTCGAGGTCTGGATGGCCGTGGATCGCCACGCTCGGCTGCCCGAGGTGCCGGACCTGCCGCTCCGGATCGTCCGGT
>JAUHXL010000437.1 GCA_030426945.1 bacterium
GGCATCCCGTGGCGTTCCTCGCGTGTCCCCGGCGTTCCCGGCCGCCAGGGCCGGGCCCCATTGAAGCGGCACCTTCGGCGAGAACGCCTTCAGCCCTGACGGCGCGTTCCCGGCCGCCAGGGCCGGGCCCCATTGAAGCTGCCCGTAGTGCACCAGCACCAGGTCACAGGTGCCCGCCTGCGTTCCCGGCCGCCAGGGCCGGGCCCCATTGAAGCCACGGACGGTTCACCACGACGGCCGCCGCGATCTGCGCGCGTTCCCGGCCGCCAGGGCCGGGCCCCATTGAAGCTGCTTACGGCTGGCGCTCATGCGCTTACCCTCTTTCTCTAGCGTTCCCGGCCGCCAGGGCCGGGCCCCATTGAAGCCAACACCTGTGCGGAGGTCGCCCCATGATGGGCCTGAGCAAGCGTTCCCGGCCGCCAGGGCCGGGCCCCATTGAAGCGTCTGGGGCCTGCACGGGCCCCTCGGCGTCGACACGCACGGCGCGTTCCCGGCCGCCAGGGCCGGGCCCCATTGAAGCAGGTACCGGTTCGTGGTGGAGCAGACCGTGAGCATCGCGCGTTCCCGGCCGCCAGGGCCGGGCCCCATTGAAGCCACCGGAACCAGACGGGCTACCCGACGGCGCCCGGCACCCGCGTTCCCGGCCGCCAGGGCCGGGCCCCATTGAAGCTGGTAGGTGATCTGCACCACGGCACCCCGGACGATCGCGTTCCCGGCCGCCAGGGCCGGGCCCCATTGAAGCTCCGCCTCGCGCAGCGCGCGCGCCGCGGGAAGGGTCGCGTTCACGGCCGCCAAGGCCGGGCCCCATTGAAGCCGCCTGCACGGGATCCACTTCCAGCAGGTTTGTTGGAGCGTTCCCGGCCGCCAGGGCCGGGTCCTACCGGGGCGCGGCCCTGCGCAGCGCAAGACCCACGCCGTCGACCTGCACGAGGCCAGGGCCCTCAGATCGTGTAGGGGATCCAGACGAACGCGTGCCGGTCGGGCGAGAAGTCCTTCGAGTTCCGCGTGGCCAGACGCAGCCCGCGGTGCAGCGCGGCCGCAGCCTGGAAGGCGTCCGGCAGCTTCCAGCGGTGTTCGCGGCGCAGGCGTGCGGCGAGGTCGACGACGTCGGGCTCCAGAGGCAGCCACCGAAACCGCTCGAGCAGCGCCACGGCAGGGGCTGATTCGTTGGGCGCGAAGCCCACGAGCACCTCGGCACGGGTGATCGGCGTGACGTACGCATCGTTGCCGACGCTCCGCACGAAGCGGGCAGCGGCTTCGATGTCGTTGAACAGGTCGATCAAGATGACCGAGTCAAGAAGAACGTCCGTCCCACTCGCCACGGAGCTTCTCCTGCCACGCCAGCCCGTCCCCATGCTTCCAGATGCCCCGTGACGCCTCGACTACCTCGTCGAAGGTCGGTCGCTCGTCCTCGGCACGAAGCCGCCGGACCGCGCGGCGGACCAACTCGGTCATGGGCACGCCTTCTTCCTCTGCGCGCCGGTCCAGCCACCGCTTGTCGTCCTCGTCCAGCGACACGACCGTTCGGATCATGGGGCCACCCCCGATATCGATACCGCGACGATGATATCGGGACGCCGGTGCGCCCGCAAACGACGCAGTGACGGACGGGTCGACGCATGGCGTCGGCCAGCGGCACGCTACGTGCCGCGCTCGCCGATTCTCGAACGGCGCCCTTCCGGGCGCCGGTCGCCATGCTACCGTTCGCGGCGGGTCCGGGACGCCGGCCCGCGGGTGCAGACGAGGACGGGGCGGGGCCGCCCCGGACCCAGGGAGCGTTGCATGAGCAAAGCGAGTATCAAGGCCGCCAAAGCGTTCATCGAAGAGGGCGACGGGCGGTTCGTGATCCCGGACCTTCAGCCGCCGTTCGTGGTGTTCGCGCCCGCCTTCGCGCGGCACGAAGGACGCTTCGGGATGGTGTTCGGGGACGGCGCACGGTGGCGCGAGATCCACTTCGACAAAGTCGCGGTGGAGGACATCGCGCAGGGTCGCCGGCTGCGGTTTCACGGGAGCTGGTGTGACTTGTCCACCTGGACGCTGGAGCACCTGACCATCGAGAGCGCGCAGCGGCTGAGCGTCGTGCCGGAAGTGACGGCCGATCTGACGCCGGGGCAGGAGGCGAGCGAGATCGTGTTCGCCAACGAGTTTCCGCTGCCGCCGTGACGGGGGCGAGCGGCTCGGTGGGCGGGCACGCATCGGGGGCGCGGCGAGCCGACCGATCGGTCGTGGCTCTCGGGCGGGGGCGGCCTCGCCCCTACGGGCAGCTGCCCTCGAGCACCGTCACGACGACCGTGACGATCGAGCGGGTGTCGCGGCCGCTCAGGCTCAGGCGGTTCGAGCCCGGATCGAGGTTGAACTCGCCCTGGCCCAGGTCATCGTTCTTGGCGAACAGTCCCTCGAGGATCAGGCCCGCGCCGATGACCACCCCGGTGGCGGGGAAGAAGATGCCCAGACCCGTCGCGGCGGCGGCGAGGGCCGAGCGGGTCTTGGTGCCGCTGTCGCCGAAGCCTTCGTCGACCTCGAGCAGCGTGAGCACGATGGTGGGGTCGGGATCCCGGCAGTCGTGATCGAAGACGGCGAGCGTCTCGTTGATGGCCCAGATGTGCTCGTTGCCGCGGATGTCGCCCTTCTGCAGCAGGTCGATGTCCGTGACGAGCTCGGCGCGGTCGTTGGGCGTGGGTCGCTCGGGGTAGGCCAGGAGCCAGCCGATCTGGAGCTCGAGATCGCCGGGCGGCTCGACGTTCAGGCCCGCGTTGGTCAGGCTCCAGGACTGCAGGTCGATCCGGACGCGCTGGACGGGCGGCGCGCCGCCGTCGGAGGCGCCGCCGTCGGGCGCGCCGCCGTCACCGGTGCCTCCCGAGCCCGAGGTCTGGCCACAGCCGGCGGCGAGGGCGAGCACGACCGCGAGGGTGGCGCGCGACGAGGGACCGAGAGACTGCACGGCGGACCTTTCGAGTCAGTGCCGGGAGCGACGTCGCCGCAGGGTACCAGATCGCGACGGACGGTGCGGGTCGCCCGGCCGCGGCGGCGCGGGCGCGCGGGCCGGAGCGTTCGGTTGCCCCCGGCGTGGCCGCGCGCCTGTG
This sequence comes from bacterium, assembly GCA_030426945.1. Taxonomy (GTDB): domain Bacteria; phylum Myxococcota_A; class Bradymonadia; order UBA7976; family UBA1532; genus JACKDN01. The sequence goes on from JAUHXL010000437.1 coordinate 3,084, forward strand.
GTATGAAATCGCCCTTTCCGCGCTGTCGCCCTGCTCGGTCGGAGTTGCCGCATGTTCTTGTTGGACGCCGCCGCGATCCTCCTCTGTCTGGCCGCCCTGCTGGGGTTGGTCAACCACCACCTGCTGAAGCTGCCCTTCGCCATCGGCATCCTGGTGTCGGGTCTGCTGGCATCGATCGCCGTGCTGGTGATCGACGGCTTCGTGCCCTCGTTCGCGCTGGCCGACACGGTGCGGGCGGCCGTCCTGCAGGTGGACTTCTCGGAGGCGGTGCTGGCGGGCATGCTCAGCCTGCTGTTGTTCGCCGGCGCCCTGCACACCGATCTGAGCCTGCTGAGAGAGAAGGCGGTCCCCATCCTCACGCTGGCGACGGTGGGCATCGTCATCAGCACGGCGGCGGCGGGCGGCGTCGCCTGGGCGGTGTTCCAGGCCGTCGGGCTGGACCTGCCTTTGAGCTGGTGCCTGGTGTTCGGCGCGCTCATCTCGCCGACCGATCCCATCGCCGTGCTGGGCATCATGAAGGCCGCGGGCGCGCCCAAGAGCCTCGAGATCAAGGTCATCGGCGAGAGCCTGTTCAACGATGGCGTGGGCGTCGTGGTGTTCGCCGTCCTGCTGACGCTCGCCACCAGCGCGGGCGGCTCGGTGGGCGCGGCCGACGTGTCCATCCTGCTGGCGCAGGAGGTGCTGGGCGGTCTGGTGCTGGGCGTCGTGGCGGGGCTCGGCGCCGAGCGGGTGATGCGCACGCTCGACGAGCCCAACCTCGAGATCCTCATCACCCTCGCGGTGGTGTTCGGCATGAACTTCGTCGCCACCCGGCTGCACCTGTCGGCGCCCCTGGCCGCCGTGGCGGCGGGGCTGCTGCTGGGCAACCACGGGCGCGAGTCGGCGATGAGCGCGCGCACCGAGACCGCGCTGGACACGGTGTGGACCTTCATCGACGAGACGCTGAACGCCCTGCTGTTCCTGCTGATCGGCGTCGAGGTGTTCGCCATCGACTACAGCCGCGGCGACTACCTGCTGGCCGCGGGGCTGCTGATCCCGGCCGTGCTGGGCGCGCGCCTGCTGGGCGTAGCCATCCCCCTGACGGCGCTGCGCGCCAAGCTGGCCATCGGGCGCGGCACGGTGCGTCTGCTGACCTGGGGCGGCATCAAGGGCGGTATCTCGATCGCGCTGGCCATGAAGCTGCCCGACTTCCCCGGCCGCGACGCCATCCTCACGGTGACCTACGCCGTCGTCATCTTCTCGATCATCGTGCAAGGGCTGACCGTCGGGCGCCTGATCCGGGTTTTCAAGTCGGAGTCGGACGAGGTGTGACGACCGGCGCGGACGTTCGCTGATCCACCCCCGGTCCCTGCCGGTCCCCGCGGAGCACATCGATGCACCACGCCCTGACCCTCTTCGCCGTCGCCGAGGTCGAGCGTTCGGCGGCCTTCTACGACGCGGCCTTCGGGTGGCCGCGGCAGGTCGACGTGCCCGTCTACGTCGAGTACGGCCTGCCCGACGGATCGCGGGTGGGGCTGTATCAGCGGGACGCGCTGGGCGGCATCGTGGGGCGGCCGCCCGAGGTGGTCGGCGCGGGTGGGCTGGCGTCCGCCGAGCTGTACCTGCACGTCGACAATCCGACCTCGGCCGTCGCGCGCCTGATCGTCGCGGGGGCCACGCTGCTGAGTCCGCTGGGGCCGCGCGGATGGGGAGACGAGGCCGCCTACTTCCGCTCGCCGGACGGTCACATCCTCGTCGTGGCGCGCCCGCTCGGCAGCGAGTCGGCGGAGGCGGTGGCGCGTCGCTGGATGACCGCCTGGCAGGGCGCCGATCCGGCCGTCCTGCGCACCATCCACGCGCCGGACTTCGTCGATCACGACGCCGCCGGCCGGCCCGCGGACACCGCCGGCTTCGAGGCGGGCGTGCGCGCGCTGTACCGGGCCTTCCCCGACTTCCACGCGACGCTGGACGACCTGCTGGTGCACCGGCGCGCCGACGGCAGCGCGCGGGTGACGCTCCGCTGGAACGCCCGGGCCACCCACCGCGGGCGGTTCCTCGGTGTCGACGCCACGGGACGCACCGTCGAGGTCCACGGCGTCGAGCTGCTGGCGATCGAGGGCGGGCGCGTGCGCGCGCGCTGGGGCCACTGGGATGGCCTGGGTCTTCTGGCGCAGCTCACGGCGCGGTGAGCCGCCGGCCGCACGCGACCGCGCGTTCGGGGCGATGATGCGGACGACGAAGCCGGACATCGCGGCGCTCGAGGCCGCGCTGCGGGGCGACTGAACGCGGCGCGTGGCGCGGCCGGCGCGGGCGCGTATGCTGGGCGCCCCGTTCGGTTGGAGGCGCCCCGATGGAGAACCAGTACCTGCAGCAGGTGATGGAGGCGAAGGCCGAGGTCGAGCGCGACCTGAGGCCGCGCAAGAAGCTGTCCTCGTCGGCCGCGGGCGCGCCCATGCGCCGCGGGGGCGCCGAGCCCGCCGAGGTGCCGGCGGTCGACGTGCGCATCACCGGCTTCGGCCCCTGGCGCAGCGTGCTGGTGCCGCCCAACGCCTACGTCGTACACACCCGGCGCGGCGCGCCCGAGCCGCTGCACATCGGGCTGGGCATCTCGTTCCGCTACCGCCCCTACTCGGACACCTTCCTGGTGGTGCCGGCGGCGATGCAGACCATCGTGATCAACGCGAGCTGCATCTGCCGCGAGCGCCAGGGCCTGCTGGTGCAGGGCTACGTTCAGTGGGTGATCGACGACTTCGCGCGCGCCTACAAGCGGCTCGACTTCAGCGATCCGGTCGAGCCGATGAAGGTGGTCAACGTGCAGCTGCGCGAGCAGGCCGAGGCCACCATCAAGGACACCGTCGCCACGATGAGCATCGACGACGTGCTGGCCGACAAGCAGCCGATCATCGAGGAGCTGACGCGGCGGCTGCGTACGGTGGCCGAGGGCGGCGAGGGGGGCGACGGGCTGGGGCTGCGCATCGTGACGGTGCAGATCAAGGAGGCGGTGGTCAGCTCGGCGCGGCTGTGGAACGACCTGCAGGGGCCCTTTCGGGCCGAGCGGCGCAAGCTGGCGCGGCTGGCCGAGCTGGACAACGAGGGCGTGGTGCGGGCCCGCGAGGATCGGGCCGAGCGCGAGCGCGCCGAGCTGGCCATCGACCGCGAGGCGGCCATCGCCCGGCGGCGCGGCGAGACGGAGGCGGCCGCCTTCGACCGGCGGGTGCAGGAGGACGCGCGGCGCGCCGCGGTCGAGGCCGAGACGGCGACCGAGCGCGCCGCGCAGCAGCGCACGGTGCTCGAGCAGGAGGCCACCCTCGAACGCCTGAAGACCCAGCTCGCG
>JAUHXL010000021.1 GCA_030426945.1 bacterium
GCCGGAACCGGAGCCGGAGCCGGAGCCGGAACCGGAACCGGAACCGGAGCCGGAACCCGAGCCGGAGCCGGAGCCGGAGCCGGAGCCGGAGCCCGAGCCCGAGCCGGAGCCGGAGCCTGAGCCCGAGCCGGAACCCGAGCCCGAGCCGGAACCGGAACCGGAGCCTGAGCCGGAGCCGGAGCCCGAACCCGAGCCGGAGCCGGAGCCCGAGCCCGAGCCCGAGCCCGAAGGCGACGACGGCGGCGGTTCCTCGGAGCCCGAGCCCGAGCCCGAGCCCGAGGGCGACGACGGCGGCGGCTCGTCGGAGCCCGAGCCCGAGCCCGAGCCCGAAGGCGACGACGGCGGCGGCTCCTCGGAGCCCGAGCCGGAGCCCGAGCCCGAGGGCGACGACGGCGGCGGCTCGTCGGAGCCCGAGCCGGAGCCGGAGCCCGAGGGCGACGACGGCGGTGGCGCGTCCAAGCCGGACGAGCCGACCGAAGGCGACGACGGCGGCGGCGCGAGCCAGCCGGCGGGGGACGATCCGGGCAAGGTGTCCGGTGACGACGGCGGCGGCGCGGCCCAGCAGGGCCCGACGCCCGGCGGTGACGACGGCGGCGGCACCTCCGCGGCACCGGAAGAGCCCAAGTACCCCGACGACGGTGGGGGCGCGGCGGCACCGGACGAGCCCAAGTACCCCGACGACGGTGGGGGTACCGCGACGGGTGGCGGTGGTGTGCCGGACGACGGCGGCGGCGTCGCGCAAGCGGGCGGATCGCCGGGTGACGCCGGCGGCGGCGCGTCGATGCAGAGCGGGCCGGCCGGCGACGACGGCGGCGGCCTGGCCGCGACCGACGGCAAGCACGATCCCGGCGTGAGCGCGCCGGGTGACGCGGGCGGCGGCGCCGCGGGCGCCTCGGCCCCCGGCGGTGATGCGGGCGGTGGTGCACCGGGCGCCTCGGCCCCCGGCGGTGACGCGGGCGGCGGTGCGGCGGGCACCTCGGCCCCCGGCGGCGACGCGGGCGGCGGCGACGCCGGCTCCGCGGGTCAGCCCAAGCGCGGTGACGCCGGCGTAGGCGGCGCCCAGGGTGACCAGAGCAGCCTGCGCTCGTCCGGCGGCGACGCCGGGGCGGGCGCGGCCGGCGCGGGCGCCTCGGGCGGCGGCAAAGACGACGACGGCGTGTTCGGCGAGGCCACCGATCAGGGCAAGGGCTTCGTGGTCGGCGCCGGCCTCGCGGCCGCCAAGGACGCCGCAGACGACATCAAGGACGGCGACGACTGACGCACCGCGTGGACGCTCCCCTCACCGCCGCGACGCAGGCGGTGCCCGATCTCCGGGACGACTACCCCGGCGGGCGCTGCCTGCACCCCCGACCCGCCATCTGGGTCTTCGACGACGCCGCGACCGCGGCCGAGTGTGACCACGTCCGCCGACTGGCCGAGCCGATCATGGTGCGCGCCCGCGTCAGCCGCGACGGCGGCGGTGAGGCCAGCGCCGGCCGCACCAACGACGTCGCCTGGCTGCCCCACGACACCGACGCCGTCACCCGCGCGATCGTCGACCGCTACGCCGAGCGCGTCGGCCTGCCGGCCAGCCACGCGGAGTCGTTCCAGGTCATCCGCTACGGTCAGGGCCAGGAGTACCGCGCGCACTTCGACGCCTACGACCTGCGCACCGCCCGCGGCCAGCGCTGCACCGCCCGCGGCGGGCAGCGCCTGGTGACCACCCTCACCTACCTGTGCGACGTCGAGTGGGGCGGCGGCACCGGCTTCCCGCGCCTGGGCGTCGAGGTCGAGCCCGCCCGCGGTCGCATGGTGCTCTTCCATAACTGCGCGCCGGGCACCACGGACGTGGATCGCGACTCGCTGCACGCCGGCCTGCCCGTCGAGCGCGGCGAGAAGTGGGCCTTCAACCTGTGGTTCCGGGTGGGCCCCTACCGCTGACGCGCGGAGGGCCGGAGGCGCACCGGCTCAGTCAGTCGTCGCCGCCGAGCTCGGTCTCGTCCATGGCGACCACCTCGAGCGTCTCGTGGCTGATCAGCCCCACGACCTCGAAGTCCTCCCCCAGCTCGCCGCGCAGCTTCACCTCGCCGTTCTTGCCGGTCACCAGGCGCTTCTCCTCACCGCCCGGCAGCTTCACGACGATCTTCACCATGCCCAGGGGCTCGCCGGTGGTCTCGTCGACCACCTTGAAGACGGCCTGGCCCTCGCCGGCCTCCTCGTCCTCTTCGGGCTCCTCGGGCGTCTCGACCTTCCACAGCGTCTCGCCGAAGGACTGCGCCGTCTCGACCAGCCGCGTCCGCTGCCGCTCGCTCTCCTTCTGGAAGGTGCTGCCGACGTCGGACTTCTTCTCTTCGATCTTCGCGGCCTCCGCCAACGTGCCGAGCGTATCGCCCAGCTTGTCGGCGGTGTCGGTCATGCTCTTGCCCTGGTCCTTCGCCAGCGCGGTCATCTCGTCCCGCACCTGGCTCTCGGCCTTGGGCGGCATGCCGCCGCTGGCGAGCTTCACCAGCACGGTGCTGGGCGTGGCGGTGGCGTCCACCACGGCGCTGCCGGCGCTGTTGGCGGTGGTCTTCAGCTGCTTGGCGACGTCCGAGTCCTCGCTGCCGCCGTGGCCCACGTAGGACAAGAGCGTCAGCAGGATCTTGTAGATCGACGTCTCGCGGTCGAGGGACGAGATCTCGTCGCGCGCCAGCCGGGGGTACTCTGGCGGGATCACCGGCTCGGGCTTGGTCTCCTCGAACTCCGGCTCTTCGTCTTCGGCCAGCGGCGTCGGCGCGTTCTCGAACTCGCTCGGGTCGAACACCCCCTCGGTGTCACCCAGCGGCGCCGTCGGCGGCACCTCCATGCGCACCATGCCCACGCAGGCCCGCACCAGCCGCCGCGCGACCTCGTCGAGCACCTGGTGGTCCTGCATGCGCTGGACGTACAGCACACCGCACGACTCGGCGAGCACCCGCCTCAGCGTCTCGACGTTGTGGCGCTCCCCCAGGAAGCGGTCGAGGAAGAAGCGCGCCTCGGCCTCGGTGTGAAACTCGATCAGCTCGTCGGGCGAGACGAGCGTGACCTGTTCTTCGGGTCCGAGGAGTTCAGCGCGCATCGGTCACGGGATCATCGTCGTGAACTGACCGGCCATGACCACCTTGATCACGCCGCCCCAGTTGCACATCAGCATCGAGGAGTCGTTGAGCGCGGGCATGTTGCCCATCAGCACGGTCGGCGCGCCGACCACCCAGGGCGCCGCCGTGTTGGGGATGCACGGCATCGGCGTCAGCACGCCGAGCGCTGCGGCCGTGGCCGCGGCGACCGTCGGGTTCGCCAGCGACATGCACACGCCGAAGGGCGCCACGTTCACCATGGGCTTGTTGTCCATGATGTTCGCCGCCGGCGGCCCGCCGCACATCACCTTGTTCAGCGGCAGCACGCTCAGCGTCCCGGGCGCCGCCCCGAACGTGCACTGGGTCATGGCCCCGCTGACGACCTGAAAACCCATCGCGTCCTCAGCCCACGAACTTCTTGACCAACCGGCTCAACCCCGAGCCCGGCCCGTCGTCGTCGCTGCCGCTGCCGGCGCCGTCGAGCGGATCGCCGTTGGTGTCGAACTTCTGGTGCTCGCCCTTGCGCCGCCCCTCGCGGTAGACGGCGCGGTCCATCATCGTGCCGTCGGCGTAGTAGCCGATGGCCTCGCCCTCGAGCAGGTCGTTGACGTAGGTCTCCTCGCGCCGGAGGGCCCCGTCCTCGTAGTACTCCACCGACTTGCCGTTCTGCTTGCCCAGCACGTACTGCGCCCGGCGCATCGGCGTCCCGATGGGGTAGTAGTCGACCAGCTCTCCGTGGATCTGGTCGTCGAGGTAGGTGGCGGTCCGCACCAGCTGCCCCGCCTTGTCGAACCAGCGCGCCGGGCCGTTCAGCTTGCCGCCGACGTACCGGGCCTCCTGCATCACGTTCTCGTTGGCGTCGTAGGTGACCGCCGGGCCGTTGGGCACGCCCTGCATGTAGGTCATCTTCATCGCGAGCATGCCCTCGCGATAGAACAGCGCCTCGCCGTCGAGCTCGCCGTTCTTGAAGTTGGCGTCCTGCAGCCGACGGCCCTTGTCGTCGAACGCCACCGCGCGGCCATTGAGGGCCCCGTCCTGGTACTCGAGCTCCTGCACCGGGTTGCCGGCGTCGTCGAAGGTCTTCAGCGGACCGTTCGGCTTGCCGTGCTGCCAGATGGACTGGTCGATGACGTTGCCGTTCTCGTCGTAGGTCTCGACGGCGCCGTGCGCCACCCCACCCTCGCGCTCCTGCGCCGCGTAGACGTGGCCGTCGTCGTCCTTGTCCTCGACGACCTCGAAGTCGTCCTCCTCCGCGGGCGCGCCTTCGCCCTCGGCGCCGAGCAGCGCCTGCGCGTCGGGGGGCAGCTCGCCGGGGGCGCCGGGCGCGCCGGCCGGCGGCGTCACGCCCGCCTGCCCCGCCGCGGCCTCGGTGCCCGCGGCGACGCCCTGGGCCTGCGCGCCGGCCTTCGCCGTCAGCCCGTCGGCCTTGCCCTGCGCGGCGGCGGCCTTGCCGGCCAGCGCGCCGACCGCCGCCATGCCGGCCATCCGCAGCACGCTGACGCCCTGGGAGCCGACCCGCTGGCCCACCATCGACGTCACGCTCGACTTGGCCTGGGACTTGGCGGCGCCCTCGGCGTTCTGCGCGCGCGAGAACAGCCCCTTGGCCTTGCCGATGCCCGCCGACAGCTTGCCGGGGATCATCCCCTTGGCCTTCTGCTCGGCGGTGGCCTCGGCCATGTTGCCGACGCCGGCCGCGCCGCCCGTGCGCGCGGCGTTGCCGACCGCGCCGCCCATGTTCTTCGCCTTGTCGGCGAGCTCCTTCTTGTCGGCCATGGCTGCCTGCTCTCCGGATCGCGGGACGCTAGTTGATCTTCACCATGCCGCCCTTGAGGGTCAGCATGCCGTCGCCCGCCACCGTGGTCATCGGGCTCTTCACCTCGGCCTTGGCGCCGCCCTTCGCCGAGAAGCCGACGCCGCCTTCGATCTTCACGTCGGTGCCGCCCTTGACCTGCACCGCCTGCGCCGCCTCGGCCTTCATGCTCGAGCCGGCCTTCATCGCGAAGGCCGCGCCGGACTTCATGCTGATCTTGCCGCTGGCCTCGATCGTGATGTCGCCCTTCACCTTGAGCACGTAGTTGCCCTTCACCTCGTGGGTGAAGTTGCCGTCGTTGGTGTGGGTCTCGTCGCCCTTCACCGACACGTCGCGCGTGCCCTCGACGTGGTACGTCTCGTTGCCCTTGGCGACCTTGACGTCCCGGTTGCCCTTCTCGATGGTCAGCGTCTCGTTGCCCTCCTCGACGACGCGCGTGCGGTCGGACTTGACCGTGATCGTCTCGGTGTTCAGGACCTTACGCGTCATGTCGTTCTCGATGACGGTGTTCATGTCCTTCTGGGCGTGGATGTAGATCTCTTCGCTGTCCTTCTTGTCCTCGAACCGGATCTCGTTGTTGCCGCCGCCGCCCTTGCTGCTCTCGGACTTCAGCGTCGACTTGGTGGCGTCGCCGGGCAGGCTGTAGGGCACCGTCTGCTCGGCGTTGTAGACGCTGCCGGTCACCAGCGGGCGGTCCACGTCGCCGTCGAGGAAGCTGACGACCACCTCCTGCCCGATGCGCGGCAGGTACCAGGCGCCCCAGCCCTTGCCCGCCCAGCCCTGGGCCACGCGGATCCAGCAGGAGGCCTTGTCGTCCTTCTTGCCGTAGCGGTCCCAGAAGAACTGCACCTTGATGCGGCCGTACTTGTCGGTGAAGATCTCCTCACCGCTCTTGCCCACCACCACCGCCGTCTGCGCGCCGACCATCATCGGCTTGCGGGTCAGCTGCTGCGGGCGAAAGGGCACGTCGGCCGGGAAGGCCTCGAAGGTGTTGCTGTAGCGGTTCTTGCTGACCTGGTGGCTGACCCACCGCAGCACGTACTCGCCGTTGAGGTCGTCGCGCAGGTGCTCACAGACCTCCATCTTGTAGCCGCTGAGGAAGCCGCGGCAGTGGCTCTGGCCGCGCACCAGCTTCGCCGGCAGCTCGTGGGCCTCGATGCGCACCTTCACCCGCGACTCGCCGTCGCCCTTGACCCCGAAGCCGCCCGGGTACTCGAAGATCTCGCGCTCGGCGGCCTCGCCGGCGACGTTGACCCCGAGATCGGTGGCCGGGCGCTCGAAGTTGTAGTCGGTCATGGCGTAGCCGCCGACCGTCACCTGCTGCTCGAGCGCGAGGTGGGTGATGATGTCCTCGCCGGGCGAGGTGGAGTCCTGCGTCTTCACCCGACCGGGGCCCTGATCCTCGCGGGGCTGGTGGGCGCTGGCGTCGTCGGCGATGATCAGGGTGTGCTTCCCCTCTTCGTGCTCGAAGAAGTAGAAGAGGCCCTCATCCTCCATCAGCCGGCTGACGAAGTCGAAGCAGGTCTCCTGGAACTGGACGCAGTACTCGCGCGGGTTGTAGCTGCCCTGCGCCTTGATGCTGTAGTCGCTGAAGCCGTGATCGCCGAAGACCTTCTCGATGATGTCGAGGACCGACATCTCCTGGTAGATCTGGCTGTCGGTGACCAGCGTCAGCATCCACAGCCAGGGCCGGAGCTCGGCGTAGTAGGTCGTGAAGCGCTTGTTGGTGCCGGCCTGCACGAAGCGCGACACGATGCCGTTGAAGGCGTACTTTCCGCTGTCGTGGGCGACCGAGGCCGTCATGGGCTGACCCACGATCGCCGCCATGTCGACGTCGGCCTTCTCGGACACCAGCTCCAGCTGATAGTGGAACAGCCCCGAGATGCGGTCCTCACCGTGCAACGAGCGCAGCAGCAGCTCGTTCTCCGCCAGCGGCGTCTGCAGGGTCAGGCTGACGTTCTGCTGGGTGAAGTTGGTGGTCATGGCGCTCCGGATCGCCGCAGGCGGGCCGGGCGTCCCCGGCCAGCATTTTCACAGGACTGAATCATTACCATCCTGCTGCACGAGATTCTACCACATACGTCCGCGCCCCCGCGCGTCAAGTTGAAACTCCGAGGGGCCGCCGCCCATCGTCACGAGCGGCCTCACCAGGCGGTCGGCGCGCCTTTCGACTTGGCGCGGCGGTCGCTCCTCCGGTAGACCGTGGGGCCCCGAGCCCCCGGAGGTGATCTGGTCCCGATGAGCGCCCCCGTCCGCCCCAACCTCGTCGAGCGTCTGCGCGGCGCCTGGCGTCGTCTGCTCACGCTCGACGACTCGCCCCACAACATCGCCATGGGCGTGTTCATCGGCACCTTCGTCGCCTACCAGCCCATCGTCGGCATCCAGATGATCGTGGGCGCCCTCATCTGCCGCCTCATCGGCGCGAACGTCGTGGCCAGCCTGCCCCTGGCCTGGATCACCAACCCGGTCACCATCGTCCCGATCTACTTCGCCACCTACAAGCTGGGCGTCGTCTTCACCGGCGGCGAGATGACCTACGAGGACATCAAGGGCATCTTCGATCAGATCGCCGCCCTGGGCTTCTGGGGTGGCCTCGTCGAGGGCTATCGCTTCCTCGCCGGCATCTTCTGGCCGATGGTGGTGGGCGGCTCCCTCGTCGGCATCGCCAACGGCGTCGCGTTCTATGTCGTGGTGCGCCGCGTCGTGGCGCGCTTCCAAGCCGCTCGACCACGGCGCGCCAGCGCCCCGGGGACCTGACCGTGCTCGACGTCCTGCTGCTGCACGACGCAGACACCGCGGGGCTCGCCGAGGCGCTCGCCGCGGTGCTGATCGATCGGGGCATCGCCACCCGCGCTCATCACCGCTTCAGCCCGGCCCGCGTGCTGGTCACCTGCGGCGACATCGCCAGCGCGGTGCTGCTGAAGGCCGTCGCGCAGGGCGCCGCCATCCTGCCCCTGTCGGGCACCAACGGCTGGCTCGATCTCGACGACACCGAGCCCGACGACCTCGGCGAGCGGCTCGTCGAGGCCATCGAGGCCGTCCTGCGCGTCGGCGCCCGGGGCGGCCTCGCCGACGACGCCGAGGTGGAGCGCGCCCTGGTGGCCGTCGACATCCGCCTCGCCCGCATGGAGGACGAGCCCCACCTCGATCGCGTCTGCGGGGTGCTGGCCCTGGCCATCGAGCGCGGCGCGCCCATCTACAACGTCGGCGCGCACGAGGGCTGCGCGCGCCTGTACCTGCACACCGCCCGCGCCCTGCTCGAGCGCCTCGAGGAGACCCTGGTGGGCCACGACGGTCCGCTCCTCGGGGCCGTCGCCGACGAGCTGGCCGGGGCCGTCGCGACGGTCGAGGCCAACCCCGACGACGATCCCGACACCCACGCCTGGACCCTGCGGCACTGCTTCGACCGCATCCTGCTCGCGCGCCACACCGCCGACGCCGTCCACTCCCTCGACACCCTCTTCGATGATCTGCGCCGCGCCGGCCGCCCGCTGACCGCCTCGCTGGCCTTCGACCTGCTGAGCCTCGCGGTGTCGCACGGCGCGCCCATCTACAACGCGGGCAGCCACGTCGGCTGCGCGCAGATCTACCTCTGCTGCGCCCGTGGCCTGCTGGACGCGCTGCCCCCGACGGTCGCCCCCGACGAGGTGCGCACCCACGCCCTCTTGCGCGAGAGCCTGCCCGTGCTGGTGGACGACGCGGACGAGCGCCTGGCCGACGATCCGACGGCCCTCGCCTGGGATCTGCGCCACGCCTTCGACGCGCTGGTCGCGGTGGCGGCAGAGGAGCGCAGCTGGGAGCACGACAGCTGACCTACCGGATCCAGACGGTGGCCGAGCTGACCGGCGTGCCGGCCAACACGCTGCGCTCCTGGGAGCGACGCTACGGCGTGCCGGAGCCCCGCCGGACCGACGCCGGCCACCGCCAGTACGACGACGACGACGTGGCGCAAGTGCGCCGCCTGGTCGCCCTGATGGAGGCCGGCCTGTCGCCCAGCGAGGCGGCGGATCAGGTGGCCCGGGCCGAGCCGGCGGCCCCGCCGCCCGTCGATCGCGATCCCTACCACCTGCTGTGCGAGCGCATCCTGGCCGCCATCGACGCCTTCGATCCCGACCGCCTCGAGGCCGAGGTGCGCCGGGCGCTGCTGCTGGGATCGTCGGTGGACGTCTACGAGAAGGTGATGGTGCCGGTCTGCTACGCGGTGGGCGAGCGCTGGGAGGACAGCGGCGAGGCGATGGCCCGCGAGCACCTCACCACCGAGGTGCTGCGCAGCGTCGCGCAGGATCTGTACCGGCTGTCGCAGCCGGCGCGCCCGGTGGGCCGCGCGATCCTCGGCTGCTTCGCCGACGAGCTGCACGTGCTGCCCCTGTACGGCATCGCCTTCCGGTTGGCGCAGCGCGGCTTCCGGTCTTTCGTGCTGGGCGCGCGCACGACGCCGGCCGTGCTGGCGGCGGCCAGCCGGCGGCTGCAGCCGGATCTGGTGGCGCTGTCGGTGACGGTGGCGCCGGCGCGGCCCGGCGCGCTGGTGGCCGAGTACGCGGCGGCCTGCGCGGGCCGCCCGTGGATCGTCGGCGGCGGGGCGGCGGGGGCCCTGCGCGAGGCGGTCGAGGCGGCCGGGGGGCGAGTCGTGGGCCCCGCGGAGCTCGAGGCGGTGCTGAGCGGCCTGCGCCCGGCGCGCTGAGCCGGGCCGAACAGCGGTTGCCAACCCGCGTGGCGTGCGATACAGCGACGCACGCATGCGCGCACGACTCATCGCAGCCGTCCTTCTCCTCGGGACCCTGGGGGGCACCGCGGGCTGCCTCGTCGAGTTCCCGGCGGCCGCCGACGAGCCCCTGCGGCCGCTGCAGGCGGGCGACGGCGCGCGCGACGACCGGGGCGAATCCCGCGACGGGTCGCCTCGGGACGCGGGCTCGCCGGACGCCGCCTCGCTGATCGACGCCGCGCCGCCCCAGGACGCCGCGCCGCCGCTGGACGGGCCTCCACGGGCCGACGCCACGCTGTCCGCGGACGCCACGCTGTCCGCGGACGCCACGCTGCCCACGGACGCCACGCTGTCCGCCGACGCCACGCTGCCCACGGACGCCACGCTGCCCACGGACGCCGCGCTGCCCTTGGACGCCGCGCTGCCCTTGGACGCCGCGCCCCGCGTCGACGCCGCGCCCCCCATGGACGCCGCGCCCCCCATGGACGCCGCGCCGCCCCCGGACGCGAGCGGCTGCCAGCCGCTGGTGTGCTTCGACAGCAACGGCGTGGCGGGCGAGGCCCCGTGCGCCGCCGCCCCGGTCGCCGCCTGCGGGCCGGCCGCCTGGGAGGTGTGCTCGTGCTCGACGCGGCGCGATCCGGTGCTGGTCGTCGATCCCCTCCCCAGCAGCACGCAGCCCCTGCGGGCCGTGACGGTGGTGACCCAGGTGACCGAACGCCTGTCGCTGGCGCTCGACGGCGAATGCCTCGGTCGCGCCGACAGCACCTGCCCGGGCACGGCCGGGCGACCCTGCGCCGGCTGGGCGGTGGCGGTCTGGGACGGCCTCCGCCCGCCCGGCGCCGAGCCGGGACGCGAGCACCGCATCACCGTGCGGGCCGAGGATCCCAGCGCCATGTGCCGGCAGGGCGTGGTCATCTTCGACGTGGTGGAGACATGGTGAGCAACAGGCGAGACGATCTGCTGGACGCGCTGGCCGATCTGCAGCACGACCTCGGCAAGCACGCGCCGCTACCCCTCCGGATGCTGCCGGCCGACGCGGATGATCGGGCCGTGCGGGCCGCCGCGCGCGACGCGCTGCGCCGCACCCGCCGAGGCCCCAACGGGGTCACCGACGCGGCCACGCTGTGGGACGACTTCCGCGTCGAGGTCGGGCCCCTCCCGGCGGGGCCGGCCGCCGACGCCCTGCGCGAGGCCGTCGCGCGCGCGCTGGCCTGGGACGCCCGTCTCGACGCGCCCGCCCCCCTCGATCGCGCGGCGCTCACCGCCGATCTGGCCGCCCTGTCCCCGGCGATCCGCGCGCTCATGGACGCGGTCGCCGATGGATGAACGGCCCCGCCTGCTGCTGGTCGACGACGGCGAGACCTACGCCCACGCGCTGGCCCGGCACGCGGCCGACTTCGAGCTGATCGATCCGGGGCTGGCCGATCAGCCCCGCGCCCCGGATGGGCCGGCCGCGCTCGACTTCCTCGAGACGGCGGTCGATCGCGTCGATCTGGTGCTGCTCGACATGCGCTTCGACGTGCCGCAGGACCGCCTGCTGCCGCTGGCCGAGGGCAAGACCGTCCGCCGGCAGCGGCGCTTTCAGGGCGTCGCCATCCTGCGCGCCATCCGCGCCCGGTGGCCGGCGCTGCCCGTGGTGCTGCTGACCGCGGTCGAGGATCTCTCGCTCGTCGACGTGGCCGACGAGCTCGCCGCGCAGTCGATGACCTACGTGCTCGAGGCCGACGACCTCGACGCGCTGCGCATCCGGATCAACACGGCCCTGCACGAGGCCGCGCGGTCGGCCGAGGAGGACGCCGTCCTCTGGGGGCGCGACCCCGCCCTGCGCGCGGTGCGGCGCCGCCTGGGCGTGCTGGCCCGCGGCCGCCTGCCGGTGGTGCTCGAGGGCGAGACGGGCACCGGCAAGTCCTTCCTGGCCGAGCGCTTCCTGCACGCGCGCAGCGGGCGCACCGGGCCCTTCGTGGTGCTCGACCTGGCGACGGTGCCCACCGATCTCATCCCCGCCCACCTGTTCGGCGCGACGCGCGGCGCCTACACCGGCGCGGTGGCCGACCGGAAGGGCGTGTTCGAGCTGGCCCACCGCGGCACGCTGTTCATCGACGAGGTGCAGAACGTGCCCCTCGAGGTGCAGAAGCAGCTGCTGTTGGTGCTGCAGGATCGCAAGGTGCGGCCCCTGGGCAGCAACCGCGAGGTCGAGGTGGACGTGAAGGTGGTGGCGGCCAGCAACGAGCCGCTGCCCGAAGCGGTGCGGGCGGGGCGCTTCCGCAGCGACCTGTACATGCGGCTCTCACCGGCGACCCGCGTGACGCTGCCCCCCCTGCGCGATCGCCCCGCCGACCTGCCCTTCCTCGCCCGCCGCTTCGTGGCGCGCGCGGGCGACGACGCCGACGTGGCCGCGCTGCGCGGGCAGGTGGGCGCCCACCTGGGGCTGGACGCGGCGGCGCCGCTGATCCTGGTGGTCGGCCGCGAGCGGGCCGCCGACGAGGGCGACGCCCTGGAGATCGCCTTGCCCGAGCCCGCCTGGCGCCGCCTGTCCGAGCACCCGTGGCCGGGCAACCTGCGCGAGCTGGCGATGATGATGCACAACATCGTGACCTTCACGCTGGTGGCGGCGGTCGACGCCATCGAAGCGGGCGTGCGGCTGCGCCACCCGCGGCTTCAGGTCGATCCGGGCCTGGTCGGCGATCTGCTCGCGGGCGCGCCGCCCGCCCGCGCCGGTGACGACGAGGGCGCGCTCGATCCCGACGCGGTGCGCGTGACGCTGGCCCCGGCCAAGACGCTCAACGCCGCTTCGACGGCGGTCGAGGCCCAGTACCTGGTGCACCTGTTCCGGCAGACCGACGGCGACTTCGAGGCCATGGCCGAGCGCCTGCTGGGCGATCCGACGCGCGGCCGCGCGGTGCGCCTGCGCTTCAACCAGCTCGGCCTGAAGGTGCGCGATCTGCGGGACGAGGGCTGAGCCGGGTGGCACGCATGCTGCTTTCGGCGGGGGCCATGCGCGCTCTGCTGCTCCTGCCGCTGCTCCACCTGCCCGCCCTCGCGCAGGACGCCGGGGCGCCCGACGCCGAGGTGACCGACGCCACCGCCGGCCCGGCGATGGCCGAGGTGTTCGACGACGCCATCAAGAACCTGGCCCGCTCGAAGAACCGCGAGGCGCTCGCCGCCTTCGAGCGCAAGGACTTCCCCACCGCGCTGACCGCCTTCCGTCAGGCCTACGACCTGGACCCCCACGACGCCGAGATCACCAACAACCTCGCCTACTTGTACGAGATTCTGGGGAACCGGGCCGAGGCGGAGCGCTTCTACCGCGAGACGCTGGCGATGGACGGCCGGCGCTCGATCGCGCACCTGAACCTGGCCGATCTGCTGACGGTCGACGGCGCCGACGAGGGGCGGCTCGAGGAGGCCGCGCAGCTGCTGGTGCGGGCCCGCGAGCTGCGGGGCAACAAGCCGGGCATCGTGCGCCGCCAGGCGGAGCTCGCCGCGCGCCGCGGGCGCTTCGCCGAGGCCGAGCGCTTCTACCAGAAGCTGCTGGCGCTGCAGCCCGCGGACGACGCGCTGGCGCTGAGCGTGGGCGACTTCTACCGCGCCTACGGCAAGGACGACGAGGCCCTGCGGTGGTACCGGCGGGTGGAGGATCCCGACGGGCTGCTGAAGGACGCCGCGCGCCGCATCCGCGCCATCGAGGTGGAGCGCGCGGCCAAGCGCTACGGCTGGACGCGGCCGACCGACGAGGTGCCGGCGCAGGCCCGCGCCCTGGCCGAGCGGGCGGCCGCGATGGCGCGCCAGGGCGAGCTCGAGGCGGCGGAGGGGCTGCTGCTGCAGGCCGTGGATCAGGCGCCCGGCTTCGCCGCCGCCCACGCCGATCTGGGCGAGGTCCACGCGCGGCTCGACCGCCCGGCCGACGCCGAGCGGGACCTCCTGCGCGCGCTGGCCTACGAGGGCGCCAACCCCGACCACGTGCGGCGCCTGGCCCGGCTGTACGCGACCCAGAAGCGGGCCGGCGAGGCGGCCTGGTTCTACGCGCGGGTGCTGCAGCTTCGGCCCGACTGGACCGACGTTCGGCTGGATCTGGCCAAGGCCTACCGCGCCGCGGGCGACCTGCCACGCGCGCTGCACCAGGTGGATCGCTACCTGGCCGACCAACCGCCCGACGCCGCGCCCGCCGAGGCGCTGAGCATGCAGCGGACGCTGCGCGAGGCGCTGCCCGATCTGCCGACGCCGCCCGCGGCCGAGGACGACGACGTGCTGCCGCGGGCGCTGGCGCGAGCGCGCGCGCACATGGCGCAGGGCGAGCCGGACGCCGCGATGGCGGAGCTGCGGGGCCTGCCCGACGCCCTGCGCGGGGTGCCGGTGCTGAACCTCGAGGGGCGCATCCTGCAGGCGGCCGGGCGGTTGGACGAGGCGGCCGAGGCCTTCGCGCGGTCGCTGAACACCGATCCGGAGCAGCCGGCCATCGTCGAACAGCTCGGCCGGCTGGAGGGCGATCGGGGGCGCGTGGACGAGGCGCGGGCGCTGCTGCTGCGCGCCGAGGCGGCCGGCGTGCGCACCGCCAGCGTGCGGCTGGCGCGCATCGACGCGCGAACGCCGGGCGGGCGCGGCCCACGCTGGTGGCGCGACGCGCGGCAGTGGGGCGCGCTGCACGCGGCGCGCGACCGGCTGACCGCGTATCTGGCCGACGCGGACGCGGATCGGCTGCGCCCGGAGGCCGAGGCGCTGCTGGCCGACGTGGAGGCGCGGGTGCAGGCCGTGTACCTGGCGGTCGGCCTGGGGTTGGTGTCCGCGCTGGTGCTGCTCGTCGGCCTGCTGCGGCGGCGCTTCGGCGGCACCGATCTGGGCGGCCTGGTCCGGCGGCACCCCGAGGCCGGGCCGGAGGTGCAGCAGATCCTGTCGGCCATCCGGCACGAGGTGCTCAAGCACAACACGATGGTGCTGACCGGGCTGGTGGACGCGCTGGATCAGGACGCCGACGACGCCGCGGACAAGGCCGCCTGGGCGCGGGCCAGCCTGCTGGGCGATCCGCTGGGTGATCCACGCGACGCGGCGGCGCGAAGGCTGGGCGACTATGCCGACCGCCTGCGACGCATCGGGCGGTCGCACGGCGAGCGGCTGAACCTGGCGCGCAAGGATCCGGCGCTGTCGGCGCTGCTGCGCGGCTTCGGTGTGCTGCGGCGGGCGGCGCCCCTGATGGATCGGGCGGATCGGCTGGGGCGGCGCGGCCGGGCCCGGCTGCTGCGCGCGCTGCGCCACGCGACGCGGCTGCTCAACGTCGAGGGCTACGAGGCGGTGCGGGCGCTGCTCGATCGCCTGCGGGTGCTGGAGGTCGACGGGGATCTGCTGCGCGGCGTGTTCGAGCGGACGCGGCGGGAGCCCGCCTTCGCGGACGCCGCGGTCGGACCGCTGCTGCTCGAGGACGAGGCCCCCCTGCCCTGCCGCCTGGTCATCCCGCGCCACGCCTTCGAGGACGTGCTGGCGAACCTGATCCGCAACGCGCTGCAGTCGACGCTGCGCCACGGCGAGATCGCGGGGCCGGCGCGCATCGGGCTGCGGGTGGAGAGCGAGGTCGACATGATCACCGGCCTGGCGCGCGCGGTGTTCTTGCTGCGCGACGCGTCGCCCCAGCGGCTGACGCCCGAGATGCTGCGCGGGCGGTACATCGAAGAGGGCTTGGGGCTGACCGCCGACCTGGTGTCGCGCTACGAGGGTACCCTGGACGTGCGCGAGGCCGAGGCGCCGTGGACGAAGGCGGTGGTGCTGAAGCTGCCGCGCGCGGACGAGGACGACGAGGAGGCGTGATGGCTCTGGAGAACCTGACGGTGCTGATCGTCGAGGACGGCGACGAGTACCTCGAGAACCTGTCGCGCTTCGTGCCCGGGCCCACCTACCGCCAGGTGCGCAGCGGGGCGGCGGCCCTGAGCGCGTTGTCCGGCGGCGACGTCGACCTCGTCTACCTCGACATGCGCTTCGACCGCATCCCGCGCGGCGATCTGCTGGGCGACCACGCGGCCGCCACCCGCGAGCACAACGGCGATCCGCTGCGCGGCTGGCGCTACCTCGAGAACAACCAGGGGCTGTTCGTGCTCAACGCGCTGCACGCGGCGGGCTACGGCGGGCTGCCGGTGATCCTGGCCTACGACTTCTCGCGCGAGGCCGGACGGCTGAAGCACCTGCAGGCGCGCTATCCGCGGCTGTCGTGGGTGCCCGACGCGGTGACGCCCGAGGCCATCCGCGCGCGGATGCTCGAAGTCACGCAATCGTAGATCCGATCCACGATTCTGATCGTACGATGCCCCCGTGGGCCGCAGCGCGGCCGCCCGCCGGGCCCCGGTCGGTGGCACAGCCGCTGCAAAACCCGAGGCCGACGCAGGAGGTCACCATGCTTCGCCGCTCCGCTCGCGCCGTCCGCACCGCCCACGCCGCCGCCGCCCCCGCCAGCACGCTGCTGTGGTTCACCCTGGCCGCGATGCTGGTCGCCCGCGTCGCCGCCGCCGAGGCCTCGCCCCAGGACAGCGTGGCCCTCTCGTGGCTGCCCGACCGGGCGGCCCCCGGCGAGACCATCGAGCTGGCCGTCGAGGGCCCCGCGGTGCTCACCCTGCACGCCTGGCTGCCCGGCCTGGACGCCGCCCCCACCCGCCTGCGCTACGACGCCGAGACCGGCCTGCACCTCGGCGCCCTGCGCCTGCCCGAGGACGCCCCCACCCGCGGCTGGTGCACCGTGCGCGTGCAAGGCGAGGGCGAGCGCGAGTGGAACTTCCGGTTGGCGCTGGCGGCCCCCGATCCCGCCTGAGCTTCCAGCGGGGCCCAGCGGTCGAGCGGACGGCGCTCGACCGGCCCCAGCGATGAACCGGGGGGGCGCTCGGTCGAGCCCTGCGGTGGACCGGACCGGCTATCAGCTTTCAGCTTTCAGCTCGCCGGCTTCGCCGAGCTTTCAGCTTCTTCTTCACCGGGCACGGGCCCCGCTTCGACTCCAGCCGGGCAGTCGGACGTCGCCTCGCTCCGCCAGGGACCGGACGGGCGAGCCAAACCCGGCGTCCGGAGCCCGGCTGAGAGCTGAAAGCTGACCGCTGACAGCCCCTCCAACCGCCGCGACGGATCAACGCGCCGCCGGCCTGCCTCGACGAGACGGTTCAGACGATCTCGAGCCGGTAGCCGACGCCGCGCACGGCGTGCAAGGCCCAGCCGGCGTCCGGGCCCCAGCCCAGCTTCTTCTTCAGGTTCGAGACGAAGTTGTCGACCGTGCGCGGATCGACCACCACGTCCTCGCCCCAGACGGCGTCGAGGATGGCGTCGCGCGACAGGGCGACCCCGGCCTGCTCGACGAGGAACACCAGCAGATCGAACTCGGTGCGGGTGAGCGCCACCTCGGCGCCGGCGGCGTCGTGCACCGTGCGCGCCTCGCGATCGATGGCCACGCCGCCGAGGCGCAGGCCGGTCGGCGCGCGGCGGGCGCCGGCGCGGCGCAGCAGGGCGTCGACGCGGGCGAGCAGCTCGCGCAGGCGGTAGGGCTTGGCGAGGTAGTCGTCGGCCCCGCTCTCGAAGCCGCGCACCAGATCGTCCTCGAGCGTGCGCGCGGTGAGCATCAGCACCAGCGTCGCGTCGCCGGCGTCGCGGCGGGCGCGGCACAGGCTGTAGCCGTCGCCGTCGGGCAGCATCAGGTCCAGCACCACCAGATCGAAGCCGCCGCCGGCCCACGCGGCGCGGCCCGCCTCGATGGTGCCCACCGCCTCGACGTCGTGCCCCTCGTCCTCGAGGTTGTCCTGCAGGGCCAGGCGCAGGTTGGCGTCGTCCTCGACCACCAGGATGCGGCTCATGCGGTCCTCCCGATCCGTGCCTGGTCAGGGACAATACGTGACGAGCCGCGTCCTCGTCCCAACCCGTCGGACGTGCCCGTGCCCGTGCCCGAGCTGCTGCGCAGGCGTGAGGTGGCGCCCAACGGTTCGAAACCAAGGCGCTTTTCGGATCGACTGGCCAGCCGACCGGGACCACCCATCGGGCACGGGCACGGGCACGGGGCGACCGCAGGGGTCATCCAATCACCGATGCGGTCCTCCCGAAGCGCAGCGTGAACAGGGAGCCGTCCGGCCCGGTGCGGGTCAGCTCGATGCGGCCCCCGTGCAGCGCCATGATGCGCCGGCAGAGCGCCAGGCCCAGGCCGCTGCCGCGCGCGTCGCGCCCAGGGACCCGGTAGAACGCGGTGAAGACGTGCCGCCGGGCGTCGGCGGGCACCCCCAGGCCGTTGTCGGCGACGGTGACCGTGAGGGGCTCGGCGGCGACCACGGCGACGTGGATCGCGATGGGGTCGCGCGCGTTGTAGCGGGCGGCGTTGCGGGCCAGGTTCTGGAACAGCAGCGTCAGCAGCTCGGGATCACCCTCGAGGTGCACGCCCTCGGCGCCCTCGACGCGCCAGTCCAGCGGGCGCTCCGCCGCGGCCTCGGCGTGGGCGTGGGCCGCCTCGAGCAGCGCGGCCAGGGCCACCCGCTCGCGCCGCGCCACCCAGCGCCCCTTGTCGATGCGGTTGAAGGACAGGATGTTCTCGACCATGAGGCCCAGCGCGTCGGTGGCCTGGACGATGCGGGTCGGGTAGTCGCGGGCGCGCGGCAGGTCGGCCAGGCGGCGCTCGAGCGTCTCGGCCATCACGCGGATGGACGCCAGGGGCGTGCGCAGCTCGTGGCTGACCGTCGAGACGAAGTCGCTCTTGAGCTCGAGGTAGCGCTGGCGCCTGGCCTGAGCGCCGAGCGCGACGACGGCCAGCAGCAGCGCCAGGGCCGCGCAGGTGGCGTTGAGGGCCGTCTTCGCCCGCCAGGCGCGCGTGGCCTGGGCGCGGGCGGCGGCGAAGGTGGGCGAGCGCACCCGCAGGGGCACGCCGCGCACCGGCGCCCGCTGGAAGGGCGCGGCCTCGACCGTGTCGTCGGGGGCCAGCAAACCGCGGCCGCGCATCTCGGCGGTGAGCTCGGCCAGCAGCGCCGGCAGCGCCACGGCGACGCCGGCGCGGGCGTCCGCCTCGGTCGGGGCGACGTACCACGCGCCCCCGGCGGCGAGGGTCGGCGCGTCGACGTCGGCGAAGGGCTGCTCGGCGGCGGGCGCGGCGGCCGCGCGGGCCTCGAACGCGTCGGTGGGCGCCCCCGCGGCCATCGACTGGGCCACGGCGCGCCCCGCGAGGAAGTCGAAGTCGGCGCGGGTGAAGGCGTCGCGCCGCGCGAGGAGCGCCCGCTGCAGGCCCTCGAGGTGAGTGCCCTGCCGATCGGTCAGGCCCTCGTGCAGCAGGGCCCGCAGCAGGCCGGGATCCGGGCGGCCATCGGCCAGGAACCGGTCGAGCACGCCCAGGGTCAGCGGCAGATCGAAGGCGGCGTCGAGGCGGAAGCGCGCCCGGTGGGCCAGGAGCCCCCGGGTCGCCCGCTCGACGGCCGCGTCGTCGGCGGCGATCAGCGCGGCCACGACCTCGGCGGCCAGGCCGGCGCGCTCCGCGCGCGGCCCCTCACCCGGTGCGCCCTCGCCGGCGCGGGCGGCCGCGAAGACGGCCCGCGCGGGCGTCGCGTCGCCCGGTCGGTGCGCCCAGCGTCGGGGCAGCGCCTGGGCCCCGTCCCGCCACAGGTACAGCCCATCGTCACCGACGAGCGGATCCGCCACGGCCGCCGCGCGGTCGGCCGCCGAGGCCTCGAGGCGCGCGGCCAGCGTGCCCGCCAGCGAGGTCAGCGCGTACTGCTCGAGCAGCAGCCGCCGCGCCTCGACCGCCGCGTGGGCGTCCGCCCGCTCGCGACCGAAGATACGCTGCAGGCTCCAGAGCCCGACGCCCAGCGCGACCAGGGCCAGGCCCAGGGCCAGGGCGGTGGGCAGCAGGCGAGCGCGCACCCGGCCTCAGCGCCGCACGACGGGGACGTGGTCGAAGCTCATGCCGGACAGCGGCGCCTCGGCGGCGAAGCGATCACCGCGCCGATCGAGGGCGCGGGCGCGCTCGGTGGCCGCGCGCAGGCCGACCACGTCGGCGCGGCTGCGCCAGCCCGCGGGCAGGCCATCGAGCAGGCCGACCAGCAGATCGTAGTCCAGGGCCCGCGCCCAGTAGGCGCCGCGCAGCTTCTCCGCCAGGCCGGCCGCGGCGAGGGCGAGGCGGCCGGGCGCGGAGGGCGCGTCGGCGACCACCGACCACGGCACGGCGGCGCTCACCACCTCCACCGCGCCGCCGTCGGGCGGCGTGAAGCGCGCCTCGAGGGTCGCCAGCGCATGCGTGGCGCCCGGCGCCAGCTTGATCTCGTAGAGCGCGGTGACGGCGGCCGACGCGCCCAGGGTGGCGCCGGGCGGCTGGCCGGGCGCGGCGCCGGCGTGGCGGCCCTCGTAGCCCAGCAGGCGGTAGCGCGTGACGGCGTCGGGCTCGAAGGCCACGCGCACGCGGACGTCGCGCGCGGCGACCGCGAGGTCCTGGCCGGCCACGTCGAGCAGCGCCGCGCCGGCCGCCTGGGCGTCGGCCGCGAAGCGGTACCGGCCCCCCGCGCGGCGGGTCAGATCCTCGAGCAGGGCGTCGTCGTAGGGGCGGTGCCCGACGCCCACCGTCGTGACGCCGACGCCGGCGTGGCGGGCCACGACGGCGACGAAGGCGTCGCGGCGGGCGCGCCCGGCCGGCCCCGCCGATCCGTCGGCGCAGTAGATCACGTGGCCCACGCCGCCGGCCGGGCGCGCCTCGACGGCGAGCGCCAGGCCCCGCTCGAGGGCGCGCGGATCACCCACCGCCGCGCGGGGCGCTGCCTCGGCGAGGGCGGCGCGCACCACGGCCGCGTCGGGGGGGCCGGGGGCGCGCACGACGCGGCCGCGACCGTCGACCACGGCGACCTGGTCCTCGAGCGCGAGGGCGTCGACCAGGCCCGCGACGGCCGCGGGCAAGAGCGGGCTGGGCGCGGCGAGATCCGCCACCACCACCACCAGCGCCGGCGCGCGGCGGACGGCGGGCCGCGCGCGCAGGGCCACCCGCATGACGTGGTAGCCCCGGCGGTGGGGCGACGGGAAGACCTCGGCGTGCAGCGCCAGCTCGGCCCCGGCGGCGGGCGGGGCGTCGCCGTAGTCGAAGGCGTTGAGGAAGGCCTCGACCCGCACCGCGCCCGGATCGGGCAGGCGCCCGTCGCTCAACGCGGCGCGCGCGTGGTCGTAAGCCGCCGTGTCGACGTCGGCGGCGAAGCGCGACACCGCGTCCTCGGCGGTGTCGATGGTGGGGTTCACGCCGTAGTGGGTGACGAAGGCGGCGGGCACGGGATCGGCGGCCACCACGGTGATGCCCTCGAAGGGCATCTGCGGCGGCGCGGCGGCCTCGTCGGCGGGCGCGGGCCGCTGCATCGCGCCGCCGCACGCGGCGAGCGTCGCGGTGAGCGCCGCGAGGCCCGACCAACGGGCCCAACGCCGAGGGCCGCCGACCCCGTCTCGCTTCACGCCCATGCCGACCTCCCGTTCGCTGCCCCCCGATCCTGCCGCGGCGGCCCCGCCCGCGGGTCACGGGCCGCTGGCGACTCGGTCACGGATCGGTCATGACGGACCCCTGAGGCTCACTGCAACGCGCGGTACGGCTTCGGGAACATCACCCAGCGCCCGTTGACGTGCACCAGCCCGTCGAAGGCCAGGCCCGTGGTCTCGCCGGGGCGGACGAACTTGAAGCGATAGAACATGACGTCCGGCTTCAGCTTCGCGGCGATCTGGCGATAGCCGCCGGGGAACTCGGCCGCCTCGCCCTCGCCCGCGGCGATCTGCGCGCCGGTGGCCGACCACACCCGCAGCGCCGACTGCCCCTCCTTGGGTCGCACGTGCATGGCGCCGGCGTCCCAGGCGGGCGCGTACGTGGTGCGGGCCTGCTCGGCCGCGTCACCGACGAACACGGCGGCGTAGTCCTCGGCCTTCGGGCGCAGCGCCGCCGACAGCGCCACGGTGTCCGCCTCGGGCACCAGGAAGGACTTCAGCAGCGCCTCCGCCCCCTCGCGCGTGCCCGGAAAATCGACCTTCACGGCGGGCTTCGGGGGCGCGGGGGGCACCGCTGGGGCCGCCTGAGGCGCGTCGGCCCCCGGCGCCTCGCCGCCCGCGTCGTCCTTCTTGTTGCCGCAGGCCGCCACCCACGTCAGGGCCAGCGCGGCCAGCCAGAGCCTGTTCATGCACGTCTCCCGTCCGGTCTCGGACGGGGTAGCAGCGCGGGCTCGACACGTCAACGGCGGTGCGGTTGACTGCGCCCATGCGCGTCTCACACCACGAGGTCGGAGGGCTGCGGTTCGCGGTGCGCACCGCGGGCGCGGGGCCCCTCGCCCTGCTGTTGCACGGCTTCCCCGACGCCGCCGCGTCGATGGATCCGCTGGCCGAGCGTCTGGTGGCGCGGGGGTGGCGCGTCGCGGCGCCGTCGCTGCGGGGGTATCCGCCGAGCGACGTGCCGCGGTCGCCGGTGCGCCTGGCGGAGCTGGTCGCCGACGCGGTGGGCCTGATCGACGCGCTGGGCGGCGACGAGAGGTCGTGGATCGTGGGCCACGACTGGGGCGCCGTGATCGCCTACGCGACGGCCCTGGCCCACCCGCACCGTCTGGCGGGCGTCGCCGGGCTGAGCGTGCCCCCGCTGCCAATGCTGCTGGGCAACCTGCCGCGTCACCCCCTGCAGGTGCTCACCAGCCGCTACATGCTGGCCTTCAACGCGCCGGGCGCCGCGCGACGGGCTCGCCGGGACGATCTGCGCGCGATCGATCGCCTGTGGCGCCGCTGGACGCCCCGCGCCGCGCCCGACGCGGACGCGCTGCGGCGGGCGCGCGAGGCGCTGATCGCGCCGGGCGCCTTCGAGGCCGCCATCGGCTACTACCGCATGCTGCGTCGGCCGGCGTTCTACCGCCACCTGATGCGCCCGCTGCCGGTGCCCACCCTGGTGCTGGCCGGCAGCCTGGATCCCTGCATCGAGGCGGGCCTGTACGCGCCCCACCCGGCGTCCTTCGCCGCGCCGTACCGCGTCGAGATGGTGCCCGGCGCGGGCCACTTCCTGCCCCTCGAGGCGCCCGACGTCGTCGCCGATCGGCTCCTGGCCTTCGTGAAGCGCTTGAACCCAAAGGCCCCCGCCGAGTAAGACGCGCAGCCGAAACATGGGGAGGACATCATGCGGAACGCGCGCACCTTCGGGCTCGTGCTGGGGTTGGCCTGTCTGGCGCTGGCCGGCTGTGACGACGACGACGACGCGACCAGCCCGGCCGACGCCGGCGCGGGCGGCGCCCCGGGCGCGGGCGGCACGCCCGGCGCGGGGGGGACGCCCGGCGCGGGGGGGACGCCCGGCGCGGGCGGCGCGCCCGGCGCCGGTGGCACGCCCGGCGCGGGCGGCGAGCCCGGCATGGGCGGCACGCCCGGCGCCGGCGGCGAGCCCGGCATGGGCGGCGCCGGCGGCGGGCTGAACGTCACCTGCGAGACCGATCGCGACTGCGGCTTCGGCGTCCCGCCGCGGTGCCTGATCGAGGTCGAGAGCGAGGAGGGCCGCTGCGTGCAGTGCCGCGTGAAGCGGGACTGCGGCGAGACCGCCCCCTTCTGCAGCGTCGAGGGCAACTGCGTGGCGTCGACCGACTTCCCCCTCGCCTGCGAGGTGGACATCGACTGCATCCAGGAGCGCCCGGCCTGCCTGATCGCCGAGGGGCGGCTGCGCGGTCAGTGCGTCGAGTGCACCGACGACGCCCAGTGCCCCGCCGAGGCGCCCGTGTGCGGCGACGACAACACCTGCGTGGCCGGCGGCGAGCCGGCGGGGTGCCGCGAGTCCTTCGACTGCCCCGTCGAGCGCCCCGAGTGTCGCATCCCGCCGGGCGCCGAGACGGGCGACTGCGTCGAGTGCCTCGACGGCATGTCCTGCCCGGCCGAGCGCCCGACCTGCAACGCCGAGGGCACCTGCGAGTAGCCGCGGGTCAGAGGGGTCTGCCCAACAGCCGCTGGTGGTTCGCTCCGACCGGCTATCAGCTATCAGCTATTGGCTGTCAGCCGGGCCCCGTCCGCAGTGCCGAGCCCGGACCGCGGGGCCAGGTCGACGGGCCGCGACCAGGGCACAGGGTCCCAATCGTCGCGGCTGAGCTGAGAGCTGACCGCTGACCGCTGATCGCCCGACCGCAAGGGCGGGGTGTGCGGTGGAGCCACGGGTCCGAATCACCCCCCGGTCAGGGATCAGCGCAGCTCCTTCAGCAGCGCGTCCAGCCCCTCCACCGTCTGGGTGTACCGCTCGCCCTTCTTGCCGGTGAACGCCTCGACCTTCGCCCGCTCGGCCTCGGCCACCGCCTTCGCCTTCTTGCGGTCGGCGCCGGGCGGCGCGCGCAGCAGCCGCGCGTAGCGCAGCCCGGCCACCACCGCGTCGAGAGCGGCCACCGCGCCGCCCTTCGCCCGCAGCGTCTCGGCCAGCGCGTAGGCCTCGGCCGCCTCGTCGCGGGCCTCGCGGGTCTTGTCCAGGCGACCCAGCAGCTGCGCGTGGTTGCCCAGGCTCAGCACCCGCAGGCGCGCCTCGTCGTCGGCCAGCCCCTTCGCCCGCTCCGCAGCCTCGGCGTAGGCCTCGAGGGCCTCGCGATCACGCCCGGCCGCCGAGTGGAACGCGGCCAGGTGGTTCAGGCTGCGCACCAGATCCGCCCGCAGCGCCGCGTTGTCGGGGTGCTCCTCGACCAGCGTTCGGCGCAGCGCCAGCGCCTGCTCCAGATCGTCGCGCGCCCGATCCGGGCGGCCCAGCTTCTGCGCCCGATCCGCCACGCGCACCTTCAGCGCCGCCCGCGTGCGCGGCAGCTCGAGATCCTGCGGCTGCAGCCGCTCCCGCACCTCGAGCGTGGCGATGGCGTCGCGCTCGAAGGCCTCGGCGCTGCCCTCGTCGTCGCGCGCCGCGGTCAGCTCGGCCGCGGTCATCAGCGCCAGGTACACCCGCGCCTGCGCGCTGACCGGATCCTCGGCCCGGACCGTCGCCGCGCGCGCCTGCCCCACCGCCCGCTCGAGGGCCCGCAGCATCGGCGCGGCCTCCTGCTGCTCCCCGTGCGCCCGCGCCGCGTCCAGCCACACCTCGGCCAGCGCCGCCCGCAGCGTGCTGCTGGGGTTCAACCCGGCCAGCGGCCCCTCGACGCCCTCGGCCGCGTCCCGCGCCACCTTCGCCGCGGCGGCGTGGTTCGGCACCGCCCGCAGGTACTCGACCAGCGCCCGGGCCGTCTGCAGGCGATCCATCTGGGTCTGGTCGTTGGCCGGATCGGCGTCGTGCAGCGCCGCGGCGCGCTCGTAGGCCTCCTGCAGGTTGCTCAGCGCCGCCTCGCCCTGCCCCCGCTGCTCCGCCACGTGCCCCAGCCGGCGCGCCACCAGCATGCGCGCGCGCAGCAGATCCGGGGCGGACGGGCGATCCTCGAGCAGCGTGTCCAGCCCGTCGCGCGCCTCGACCAGCGCGCTCCAGGCGGCCTGCGGATCGCGGTTGATCACCGCCCGGTCGGCGTCCTCGAGGGCGCGCTTCACCTGCGCCGCCGGCCCGCCGACCTCGCCCTGCTCGGCGCGCTCCCGGCGCTCGGCCAGCTTCAGGTGCATCACGACCGACGCGACGAGGGCGACGGCGATGCCGGCCAGCAGCAGCAGGCGCGTGCGGCGCTGCGTGTCGGGCGGCGCGGTCATGGGAACCTCCAGACGAACGTCTTCACCGGGGCCGGCCCGGTCGGGCACGGATGATCCACCGGCGGCGGACACACCCGCTCGAGGGCGGCGCCCGGCGGCAGCCCCGCGGCCACCTTCGCCGCGAAGCGCTGGGGCGTGAGCTGGCGGTGGTTGGTCGCGGTCCACAAGAGCCCCCCGGGCGCCACGAGCGGGGCGGCCAGCGCCACCAGATCCGGGTAGTCGCGCGCGGCGGACCACCGCCTCTTCTTCTTGCCCACGCTGGTGCTGGGCGGATCGAGCACGACCAGGTCGAAGCGTTGGCCGCGCCGCGCCAGTCGGCCGAGCCAGTCGAACACGTCCCCATAGATCGCGTCGTGCCCGGAAGGTTCCACCCCGTTGGCGATCAGCTGGGCCGGGATGCGGTCGAGCCAGGCCTTGGACAGGTCGACGCTGACCGTCTCGGCCCCCGCCGTCGCCGCCGCGATCGAGAACCCGCCCGCGTGCGCGAACGTGTTCAGCACCCGCATCCCGCTGGCGTGCCGCGCGAGCCAGGCGCGCTGGGGCCGCTGGTCGAGGAAGAGGCCGGTCGACAGCTGGGGCCCCAGCTCGACCCGGTAGCGCACGCCGTGCTCGGCGACGGTCAGGGGCAGCGGCGCGGGCTCGCCGGCGGTCAGCGCAGGCGCCGCCTGGCCGCCGCGCGAGCGGTCGCGCCGACCGACGACCGTGTAGACGCCGCGGGCGGCGGGCAGCGGGCCGGGGGGCGCGCCCTCGTCGTGCTGCACCCACAGCCAGTCGGCGTAGCGGTCGACCGTCCAGCCCGGGTGGCCGTCCGCGTCGCCGTCGAGCTCGCGAAAGCAGGTGGTGTCGGCGTCGGCGGACAGGCCCGCGCGCGCGGCCGCCGGCGGCTCGGCCAGGTAGGGCGCGAAGGCAGGCGGGGCGGGCGCCTCCCAGCGCGCGCCGTCCGGCAGCGCCAGGGACGCGCAATGCAGCAGGAGCCGCGGGGCGCGCAGATCCAGCGGATCCCCGTAGCGCGCGTCGGCCCGCACCGGGCACCCGGCCGCGGCGAGGTGGGCGCGGATCTGATGCGTGCGCCCGGTGATCGGGCGGGCCTCGATCAGCGTCCAGCCCGGTCCCCGGCGCAGCACGCGGTAGCGGGTCTCGGCCGCCAGCCCAGGCGCGGCCGGCACCGCCCCGGTGAGGCGGCCCGAGGCCGCCGGCGGGGCCCCCTCGACCACCGCCAGGTAGCGCTTCTCGGCGCGGCGCCCCTGCAGCGCGCCCTGCAGCGCCGCCGCGCCCGCCGGCGTCCGGCTGAACGCCAGCACGCCGCTGGTGTCGACGTCGAGGCGCTGGTGCACCCCGACCCCGCCGCCCAGCCACGTGACCACGTCCGGGCGCTGCCCCGCGCCGTCGGCGTGCGTCAACCAGCCCGCGGGCTTGTCGACCACCACGCGATCAGCGTCCTGGGCGAGCAGCCGCGGGGCCTCGCCGGGCGTGGGCTCGACGTGCAGCTGGCGCGGGATCACGCGTCCTCGGGCGGCGGCAGGCCCAGGGCCAGCGCGCGGGCAGGCAGCGGGCGGCGCTCGGCCCACCAGCGCTCCGCCAGCGCGTCGCGGATGCGGCGAGTCGCGCGCAGCCGATGGAGCACGTCGGCCGCGTCGGCCAGTCGGTTGATCCGCACGGCCGGGGCGCCCTCGGCCAGCCGCGCCAGGGCCGCCTCGAGCTGCGCCTCGTCGGCGGCGGGCGGCAGCGCGCCGGCCTCGCCCAGCGCCTGCAGCAGGCGGCGCAGGCGGTCGCGCTGGTAGCCCAGGTGCCGCTCCGCCGCCGCCAGATCGACGCGCGCCTGCACCAACCGCCGGCGCCAGCCGATCAGCAGGAGCGCGAGCGCCGAGACCAGCACCCAGGCGGTCATGCGCCCTGCAGCGCCCGCTCGAGGTGCGGACCCAGCCGCCCGCTGACGGCCAGCCGGAACATGCGCAGATCACCGCGCAGCGACCACAGCGGATAGCTGAAGGTGGCCGGCCGGTTCTTCTCGATCACGAAGTGGCCGATCCACGCCGGGCCGTAGCCCACGACGGGCACCAGCGGCAAAAGGAGCGGGTTGACCGCCGAGGCGGCCAGCGTGGCGAGCGCGGCGCCGGTGCCCGCGAGGTGCAGGGCCCGGTTGACCGGGTGGGCGTGTTCGCGCAGATAGTAGGGCCAGAACGCTTCGAAGTCGTCGAGGCGCGCCTGGCTCAGCGATGGGGCGATGGTGTCGGCCACGAACTCACCTGGGGATCGGTCGGCGCGGCATGGTACCCCGTGTCGGGTCGCAGATCACCTGCCGCGCGTCCTGCTGTGGGCCGCGACCCTGGCCGCCTGTGGCCCGGCCGGCGGGCCCCCGGCGCCCGCCGCGGAGTCGGCCTGGGCCGTGGTCAACGCCGCCTTCGGTGAGGATCTGCACGATCCCACGGCCCGCGCGCGCCGCTTCGGCGCGCCGGCCGCCGAGCAGCTGGTGTTGGCGCGCGAGCTCGACGCCACGCGCTATCGCTACTTGCACCCCGCCGAGCTGCGCCGCCTCACGGCCGACCGCCTGGCCGGCGAGGCCGCGTTCACGGTCGACGGCTGGCCGGCCGCGATCACCTTCGAGCTCGGGCGGGCCGGCGACGGGACGTGGCGCGTCGAGTCGGTCGCGGCGCCCGAGGAGCAGCGCCGGCTGATGACGCTGCTGGGGCCCCTGGGGCTGCCGGTGGTGCGCGACGCCGAGCCCTGGAACGGCGGGCTGGCCGGGCGCGACGCCGCCGGACGCCCCACCGCGGCCGTGCTGCTGCTGGCCCTCGAGGGCGCGCTCTACGTGGACGGCGTGCATCGCGTGCCGAACCGGCGCGAGCCCGCCGTCGAGGCCCTGCGCGCCGCCCTCGCGACGCGCACGGCCCTGGCGCACGACGCCCACGCCACCTACCGCCCCCAGGTGGCCATCGCCCTGCCCCGCGACGCCTCGGCCCTGCGCCACGCGCTGCTGGCGCGCTGGGCCGAGGAGGCGGGCGCCGAGGCGCTGATGCTGGTCGTTCGCCGGGCGGACGGCGGCCCTGGTCAGCTGCCCCTCGCCCGCCGGGCGCCCGCCGCGCCGGGCGCGCACCCGGTGGTCGCCCGCGTCCGCCAGGACATCGCCGCGGTGACGCTGACGGTGGGCGACGACGTCCGCACCCTGCCCCGCACCGCCGGCGCCGCCGACGACGCGGCGCTGGCCGACGCCTTCGCCGCGCTGCACGCCGCCCACCCCACCCTCGCCGGCGTCGTCATCGAGGCCGATCCCGACGGGGCCCACGGCGCCCTCGTGTCGTTGTTGCGCAGCGCGCAGCGCGCGGCCGGCGAGCTGCCCATCGCCACCGAGGGCCCCTCGTGAGACGGCCCCTCGCGCTGCTCGCCGCGCTGCTGCTCGGCTGCGGCGACGAGGCCGCCCCCCTCGGCGCCCTGGCCCTGGACGATCCCGCGCGCGCCGCCGAGGTGTTCCTGCGCGACCACGCCTTCGATCCGCCGGAGGCCCTGCGCCCGCGCTTCGTGCGCGAGGTCGATCCGGCCGACTTCCCCCTGCGCCTGCTGGCCGAGGATCCGGCCGCCTATCGGTTCGAGGGCCTGTGGCGGCAGCGCACGGTCGACGGCCGGCTGGTGGTCGAGGCCCTCGTCGAGGTCGACGGGGTGTCGCGCGTGCTCGAGTTCTGGCTCGAGCGACAGGCCGACGCCTGGCGCATCGCGGGATGGGATCCGACCCCACGCGACGTGGATCCGGCCGCGGCGGCCCCCCCTGCGGGCGCGCGCATCCCGCCCCCCTTCGCGCCCGCCGCGTTCCGCGGCGCGCCGCCGGCCCGCACCGTCCCGCTCCCCCAGCCGGCGACCGCCCGCGCGGCGACGCCGGCCCGCGCCACGACGCGGGTGGTCTTCGGGCGCCCGACCTTCGAGCCCGGCTGTACGCTGACCGAGGGGCTCGCGCGCGCCGTCGAGGGGCGCCGCGACGATCTGGCCGCCTGCCACGCCGCGGCCTTCGGCGCCGAGGTCCGGCCCGGCCGCGTCACGCTCGAGCTCACCGCCGAGGGCGCCACCTTCGCGGCCCGCGTGGTCGAGACGACGCTCATCGACGAGTCCCTCGGCGGCTGTCTGGGGCGCGTCATGGGGGAGCTGCCGGCCGGCCGCCACGGCGCCTGCGTCGCGCGCGTGCCGATCACCTTCGCCCCGCGCGCCCGGCGCCGCTGACGCGCGACCTCAGCGGGGCGCGTCGAGCGTCACCTGCACCGTGCGCTGCGCGCCCGCGCGCTCGACGATCAAGCGCACCGTCGCCCCCGGATCGTGCTGCTCGAGCTCGAGGAGCAGGTCGTCGGCGCTGCGCAGCGGTCGATCCTCGAGCTGCCGCAAGACGTCGCCGAGGATCAGGCCCCCGCGCAGATCCCGCCGCGTGCCCACGAGCCCCACCTCGGCGGCGGGCCCGTCCGGATCCACCGACAGCACGAGCAGGCCCTCGATGCGCAGCCGCCGCGCGATGGCGTCGCTGGCCACGTTGACCCCCAGGCGCGGCCGCACCAGCCGCCCGTGGCGGATGAGCTGGGGCACGACGCGGTTCACGGTGTCGACGGGCACCGCGAAGCCGATGCCCGCGCTCGCCCCGCTGGGGCTCTGGATGGCCGTGTTGACGCCCACCAGCCGGCCCGCGCTGTCGAGCAGCGGGCCGCCCGAGTTGCCCGGGTTGATCGCGGCGTCGGTCTGGACGACCCCCTCGATCTCCCGCCCGCTCATCGACTCGATGGTGCGGCCGAGGGCGCTCACGATGCCGGTGGTCAGCGAGTGATCGAGGCCGAAGGGGTTGCCGATGGCGAAGACCGACTGGCCGACCTGCAGATCGGCCGAGGTGCCCACCGGGATGGGGTGCAGCGCGGCCGCCGGGGCCTCGATGCGCAGCAGGGCGAGATCCTTCTCGGGCGCCGCGCCCACCAGGCGCGCCGGCCAGGTGGTGTGGTCGTCCAGCGTGACCTGCACGGCCGACGCCTGCGCGACGACGTGGAAGTTGGTGACGACGTGGCCCGCGTCGTCCCAGATGAAGCCGCTGCCCGCGCCCTGCGGCACCGCGTTCGCGTTCAGGGTCAGCGCGTCGCGGTAGACGGCCAGCGTGGTGATCGAGACGACCGAGGGGGCCAGGCGCGCGAAGAGATCGATGGTGGCCTGCTCGTCGCCCGCGAGGGCGCCGCGCGGCGTGACCGCGCGCGGCGCGGGGTCTGATCGGCCCAGCGCCACCAGGGCGCCCCCCGCGCCGATCGCCGCGCCGACGATCAGCGTCACGAGCGGCGCCGCCCTCATCCCTTCATCAGGGTCGCGATGGGTTCGAGCGCCGGGATGCGCGCACACACGACCTTCACCGACACCATGATCGGCACCGCCAGGATCATCCCGATCGGCCCCCACAAGGTGCCCCAGATCAGCATCGACAGGAACACCACCAGCGGCGACACCTTCACCGCCTGCCCGACGTAGCGCGGATCCAGCACGCTGCCGATGGCGCCGTTGATCGCGAGGAGGCCGATGGCCACGCCCGCCGCGCCCCAGGCGCTCATCGCGGGATCGACCATCGCCACCACGATCGGCGGCAGCGACGCGACGATGGCGCCCACGGTGGGCACGAAGTTGAGTGGGAAGGCCAGCAGGCCCCAGAACACCGCGAAGTCCACGTTGCACAGCTCGAGGAAGATCCACACGAAGAAGCCGGTGAGCGCGCTGATCAGCGTCTTGGCGAC
The DNA here is from genome assembly GCA_030426945.1 of bacterium. Classification (GTDB taxonomy): domain Bacteria; phylum Myxococcota_A; class Bradymonadia; order UBA7976; family UBA1532; genus JACKDN01. Next base: position 30,919 of record JAUHXL010000021.1, read on the forward strand.
GACGTACACCCGCACGTCGTGCCCGATGCCCTCGAGCGCGTTCAACAGCGGGTGCTCCGGCCCGTAGGCCTCCTCGAACTTCTCGTGGAAGCGGCGGCCCTCGACCAGGATGAAGCCGCACAACAGCAGCGTGAGGAAGAGATAGCCCACGGCGGTCGTGGCCGCGCTCACCCCGTCCTGAAAGAACTGCACGACGCCGCTGAAGGCGCCGGGCAGCAGGTTCTCCCCGATCTCCCGCCGCACCACCTCGCGCTGCTCGGTGTCACCCACCCGCTCGACGATGGCCTCGATGGTCTGGTTGGCTTGGTAGATCAGCCGGTCCTTGTACTTGGGCAGGGCCTGACTGACGGGGCCGACGGTCGCGCTGAAGACCAGGAACAGCCCGAGGAAGGGCAGCGTGGCCGCCGTCTCGGCGCCGATGATCGCCAGCGCGCCGGGCACGCCACGCCGCGTCATCCAGGCGACCAGCGGCAGCACCAGGAAGGACAACAGGATGGCCAGCACCAGCGGGATGAGGATCGGCCGCAGCGTGATCAACACCACGCCGGTCAGCACCAGCGCGGCCAGACGGCCGGTGACGCGCCAGGCCAGGCTGGCGGAGTCGCGCCTGCCGTCGGGGGTGTCCAAGGCCGGCTACTCGTCCACCAGCCAGGCCTCGTCGACCACCTCGAAGGTGTCCTCGAGGGGTTCGACCAGGTCGTTGAGCTCGCCCCGGCGGATGTCGGCGAGGGCCTCGAGCCCGCGGCTGAAGGCCTGCGCCTCCTGCGCGTGCGGCCGAAAGTCGGCGGCCGGGAGGTGCAGCAGCACCCCACCCTCGGGCAGGCGCACCGACGCCGTCGTGGGCTCGCCGGACAACAGCGACATCTCGCCGAAGGCGTCGCCCTCGCTGAGCTGCGCGACCCGCGCGGTGCCGTTCGGGCCATGGGCCCACACCTCGGCGGCGCCGTGCAGCAGCAGGAAGAGGCCCGGCGGCGGCGCGCCCTGGGCGATGACCTCGGCGCCGGCGGGCACCTCGACGAGGCTGAAGCGGCCGAGCACCGAGGCGGTGTCGGGCAGATCCCGCAAGAGCGCGCTGTGGTTGACGAGGTTGCTCAGGAGGCGGGCCTTCACCAGCTCGACCAGCTGAGCGGCCAGCCCCGGCTGTCGCGCGCCGAGCGCGGCCAAGGTCTGGGCGTCGATGCGCCAGGCCAGCCCCGGACCGTCGGCGCGCACCGTGGCCCGCCGGGGCACCGCCGTCAGCAGCGACATCTCGCCCACCAGCGCCGGCGCGCGCACCTCGGCCAGCACGCGCTCGGCGCCGCCGGGCTGGATCTGCCGGACCTCGGCGCGGCCCTGACCGAGCAGGTAGAGGGCGCTCTCGACGGCGCCCTGCGCGGTCAGCACGTCGCCCGACCGCAGGGGCACCTCGGTCAGGGCCTCGGCCAGCGCGACGAAGGCGGCGGGCTCGAGCGCCGAGAAGAGGGGCACGTCGGGCTGGGGCGCGCGCTCCGGCGGCACCAGGCCGCCGAGATCGGTGCACAGCTTGACGGCGAAGGCGGTGAGCGCCGCGGGATCCTCCGGCGGCTCGACCGGGCGGGCGGGCGGCATGGTCGGCGGCGGGCGGCGACCCCGCGGGCGGCCGGCGCCGTAGTCGGCGGCCAGCGCGCGCAGGGCCTCGTCCCGGGCGCGGCCCTGCAGGTGACGGCGGGCCAGCGTCAAGGCAGCGAAGAAGTGCCCTCGCCGGGCGGCCAGCTCGATGGTGCGCGCCCAGCAGGCGCCGGCCGCGGGCACGCCCCGCGCGGCCAGCTCCGCACAGACCCGGGCGCGGGCTTCGATCGAGGCCGGCTGCGCGCCCACGGCCCTCGTCGCGTCGGCCAGGCTCATCGTCTCCTCCCCGGTGTTCCGCGGACCGCCCGGATCAGCGTCGCCGGCGGCCTCGTCCTGTGCTCAACGGTGGACGTAGCACGCGGCGGCCCGACCGTAAACGCCGCGCACGCAGGCGGCGCGTCGCGGCGGTCAGCGGGCGGCGCGCGCCAGCGCGCGCACGGCGGCGTCGGGATCCTGCTCGAGGCGGGCCAGCGCGCCGACCGCGCCCAGGCGGCGCAGGGCGTGCGCGGCGGTCAGGCGCACCAGCGGGTGCGGATCCGCCAGCAGCGCGACCAGGCGCCGCTGGCTCACGTCACCGCCCCTCCGGGCGAGGCTGAGCGCGGACGCGATGCGCACCTTGGGGTAGGGGCTCGCCGAGAGCGCGTCGGCCGGCGCCGGGGCGCGCTCGGTGGCGGCCACCCCCACGGCCGACAGGCCCAGCAAGGCGAAGAGCAGGACGGCGACCGCGCGCATCGAGTGGGCCATGGGTTCCTCCCCGGTCGAGACGACCTGAACCTACATATCGCACCGTGTAGTCGTCCGCAAATCCGTCGCTGGCCTCCGGGGGGCGGGCGCCCACTTTTTTCGATCTTTTTTCTCAAGCCGTGGGGCTGACCGTCGATGTACCGACCGGGCCGGTCTTCGGCCCGCGGACGACCTGGGACGATGCCGGCGGTTCATACCCACCTCGCAGGGGCCTTCGCGGTGAGCGGGGCGATCGCGCGCCCGCCCAGCCTGCGCGCCGACGCGCAGCCCGAGGCCGCGGCGACCGCGGCGGACGGGGCGCGGGCCGCGGCGGCGCCGGCGCGCGGGCCGCGGCCGGCGGATCGGGGCGAGAACGGACGCGACGAACGTGAGCAGCGGCGGGACGGCCGCGCCGAGGGCCGGCGGGGCGAAGCGCGCGATCCCCGCACCGGCGACTTCGTCCGGCTGTCCGGGGCGGCGGGCGCCCTCGCCGCCACCGGCGACCGCCCCCCGGTCTACGCGCCCACCACTCCCACCCGCACGGCCCGCGACGCGCTGGTCGCGCTGCGGCCGCCGCCCCCCGAGGGCGCCCCGCCCCCCGAGGGCGCTCCGCCCCCCGAGGGCGCCCCGCCCCCCGAGGGCGCCCCGCCCCCCGAGGGCGCTCCGCCCCCCGAGGGCCTCCCGCCCCCCGTGGGCGCTGCGCCCCCCGCGGGCGCCCCGCCCCCCGAGGGCGCTCCGCCCCCCGGGGGCGCCCCGCCCCCCGAGGGCGCCGCCGAGGACCCCCCCGCCGATGGAGGCGCCCGCGCCGACCGGCCGGGCCAGCCCGCGCTCACCGAGGAGGAGCTGAAGCTGGTCCAGACGCTCGCGGCCCGGGACCGCGAGGTGCGCACCCACGAGCAAGCCCACCAGGCGGTCGGTGGCCGCTACGCCGGCTCGCCCTCGTACGAGTACCAGTCGGGGCCCGACGGCAAGCGCTACGCCGTCGGGGGCGAGGTGCCCATCGACATCGGCGAGGCCGCCGATCCGGCCGAGACGGTGCGCAAGATGGAGGTCGTCCGCCGCGCCGCCCTCGCGCCCGCCGAGCCCTCGGGCCAGGATCGGGCGGTGGCCGCGCAGGCGACGCAGATCGCCGCCCGCGCCCGCGCCGAGCTCCAGCAGCAGCAGGCCGAAGAGGCGGCGCGGGCGCGCGAGGACGAGGCGACCGAGGCGGAGGATCCCTCGGCCGTCGAGGGCGACGCCGCCCCGGCCGACGCCGCC
>JAUHXL010000438.1 GCA_030426945.1 bacterium
ATGCGCGGGCGCGACGACGAGGCTCAGGTGGTCATTCATGAAGATGGCCTGCGCCGCCGTCCAGGGCAGCGGCACGCCGACGGCGTCGATGATCAGCGCGATGATCGCGCTGAGCGTCGCCCCGACGCTGGTGGCCACGAGGCCGAGCAGCATCGCCTCGATCACGAACAGGGCCAGCACCCGCCCGCGCCCCATGCCGATGGCCCGCAGCGTGCCCACCTCGCCGGTGCGTTCGCGCACCGCGATGTAGAGCGCGTTCATGATGCCGATGGCGATCAGCACCGCGAGGATGCCGGTCAGCAGGAAGGACACCGAGTCGATGGCGGTCAGCACCCAGGTCAAGAACGACACCTCGTCGCGCCAGATGGTCAGATCCAGCTTCTGGCCGGTCCAGTCCTGACCCATCACCGTCTCGAACTTCATGAAGAAGGGCTGGGGATCGTGATCCATCACGTCGTAGCCCGCCTCGGTGAACACCTCGCGCAGGTGCGCCATGACCGCCGGCGCGCGCTCGATGTCGTCGAGGTACAGGTGCACCGCACCGCTGGTGTCGGCCTTCAGGCCGTAGAGCGAGCGCACGGCCTCCTTGGGCACGAAGGCGGCCCAGGTGCTCATCAGCCCCAGATCCTTCGCCACCGCGACCACGGTGAGGTCGGCGGTGTTGCTCTGCCCGCGCAGCGTCTCGGTGCGCAGCGTCACCTGGTCGCCGACCTGCACCCCGAGGCGCTCGGCCTGGCTGGTGAACAGCATGATGGTGCCCGGCTCGCTCAGGCGCCGCGGCTCGCTGGGCCGCGCCGCCGCCGGATCGCCCTGCACGTAGGTCGAGGGATCGGCCATCGTCAGCTGCGCGAACAGCCCGCCCTCCTCGTCCACCTCGATGCCGTGCAGGCCCACCCACATCGAGCTCGTCTCGCTGATCACCTTGCACCACCCACGGTGGCGGTCGAGCACGTGGTCGAGGCCGGGGGTGTTCTCCAGGGCGATGCGGCGGATGGCGTCGACGCCCTGAATCATCGGCGCCACGTCGTCGGGGGTGGCCTTGTAGAAGCCCGCGACGTTCACGTGGCCCGAGGACAGCGTCGTGGCGGCCTGGGTCATGCTGACGTTGACGCCGCGCGAGAGCGCGAGCAGGAACACCAGCAGGCCGGTCACCATCGCCAGCGCCAGGCCCAGCAGGAGCGTGCGGCGGCCCCCCTGCCGCAGGTTGCGCGCGGCCACGAGCAACAACATCCGCATCGCTCAGGCCTCCCGCATCGCTTCGACGGGCTGCACCCGGGTCGCGATGCGCGCCGGGTACCAGGTGCTGATCAGGCTGACCACCAGGATGACCACGAGCGCCACCAGCAGGTTGCTCGCGCCCACGGCGGGGTGCAGGCGCGGCCCCGAGAACAGGAACACCAGGATGTCGTTCTTGGCCGGGATGCCCACCGATCCCATCCAGCTCACCAGCGCCGCGCCGAGGCCCGCGCCCACCGTCCCGCTCAGCAGCCCCAGCACCAGCGTCTCGAGCATCACCATCGCCATCACGAAGCGCCGCTGGGCGCCGATGGCGCGCAGCGTGCCGATCTCGCGGACCCGCTCGAGCGTCGCCATCAGCATCGAGTTGTTGATGATGACCAGGGCCACGATGAAGATGATGCCGATGGCCAGCAGCAGCACGCCGCGGATGACCATCACGAACTGACCGATCACGCCGGACGCGGCGCGCCAGTCCACCACCTTCAGCCGCAGGCCGGCCGCGTCCACCGCGGCCTGGATGCGCGCCTGCGCGTCGTCGAGATCCACGCCGTCCTTCAGCACCACGGCGGCGTTCAGCACCACCCCGTCGACCATCTGCTCGCGGGTGAACGGGCGATCATCGGCGACCCGGGTGCCGGCCTCGCGCTCGATGCGGGCGACGTCGAAGTCGCCGAAGACGCTGCCGTCGGCGGTCTTCTCGACGCTGTCGCCGTCGCCGCCGAAGAAGGCGTCCTCGGCGTCCGCCCGGTCGACGCGCTCGAGCCCCACCTCGGCCTGGATCGCCTTCAGCTCGGCCTGCTGCGCCTCGGTCATCTGGCCGTACAGGTCGCGGAAGGTCATCAGATCGACCAGGTTCGCGGCGCCGCTCAGCTCGGAGCGTTCCAGCCCGGCGAACTCGAAGGTGCCGTACACCTTCACGTTCACCGACTTCATGTAGCCCCGCTTGGTGAACGCGCGCAGCGTCAACACATCGCCCACGCGGAACGGGTAGAGCGCGACGCGCGGCGCGATCTGCGCGTAGAAGAAGGCGTAGCGCGCCTTCAGCGTGTCGTCGTCGACGGTCAGCGCGGCCTGCACCAGCGCGTCGAGCGGGCTCTGGCCGTCGGTCGGCGCGACGTCGGGAAACTCCGCCCGGAGCGCCGCCTCGAGGGCGGCGGCGTCCTCGGGCGCCAGCATCAGCGTCAGCGATCCGTAGAGGCTGCGCGCCTGCCGCGCCTTGGCGGTCAGCGCGGCGTCGTCGGCGATGCGCGCGTCGTTCAGCGTCACGGCGTCGTGCAGGTCGTCGAGCAGGCGCGCCACCTTCAGCTTCAGCTGGCTGTCGGCGAAGCGCTTGTTGATCAGCAGCCCGCGGCGACCCTCGGGCACCGGCTCGCCCTCGACGATGCGGAAGCGATCGAAGACCCGGGCGAAGAGGGGCAGGTCGGTGCCGAGGTAGCGGAGGTAGTATTGGACGCCGTCGCCGCCCGCCGGGGCGACCTGCGTGTCGAGGAAGTCGAGCGCGGCGCGCTTGGCGTCCAGATCGTCGCCGCGGAAGGGCGCCCAGAAGGCGGCCTGCTGGGCGCGCTCGACGTGGGCCAGGTTGGCGTCCAGGTCGGTGGTGTCGGCGGTGATGGCCCGGCTGTTGGTGAGGTCGGCGCGCGTCAGCTCGAGCAGGCGCTGCACCCGGTGGATCATCGCCTCGCGCGTGGCCGCGTCGCCGGCCTCGACGGCCCGGCGCAGCGCGTCGAGCGCCCGGTCGAGCTCGCTGCCGCGGCTCATGTTCGCGATGCCCAGGCCCATCGGCACGACGGCCTCGACGCCGTCTTGCGCCTGCACCACCCGCTGCACCTCGCCGAAGTCGGGCACCTCGCCGTAATCGTCCCCGCCCATCGTCGCGCCGCCGAAGAGCGCGAGGTCGTCCTTGGCCTCGGCGTCGTAGAGCTGCAGGTGGCCGGACAGGCTCTTGACGATGCTGCGCTCCATGCCGGCCTCGACGCTGTCGAGCAGCGACGTGCCCACCACCACGAGCGCGGTGCCGAACACCATGATCGATCCGACGATCAGGCTCTTCACCTTGTGGCTGGCCAGGCTGCGCAGCGCCATCTGCGCCAGCACGCGGGCCTGCGCGAGGGGGGAGCCCGCCACCTCAGTCGGCCTCGGCGACGGGGTGGTCGGCGGCGATGCGCCCGTCGACCAGCTCCACCAGCCGGCGGGCGTGGCTCATCACGTTGGCGTCGTGGGTCGAGAAGATGAAGGTGGTGTGGTCCTCGCGGTTGATGTCCTTCATCAGCTCGATGATCGCGCCGCCCGTGGTCGAGTCGAGGTTGGCGGTGGGCTCGTCGGCCATCACGATCGCCGGGCGGGTGACCAGGGCGCGCGCGATGGCGACGCGCTGGCGCTGGCCGCCGCTGAGCTCGTTGGGGCGCTGGCGCGTCTGCGGGGTGAGGCCCACCTTGTCGACCATCTCGGCCACGCGCCGCTTTCGCTCGGCGCCGGTGAGGCCGCCCTGCAGCAGCAGCGGCAGCTCGACGTTCTGGAAGACGTCCAGCACGCCGACGAGGTTGAAGGACTGGAAGATGAAGCCCAGCTTGTGCAGCCGCAGCGTGGTCAGCTGCTTCTCGGACAGCTCGCTGGTGGACTGCCCCTCGATGCGCACCGCGCCCGCGGTGGGCACGTCGACGCAGCCGACGAGGTTCAGCAGCGTCGTCTTGCCGCTGCCCGAGGGGCCGGCGATGGCGATGAAGGCCCCGCGCTCGATGCGCAGGTCGACGCCGCGCAGGGCCTGGACGGTCAACTTGCCGAGTGGGTAGTCCTTCGACACCCCCACCAACTCGACGATGGGATCGGCGGCGATCGGCGCGCTCAAGCTGACCTCCCGTGCGTGCGGCGCGAGGGTAGGCGGCGCTCACGGGTGGGTCAACGGCGCATTGGTGACGAGGACGTGACGGCGGGCGCCGCGCTCAGCCCGCCAGCTTGCCCGCGGTGAACAGCACCAACCCGCCGATCACCAGGAAGACGGCCAGGGCGACGAAGAACAGCAGCTTGGCGATGCCGGCGGCGGCGCCGGCGATGCCCGTGAAACCCAGGCCGCCGGCGATGATCGCGATGGCCAGGAAGATGAACGCCCACTTCAGCATGGAACACCTCGCTCTCGGAGTCGGCCCGCAGCGGTTCAAGGTCCGTGCCGACGGCGGTCGCCCGCCCGGTTCGCTTCCCCTGGCGCGCTTTGCCCCGCGGCGCGCAGTCCCGTCCCAGGTTGACCCTCGCGGGGGGCCGGTCGGGCGCGCCGCGGGGTGGGCATGCCCCTTGCGACCCCACCGGTACGCACCGATGAAGGGAGACCCACTTGAGCACCCCCATCCGAGACCACGAGCTGCGGACACTGGTCGAGCAGGCGACCGCGCCGGCGGTGTCGATCTACGCGCCGATGGCGAAGGCCGGCGCGGAGACGCGCCAGAACGCCACCCGTTTCAAGAACCTCGTGCGCGAGGCGGCCGAACGCCTCGCGATCGAGCGGCCCGGCGAGGATCCGCTGCTCGCGCCCCTGATCGCGCAGATCGACGACCGCGACTTCTGGCAGCACCAGGAGGAGGGGCTGGCGGTCTTCCGCTCCCGCGACGTCCTGCGCTGGGTGAAGCTGCCCACCGAGACCCAGGCCGAGGTGACCGTCGCCGACACCTTCCGCGTCGCGCCGATCCTCGCGCTGCTGGCGAGCAACCAGGCCTTCGACGTCCTGACGTTGAGCCTCGGTGAGGTGCGCCTCTTCGAATGTGATCGCTTCGTCATGCAGCCTCAGAAGCTGCCCGAGGGGGCGCCCCGTCGCCTCGAGGACGCCGTCGGCTACGACTCGCCCCGCGCGAACCTGCAGTTCCACAGCGCCGGGCGCGGCGGCAGCCGCCCCATCTACCACGGCCACTCGGCCGAGCCCTCGCCCGACGCCGAGGTGAGGCAGTTCTTCGGTCGCCTCGCCGCGGCGCTGGGGCCCTTCCTCGATCCGCGCGTGCCCTTGGTGCTGGCCGGCCAGCCCCACCTGCAGGCGCGCTTCCGCGAGGTGGCCCATCTGCCGCAGCTGCTGCCCGAGGGGGTCGAGCTGGGCGTCGAGTCGCTGAGCGAAGAGGCGCTGCACGGGCGGTCCTGGGCGGTGGTCGAGCAGGCCGTGCGGGCGCAGCGGCGGGACCGCCCCCTGCAGCGGCTGCCCGGCATGGTGGCCCACGGCCGGGCGGTCACGGGCGTGGGCGAGGTGGTGCCCGCCGCGGTCGAGGGCCGCGTGGACACGCTGCTGGTCGATCCCGAGGTGCACCGGCTGGGGCGGATCGATCCCACGACGCATCGCGTGTCCTTCGCGGCCGAGGGCGAGGCGGTCGAGGATCTCGTCGAGCGCGCGGCGAGGGAGACGTGGCTCAACGGGGGCCAGGTGATCTCGGTGCCCGAGGAGCTGCTGGGGCCGGACGCGCCGGTGGCCGCGGTGCTGCGCTACTGAGCGCCGGGCACGCCCCGGGGCGCGCGCGGGCCCGCCGCGTGCCTGCGAGAGCGGTGCCTCGCGGCCTCCGTGCGGGTGCGTTGCGCGAAACCCCCCCGACGCCCACCATGGGGCCGTCGACTCTTCTCGCGAGGTTCCCATGACGATCCGCTCTCTCGCTCGGCGCCACGCCGCGCTCGCGCTCGCGCTGTCGGCCGCCCTCGCGGCCTGCGACGACGGCGACGGCAGCGCCGCCGAGGACTGCGCCAGCGCCGCGGACTGCCCGGCCGACAATCTGTGCATCGGCGCGCGTTGCTATCCCACCGAGGACACGGACGGGGACAGCGACGGCCTGCCCGACGCGGTCGAGGTGGCGATCGGCACCAACCCGGACGATCCCGACACCGACGGTGACGGCCGCCCGGATGGCTTCGAGGTGGAGTACCGGCCGGGCGAGGGCGTGATCGACGCGCGCGACACCGACGGCGACGGCAAGCCCGACGCGCTCGAGAGCCTGACCAACGACGCCGACGACGACGGCGTTCCCGATCAGCTCGATCCCTGCGACGCCGATCCCACCTGCCCCGCCACCAGCCCCGAGCGCTGCAACGGGCGCGACGACGACGACGACGGGCAGGTGGACGAGGACTTCCCGTCGCTGGGCGAGCCCTGCACGGCGGGGGTCGGCATCTGCGCGGTCGACGGCGAGCGGACGTGC
>JAUHXL010000439.1 GCA_030426945.1 bacterium
GCCGGCCCGAGCACCTCGTTGACGTGGGCCACCGCCTTCAGGACGCCCTTGCCCAGGTAGCGCCCCTTGTCGCCGTCGCGCAGCTCGATCGCCTCGTGCTCGCCGGTCGACGCGCCCGACGGCACCGCGAACCGGCCCTCGCCCCCGCCGACGAGGCGGACCTCGACCTCGACGGTCGGGTTGCCGCGGCTGTCCAGGATCTCGCGTGCGTGAACGTGTTCGATGGTGGCCATGCCCTGTCCTCCTCGCGTGGTGCGGGCGACACCTTAGACCCTCTGCGCGGGGCGCGGAAGGGGGCGCGTCAGGGGGTCGGCGGGGCCAGCGCGGCGTCGAGCGCGGCCTTCACCTGGGCGTCCTGCTCGGCGGCGGCGCGGGCCTGCAGCGCGGCGCGCACGTCGTCGCGCGTGGCGTGGGGGGCGAGCGCCTGCGCGACGGCGGCGCGCAGCTGGGCGTCGGGATCGGCCAGCGCGGCGCGCAGGGGCTCGAGGGCGTCCGCGTCGGTGGCCAGGTAGGTGTCGGCCAGCGCCCGCGCGCTCGTGCGGCGCAGGGTGGCGTCCGCCCCGGGGTCGCCGAGCGTCGCGGCGAGCTGCTGTCGGCCCTGCGGCGCGCCGCGCAGGGCCAGCGCCGACAGCGCCCGCGCGCGCCGGGTGACCGGGGCCTCCGTGTCGCGGGCGATGGCCACCAGGGCGTCGTCGGCGCCGGGGGGCAGCGCCTTCCACTGGGCCTCCGCCGGCGGGTGGTGCATCGCCAGCAGCGCCTCCACCGAGCGGGGCTTGCCCGGCCCCGCGGGCGTCCCCGGGCGCAGCGCCCCCAGGTTCGTCGTCGGCTCGCCGGCCTTCGCGGCGGGCGGCTCGAGCACGTTGCAGGCGGCCCCCGGCGTCGGCTGGGCGGGGGGCACCACGGGCGGGGCGTTGCCGCAGCCGCCCAAGCACAGGACCAGCAAGGTGGAGATGCGTCGCATGGGCGCAGCATAACCCCGACCTCGCCCCCGCCCAATGCCGTCGGCGCGACTTTGCTGGCACGTCGTGTGCTGACCATACTGCCCCTGGTACGGTGTCGCTCGGGAGGCGGCGCGCGGGGCGCGTCGTCCGAGGGCGACTGGGGAGGACCGAGTGCGAAGAACCCTGCCGGCGTGGGGCGTGGGTGTCGTGGTGGTGGCGGCGGCGCTGGCCACGGGCTGCGCCGAGGAGTCGAACCGCGACCCGACGCTGCTGCCGATCGACGACGCCGTCTTCAAGGTGAACCAGAGCGGCACCATCGAGGTGCGCGCCGGGGATCCCGACCAGGACTCTCTCTCCTACACCTTCGACATCGACCCGGCCCCGGTCACGCAGACCGCCGGCACGGGCGGGCGGCCTCGCCTCACGGAGGTCAGCAACGAGCTGGCCATCTTCACCTGGACCCCCGGCGTCGCCGAGACCGGCGGCGAGCGCTCGAAGGCCTTCACCGTCACCTTCACGGTCAAGGACGGCCGGGGCGGTCAGGCCAGCGAGTCGATCCAGCTTCGGGTCGAGGACGACGGCGTCTCGAGCGGTGGGGGGCTGCGCTTCGGCGCGCCGCCCGGCGCGGGCATGGCGGTCGATCTGGGGCAGACCGAGTGCGTCAATCAGCTCGACGTCGAGGTGAAGAGCGAGGCCTACGCGGCCGACCAGATCGAGCTGACCATGACCCCGCCGCCCGCCGCGCGCTGCGGCGAGCCCGGCGCGCCCAACGACTGTCGCGCCCCGACGCTGGTGGTGCCGCCGGGGAGGAAGCTGGGCTACTTCGACTGGTGCCCCACCGAGGCGCAGCTCGACCTCAGCCTGTCCCACACCGTCGTCTTCACCGCGCGGGTGAAGGGCAGCGACCAGGAGATCTCGAAGCGCTTCACCATCCGCTTCAAGCGCACCGCGGGGGCCGGCTGCGCCGGTGAGCCGCCGGTCATCGAGCACACCGAGCCGGGCGCGTTCGCGGGCCCGCTGAACTACCCCATCGAGGCGACCATCCGCGACGACGTCGGCTTCAAGGCGCCGCCCGTGCTGGCCTTCACCGTCGATCCCGGCGTCGAGCCGGCGCCGACCTCGCCGGACACCTCGGGCTGGCAGGTGGTGGAGTTCGCGCCTGGGCAGGGGGACCGCTGGACCGCGGCGGTGCCCAACCTGAACCTGCCGCCGGGCGACTCGGCGCAGGTCTATTACGTGATCATCGCCACCGACAACGACGATCCCGACTCGACGCGCTGCGATCACACCACCGAGAGCCGCACCTTCCGCTTCACCGCGACGGGCGGCGAGGGCGGCGGCAGCACCTACGGTCTGTGCGCGCCCTGCGTGGCCGACCAGCAGTGCGGCGGCCCCGCGGATCGCTGCGTCAACCTGCGCGGCGAAGGCTTCTGTGGGGTGTCGTGCGAGAACGTCGACTGCGGCCCCGGCCAGCTCTGCCTCGAGCTCGAGAGCATCAGCGACGGCACCACCTCGCTGCAGTGCATGCCGCAGGATCTCAACTGCGGTCAGATCTGCGCCGACGACGCCTACGAGGCGGGCGCGCGCAACGACACGGCGGTCGCCGCCGCCCCGTTGGGCGAGGGCACGCACGAGGGGCTGACCCTGTGCGATGGAGACGAGGACTACTTCGCGGTGCCGGTGGAGGCCGGGCAGGCGATCACCGTTCGGGCCATCTTCGCCGACGCGCGCGGCGACCTGGATCTGGCGATGGCGCTGCCCGGGGATCCCGACTTCGCCTATCAGAGCCTCAACGGCGGCCTGGACGTCGAGCAGGTCACCGAGCCCTGCGTGCCGCAGGGGGGCGAGGCCATCGTCGCGGTGTTCCCCTTCGAGGGCGCGCAGAACCAGTACACCCTCGAGATCGAGGCGGGCCCCGGCCAGTGCGATCAGATGTGCGCGGATGATCGCTACGACGCGGGCGACGGCAACGACACGCTCGACGACGCCACGCTCTACGACGCCGAGGATCTGCCCCTGATCGAGGAGGACCTGTTCATCTGCCGCGAGGACGCCGACTTCTTCGGCTTCGAGGCGCGCGCGGGTCAGATAATCACCGCCGGCATCACCTTCCAGCACCGCGAGGGCGATCTCGAGCTGCGCCTGTACCGGGTGAGCGACGAGGCCGTGGTGGCCGAGTCGCTGAGCTATCGCGACGCGGAGCTGGTGCAGGTGGAGGCGGCGGTCGACGACGTCTACATCGTCGAGGTGTTCGGGGCCACGCGCTCGGTGAGCAACGCCTATGGGCTGCTGATCGAGGTGGATCAGGTGCAGATGTGCCAGTCGACGATGGAGTGCGCGGCCGGGCAGTACTGCGGCGCGCGCGGCTGCATCGAGGACACCTGTGGCGGCTTCGGCGACTGCGAGGGCGCGCACGGCTGCGTGACGCCCCGCGCGGGGCTGGATCCGGCCACGTCGGGCGGCAGCTGCGCGGCCCGCTGTCAGGCCGACCGCGAGTGCCGGGCGGGCAACGCCTGCAAGCGCTTCGAGGACTTCTCGCGCGGCTGCGGCGTGGCCGGCGCGGCTGGGCCGGGCCAGCGCTGCGCCAGCTACCGTGACTGCGCGGGCGCGCAGGTGTGCTTCGCCACGGCCGGTGGCTACTGCGCGGCCGGCGGCTGCGCGGGCGCCGGCGACTGCCCCGAGGGCACCGTCTGCGGCACCCTGGACGGCTTCGACGCGTGCGTGAAGGCCTGCCAGGGGGACGGCGACTGCCGCGTCGCCGAGGGCTATCGCTGCAAGCCGGCCGCCGGAGGCATGGCGTGTCTGCCGTGAGGTGGGGCGGCTGGGTGGCGCCGGCGCTGCTGCTGCTGGCCTGGGCCTGCAGCGATCCGGCCGGCGAGGATCAGGGCCCCGACGAGCCCGTCGAGCTGGTGTTCGCGATCGACGCGCTGTCCCTCGATCGCGTGCTGCCCGGCACGAGCGCCGACCTTTTGGGCTCGGGCTTCCTCGAGGACGCCGCCTGGGCGGCGGTGGTCGAGGGGCAGGTGCAGGGGCGGCCGATCGAGCTGGTGCTCGACGTCGAGCGCCTGAGCGACCGGGCCCTGCGGGTGCGCTTCCCGGTGCAGGCGCTGCAGGCGGTCGGCGACGGCCAGCTGGTAGGGCTGCTGACGCTCGAGGGGAAGCTGGGCGAGGCGCGCGGCGCGGCCGAGGTCGCGATCAGCGCGATGGTGGTGCAGCGCCTCAGCCCGCGGCTGGACCAGGTGTCCCCCGGCATGTTCCCGGCCAGCCCCATCGAGGTGCTGGGGGCCGACTTCATCCGCGGCAGCGAAGGCCAGACGCTGATCGACGTGCGCGGCACCTTCGTGCGCGACCGGGACGGCGAGGCGCGCGCGCTCGAGGCCTACAGCGTGCCCTGCGCGCCGCCGGCCGAGGCGGCGGGCTGGGGCCGGGGCAGCGCCTCGTTCGTCTTCGATCCCGCCTGGGTGGGCATCGAGCCGGGGCACATCCAGGGCGAGGCGCGGCTGGTCAACGAGGGGCCCGGGTGGAAGGCCGAGGGTCAGTGGGTGCGCTTCGAGGCCGACCTGCTGCCGCCGGTCATCGAGGCCTTGTCGACGCCCAGCGCCAGCCGCGGTCAGGCCGTGCGCATCTTCGGCAACGGCTTCCTCGGCGGCTCGCAGGGCCTGACCGTGGTGCGGCTGGAGGGCACCTTCCACGCCGCCAGCGGCGAGAGCCGGCCCCTGAACCCACCCATCGAGCTGGCGCCGCTGTACGTCGACGGCACCGAGCTGCTGTTCAGTATGACGGTGGAGTACGACTTCGAGTGCCAGAGCGGCGATCTGGGGGCCGAGCCGGGCGAGCTGGTGGGGCGCGCGACGCCGATCACCACGCTCGACGGCGTGACCACCGAGGGGGAGCCCCTGCCGCTGACCTTCGAGGTGCTGCCCTCGAAGCAGGTGGTGTGGCTGCGCTTCCTGCCCGCCTTCACCGACTCCCTGCGTCTGTTCGGCCTGCGCGACTTCAGTCGCGAGGTCAAGGCGCACATCGTCGACGTCGTGCGGCGGGACTACGCCGGCGTGAACCTCGAGATCCGCCTCGAGCAGCCGACCGACTTCCTCTTGTACTCGACCGTGGAGATCGGCGGCCCGGATCCGAACGCCCAGCAGCTCTTCGGGCTCGACAACACCTCGGGGCTGGATCGCTGCAACCAGCGCCTCGACGACAAGCTCGCCGGCCGCAACGCCGACAGCGACGGGGCCTACGGCGGCATCTTCGTCGAGTCCTTCCTGCAGCTCTCGGCGCGCAACGGCACCGACAACCCGCTGGCGAGCCCGGTCTTCGACGAGATCTTCGATCCGGTCATCGATCAGCCCGCCAAGCAGGAGGAGTGGGGCGGCCCGCGCCAGGCGGCCATCGACCGCGCGCTGCGCACGCTGGGCAACCTGGTGGGCAACACCACCAGCCACGAGATCGGGCACTCGCTGGGGCTGCCGGTGGCGCCGGGCTGCGGCCCGTATCACAACGCGTCCGGCGACCGGCAGATCATGGACTGCGGGCGCGACCGGCCCTTCGCCGAGCGGGCCGAGCTGACCCCGCAGGATCGCGCCGTCTGGACGCCGGAGAACCGGCGTTACCTCGAGATGATCCTGCCCGTCCGCTGAGCGCCAGCCGCCTCAGCGGGTGAGCACGAACTCCTTGCGGCGCACGCGCACGCCGGCCAGCCACAGCGTCGCGAGCGCGACGCCGACCAGCACCAACAGGCTGACGACGAAGGGCGGGGCGGTCCACGCGGCGGCGAACTGGCCCTCGGTGGGCGGCAGGTTGGCCAGGCACCGCACGTGGGTCGACAGCGTCAGGCGGCCGAGGAAGCCCGGCACGCGGCCGAGCACGGCCTCCCAGAAGAGCAGGAAGGCGAGGCCGAACCAGGCCGGCCACTTGATGAGCTGGCCGGTGAGGGCGAAGAGGCAGGTGTACGCGACGCCGCCCAGGGTGGCGCCCAGCGCGTAGCCGGTGGCCGTGCGCGGGCCCAGGCCCAGGCCCGCCATGACGGCGAAAGGCACGGTCAGGATGACGACGGGGGCGGCGCTGGCCAGCACGCGGGCGCCGTAGAGCCAGACGCGGCCCACCGGGCGCGAGAAGGGGTAGGTCAGCGTCTGATCCTCGATCTCCTCGCGCATCACGCCGCTGCCGAAGAACAGCGCCAGCAGCGGCGGCAGGCCGAGCACGAAGAGGGCCCCGAGCTCGGCGGGGCGCGACCGGCCGACCGTCTTCAGCAGCAGGAAGATGCCCACCACGGCGAGGGCGGCCAGCTTCACGCCGCGGCGGCGCATCATGCGGCGCAGCTGGAAGCCCCACCAGAAGACGGCGGCGCGCAGGTCGTGGCCGGCGGGCAGGGCGGGGATGCGGGCGTCAGGCATGGGCGCTGATCAGGTA
>JAUHXL010000440.1 GCA_030426945.1 bacterium
GCAGGCACGGCCGAGCGCCGGACGTCGACCGGCTCGTCCGCGGTGATCGGCAGGGGCTCCCCCCCGTCGACCGACATGAACACGTTGCGCTCGCGGCCCTCGACGGTCGTGAGGCGGATGTCGGCGTCGCCGGCGAGGATGATCGAGCGGCTGCTGAAGCTGTACTCGTTGAGCGGCTTGAGGATGATGCAGTCCACGTCCGGCACGACGACGGGCGCGCCCGTGCTGAGCAGATAGGCCGTCGTGCCGGTGGGCGTGCCGACGATGATGCCGTCGCCGCGCGGGCTGTGGATGCGGCGGCCGTTGATGTCGCAGTGCACCTCGATCATCGAGGTGCTGCCCTTGATCACGACCTCGTTGATGCAGCGGTGCGCTTGACCGCGGTAGGTGACCTCGAGGGTCAGGCGCTCCTCGATGAAGTAGTCGTCGCTGAGCAGGCGCACCAGCGTGCGGTCGAGGTGCTCGCGATCGCTCTGGGTGAGGAAGCCGACGGTGCCGAAGTTGACCGCCAGCACCGGCGTGCCCGGGTGCGCCTGCAGCGCGCGGATGACCGTGCCGTCGCCGCCCAGCGCGATGACCAGGTCGACCGAGCCGGGGGTGACGTCGGGCCCCTCGGTGACGACCTCGATGTGGGCGCGGCGGAACAGGCGGCCCATCGACTCCAGGCGGTAGTCCTGGGTCTCGTCGCGGGTGAACAGGGCGATGCGGCGCAGGTCGAGCATGGGGCGACCTTAAACCCGCGCGCCGCGCGCTGTCACCTGCCGCGCGGCCGGACGCTCAGCGAACGGGCTCGGCGCACACCCGGATCTGGATCCCCTGCTGGCCGTCGCGGGGCAGGCAGCGCAGGGGCTGAGGGCAGTGGTTGTCGGTGCAGCAGGGCTGGCGGCAGACGGCCTCGACGCAGTGGCCGGACTGGCAGGCTTCGTCGCTGGCGCAGGCGTCGCCGTCGGGGGTCTGGCCGCGCGGCAGGGGCACGCAGGCGGTGACCACGTTGCCGACGCCGTTGCCTTCGGGCGGGCCGACGACCTGGCCGCAGCCGGTGCCGCCGGGGCAATCGGCGTGGGTGCAGCAGAGATCGGCGCAGACGCCCGGCGGCTGGCCGGGCTGGCCGAACTCGGGGTTGGCGACGCAGACGTTGCTGAGGCAGTCGAACTGGATGAGCAGCGGATCCTCACCGCAGGGCGCGCCGGTCTGGCCGAAGCCGAGGGGCACGTCGCACAGGGCGCGCGGGCGCTCACCCAGCAACGTCGGCGCCCAGCGACAGATCCGCCCGCCGCAGTCGGCGGTGGTGCAGCAGGTGCCCAGGCAGCGGTCGTCGCACAGATCGCTCTGGCACTCCCCCACCCCGCCGCAGGCCTGGCCCTCGCGCAGGTCGAAGTCGAAGCCGACCACCTCGCCGGGCACGCACACCCGCACGCCGTTGAAGTAGATGCAGCCCGAGCCCAGGGGACACTCGGCCTCGTCACAGCACAGCTTCGAGCAGACCCCGCCGCCGTTGGCCAGGCCGAGGCAGATGTCGCTGGTGCAGTCGCGCCCCTCGACGCACTGGCTGGCGAAGTCACCGTCGGCCGGGCCGTCGGGCACGCAGTCACCGCTGGGCGCGTCGCAGCGTTGGCCCGCCGGGCAGCCGAGCGTCGTGCAGTCGGGCGGCGGGCGGTCGTCGGGCACGCAGACGCCGCTGGCCGCGTCGCAGCGCTGGCCGGCGGGGCAGTCCCCCACCTCGCAGCGCGGCACGCACTCGCCGGTGCGCTCGTCGCAGCGCTCACGTAGGCCGCAGCTTCCGGGATCGCAGCGCTCGACGGGCAGGCAGACGCCGCTGGGATCGCACACCTCGTCGGCGCCGCAGCCGCTCTCGTTGCAGTCGAAGGGCGCGTCGCCGCAGCGCCCGGTGGCCGCGTCGCAGGACGCGCCGCCGGGGCAGCCCGCGCTGCCGCAGCCCGGCACGCACGCGCCGCCCTCGCACACCATCGCCGGCGCCCCGCACGCGCGGTCGTCCACGCAGGGCGGATCCGGCATGGGCTCGGTACACTCGCCGCTCTCGCACACCCACCCGCGCGGGCAGTCGCGGTCGACGCGGCAGTCGAAGCTGCACACGGCGTCCTTGCAATAGAAGCCGGGCGGGCAGTCGCTGTTGAGGCGGCAGGCGATCAGGGCCGCGTCCACCTCGGCGTCGGGCAGCGCTTCGGCGTCGCGCCGCGGCGCCGCGCTGCGCGGGGACGCCGTGCCTCCACCCTTCTCGCCCTCCGAGCAGCCCCCCAGGCCGATCAGCAGGCCCAGCCCGATCCACGGCCGTCTCATGGCTCGGGCCCACCCACGTCCACGCGCATCACCGCCCCGATGTAGGGCTCGCCGGTCCGGTACGCGTCGTCCGCCATCACGCCCGCCAACCCCAGGAAGGTCACCGGCGCGCCGCCCCAGTCGGTCGCCTTCCACAGCGCCACCAGCCCGACGATGTCGCGCCGCACCGCCGACTCGAGCGTCGTGTAGCGCTCCCAGTGCCCGCCCACCACCAGGCTGCGCTCGCCGGGGATGGTGCCCCACACGATGTAGCCCGCGGTGGTCTTCATCGTGTGCAGGCGCTCCTCCTGCGCCATCAGCAGGTCGGTGATCGGCTCGTACCAGCCCGCCCCCTCGGGCACGTCGGCGGTGACGTAGCTCAGCCGGTTCTCCCACAGCGCCACCACCGGCCCGACCTTCAGCCGCAGCAGCGCCAGCCCCTCGGCGAGGAAGCCGCCGCCCGGGCGCCCGCCGTCCTGCTGGATGTCGCGCAGGAAGTCCTCGTCCCACTCGGACTGGGGCGACGGGGTGGTCGAGATGGGGCCGAAGGTGCCGAAGTACATCAGCCGCGTGACGCTGGCGCGCAGCAGGATGGGCGCGAGGGGCACGGCCTCGACGTAGACACCGGGATGGAACGAGGCGGGGCTCAGCTGGGTCACCGCGCCAGCCTCGAGGTAGGCCGCCCGCAGCAGCAGGCCGGCGTCGTCGTCGAAGAAGCGCTGGCGGTAGCCGGTGAACGACAGCAGGCCGAAGCCGGGTCGGTTGCTGCGCGCCTGCAGGTTGGACTGGTGGCGCCAGGCGCCCGGCTGGGCCTCCGCCGCCGTGGCCGCCAGCAGCAGGATCGCGATCAGCGGCCGCGTCACGCGCCGCCCCGCACCACCGCCAGCACGTCCGCCACCGCCTGCTGCGCCGCGGGGCGCCGGGCGTCGCAGAGGAAGGCGTGCTCCTCGCCGTCGTACTCGAGCAGCCGCACCGGCAACCCGGCCTCGGCGCGCCGGGCGGCCAGCGCGCGGGCCTGCCCGATGTCGACCAAGGTGTCGCGCGTGCCGTGCAGCAGCACCACCGGCCGCTCGATGGGCGCGGCGTTCAGCGGCGAGCGCGCGCGCCACACGGCGCGGTCGCCGGTGCGGTGGACCAGGCGGGTCAACAGCTGCGAGGCCCCGCCGCCCAGCGCGGCGAAGTCGTACAGGCCGAAGATGCTGACGTAGCCCGCCACCAGGGGTGCCGTGCGCGGCGCCGACAGCAGCGTCAGCGTGCCGCCGGCCGAGAAGCCGCACACCTGCACGGCCGCGGGATCGAGATCGAGGGCGTCGGCCTGGCGCGCCCACCAGCGCACGGCGGCGTCGACGTCGTCGAGGGCCTCGTCGAGGCGGCCACCGCGGAAGACGAGCCGGTAGTCGATGGCCGCCACGGCGACGCCCGCCCGGCGCAGCTCGGTGGCCAGGTAGCGCACGGGCTTCATGCGCCGAGAGCCCACGGTGAAGCCGCCGCCGTGCACCACCACCACCGAGGGGTGCGGCCCGGGGCCGTCGGGCAGGTACACGTCGGCCAGGGGCGGCACCCCCCGCCGCCCCGCGGTGCCCGTGTACGCCAGGCCGCTGGCGGTCGGCGCGTCCGCCTCGAAGGTCGGCGGCGTCGCCAGCGTCGCCAGCGAACGCATCGCGCTCAGCGTGCGCGATCGGCGAACACGTCCCAAGGCCGCTGAGATCATCGAAGTCCCCACCGTCGAGTGCTTGCTGCGGATGCGGGGTGCATGGCGTCGTTCTCCGTGGTCGTGGTCGTGGTCGTGGTCGTGGTCGTCGTCAGTTGCGACCCGTGTGCTGCAGCCTCGTCAGCATCTGGACAATCCGCGCCAGCATGCCGCGACCTGCGTTCAGTTCATCTGCCCCGGTCAACTCGAGCACACGACAAATATCCAAAATTGCAGCGCATTCCATCGCCGAGCCCCGCGCAATCGCGACGTGTCGCGCGGCGTCCGCGCGGCCGATCCTGCCCGAGCCCTCTGCGATATTGAGGACAATCGACATCGACGCGCGCCGGAGTTGATCGGCGAGCGCCGCCTGTCCCTTCGGAAACCTGTCGATGATCCTCGACGCGCTGACAACGAAGCGCAGCGCAAGCTGATAGACGTCGAGCCTCTCGAATCCGAACATTGTTCGCCCCCGTGGTCCGACGTCTTCATCGGACAACGAAGGGCGTTGTTGCGCCGAAATCGACCACGACCACGACCACGACCACGACCCACCCCGAGCGTCTGCACCCCTTGTTTACGTCCTGCACCCCGGTCGCGACAAGCGACCCTCTTCGCGCGTCCCTCCTCCGTCCCCTCCGCGACAGAGCCTTTCGGCCCGCAGCGCGAGGTGGGATGCTGCGGGTCAACCGCAAGACGAGGAGCACGCCATGGCCCAGCTCGCCGACCGCTACCCCTACTACCTCGCCAACGAGGCCGTGCAGGCCAACGAAGACCTCGTGGTGACGGACAAGTACACCGGCGAGGTGGCCACGCGCGTGGCCCAGGCCGACGCGGACGCCATCGACCGAGCCATCGCCGCCGCCGTCCACGCCGCCGAGCCCATGCGGCGCATGCCGGCGCACGCGCGGCAGGCGGTGCTGAACCACGTGGTGAAGCGGCTCGGCGAGCGCCACGAGGAGCTCTCGCGCGCCCTGTGCGTCGAGGCCGGCAAGCCGATCAAGGACGCCCGCGGCGAGGTCACGCGGGGCATCGACACCTTCCGCATCGCCGCCGAGGAGGCCGTGCGCATCTACGGCGAGCACCAGCCCCTCGACATCTCGCCGCGCGCCGAGGGCTACCAAGCCATCTGGAAGCGCGTGCCCATCGGCCCGTGCAGCTTCATCTCGCCCTTCAACTTCCCGATCAACCTGGCGGCCCACAAGATCGCGCCGGCCATCGCGGTCGGCTGCCCGTTCGTGCTCAAGCCCGCCTCGCTGACGCCGGTGGGGGCGATCATCCTCGGTGAGATCCTCGCCGAGACCGACCTGCCCAAGGGCGCCTTCAGCATCCTGCCCTGCACGCGGGACGGGGCGGACGCCTTCACCGAGGATCCGCGGCTGAAGCTGCTGTCCTTCACCGGCTCGCCCGAGGTCGGCTGGAAGCTGAAGGCCCGGGCCGGCAAGAAGAAGGTGGTGCTCGAGCTCGGCGGCAACGCCGCCTGCGTGGTCGACGAGGGGGTGGACCTCGACCGCGTGGTCGAGCGCATGGTGGTGGGCGCGTTCTATCAGAGCGGTCAGAGCTGCATCGGCGTGCAGCGCATCCTGATCCACCGCTCGATCTACGCCGAACTCAAGGAGCGCCTCGTCGAGGCGACGCGGGCGCTGAAGGCGGGCAACCCGCTCGACGACGACACCTTCCTCGGGCCGATGATCACCGAGAAGGACGCCGCGCGCCTCGAGGCGTGGACGCGCGAGGCGGTGGACGCCGGCGCCAAGGTGCTGTGCGGCGGCGAGAAGGACGGCCGCTTCTTCCAGGCGACGCTGCTCGAGAACGTACCGCGCGACTGTAAAGCCAGCGCCGAGGAGGCCTTCGGGCCCCTGGCCTGCCTCGAGCCCTTCGACGACTTCGCGGCGGCCTGCGCGGCGGTCGACGACAGCGCCTTCGGGTTGCAGGCGGGCATCTTCACCAAGGACCTCAACCGGGCGTTCTACGCCTGGGATCACCTCGACGTGGGCGGCGTGGTCATCAACGACGTGCCCTCGGTGCGGGTCGACAGCATGCCCTACGGCGGCGTGAAGGACTCCGGGCTCGGCCGCGAGGGCGTCCGCTTCGCGATGGAGGACATGAGCGAGATCCGGCTGATGATGTTGAAGGATGTCGGTCGTCTCTGATCGGTGACGGCAAAGGGCGGCGCCGGGCTTTCCTTCCGCGCGCCGACGGGCGAAACTGTCGCGGTGTCTTCGGACCATGAACACACACCCGGCGACGCGCTAATCGTCGCGGGCCGCTACGCCTTGCTCAACCGCCTCGGCGTCGGCGGCATGGGCGAGGTGTGGCGCTGCCACGACGAGCTCACCGGCGACACGGTCGCCATCAAGGTGCTGCGCCCGTCGATCACCG